>JAFGSL010000576.1 GCA_016934645.1 Anaerolineae bacterium
CGCAGTGCGGAGAGCGTGTGGCGGAAGTTGCTGTGAGTGACGGCCTCCGGTTCTTCGGGCCAAAGCAAGGCGGCCAACATCTCACGGGGATGTGGGCGTCCCGATTCGACGGCCAGGTACGCTAACAGCGCGCGCGCCTTGACCGAGCTAAAGAAGATAGGCGCTCCGTCAAGTGTGGCTTGAAATGCGCCGAGCAAAGATAACGCCAGGTGGCTCATTGCCCCTCCTTTCGCGCATAGCAAAAAGCCAACTTTCTATAGAACATTGTAGCATATTTTGTACCAAAGCGGAGTTTTTTGGATGAATTGCTAACGATTTACTCACGTTTTAGGGACATCCAGTCTGTAGAATAAAGGTAATCGTCAGCTTTTGGCAGGGGAATGTCTTTTCCACCATCGAGTAGCCCACCTTGATTGGAGCGATGCCCGTGAGCGAAGGAAAGCAACGTTACCTTTCGTTCTTGCTGCGCCTGTGGCCGGTCAAGGAGAACGAACACTCGGTCTGGCGGGCGTCGCTCGAAAGCCCACACACCGGGGAGCGATGGGGCTTCGCCGATGTGGAGGCATTGTGTACGTTTCTGCACGAGCAGATTGCCGCATCGGCCGATGCCGAAACGGGTAAAGGAGGGATGGAAAATCGATAACATCGGGAGTCGGTAATCAAGTTACAAGATTAGTAGTTAAAAGAGGAGGTAATTCCTATGGCGAATGAAGTTCATTTGGAGACTTTCCTGCTAGAGACCAGCGCAAATGATCAAGGCCGATTCTCAGTGCCGCATGGTTTAGAAGAGGCCGTTGCAGGGAGAAATTGGTACCGCATCCAGGGCATTGTAGTCGCCGTGCAGCACAAGAACAAGAACTGGCACACTCTTGAGCTGAGTCACAATGTGGACAATCGGTTCTGGTGGAACACAAAAGTCGTAGCTGGGATCATCGCGTCACCCAACTTCTATAACCGTCCGGTCAAAATCATTATATTTGCGACACATGGAATCGGATGATGCTCTGGTCATGGCAAAGCACATAGACTACTGAAAGGAGGTCAATGTTATGGCGAGGCTTATCGTAACAGCGTTTTCGGAGGACACTATAGCTGCCCCGGGAAATCGGCAACCCAACTACATCGTGGTTTCCGTAACCGACACCCGAGGCGTGCCAGTTACAGGACTTGGGGTACTCAACTTCAAAGTAGACCCGATGATTGTGGGACCTGGCGGGGCGCTTGTTGACATTAAAGGCGTTACAACTGGAAGGTTGCCAGGTTTCTATCATATTAATGTGCTCCCCATCCGACAAGAGACGTGGAAAAGCGGCGTTTACATTTTTGCAGTCGCCATTGAGCGGGCAGTCGACAGAGGACAGACCCTGGCTACTGTTTTGATGGACTAGATAGAAAGCTCAGCAAAGGAGGATACGATGGGAAACACACAGCGTGTTATTCAAATCGACCCCAGTCTGCTCGTGTCTAAATTGACGGTAGGGGAATTCATAGACATCATAGCGACGACCAGCAAGGGTTTCCAGAATCAAGCAAAAAAGCGCGTTGATTTCACAAATTGTGGCCCTGGGCAGACTCCGTTGCCTATAATAAAATGCGATGATGTACAGTTCAGCATCTTTCCAGCAGGCACAATAGTAGAGAAACAGATTGTACCAGAGCCGCCGGCTCGTTTCCTGGAAGTTGTCGGTATCGGCATGGTGCAAATTGATTTTCCATGTGTGGGGGATGTCGAGCTGCACATCGCGAACCTAGGCGGGAATCTAATCCAGGTAGATTTCTTCGATGATAATGCGCAAAATTTGGCAACCGCCGTCGCAGACCCCAAGGAAGTGATTCAGGAACTCGTATACACCGGGCCTATACCTTGCTGTCATATCAGGGTCAACGTCAATGCAGCAGAATGCTATATCAGACGTTTATGTTACTTGGCTTAATCGGTGAACAAGTTGCCCTGTAGAAAAGATTCTGCGCCTACATGGTCTGGCGGGCGTCGCTTGAGAGTTCGCATACCGGTGAGCGATGGGGGTTTGGCGATGTGGATGCGTTGTGCGCTTTTTTGCGCGAGCAAACAGCTATATTGGCTGTCACCGACAGACCTGACAGGTTTCAGAAAACCTGTCAGGTCTGAAGAGAAATCCATTAAGACTCAGGAGGATAAGATGATGTCGAGACGCTGGTTTGTATCTTTGGTTGTTTTGGCGATGCTATGCGCGACGCTCACTCTGCCGTCGCAGGTCGCCGCCGCCGAAGGAGGCATTGTCGAAGGGAGTGTAGTTTCATCCCACTTCGGCACGTTCAACGGTGTGCGTTACACCAAGTACACCGGAAAGTTTGTGGGGACGACCGCCGGGGATTACTCGGTGGCGTTCGAGATCGTCGCCCCCAGCGATCCCACGAAGGGCAACGGCATCCTCGTGCTGGAGCCAATGCACGTGATGGGCGCGACGGCAGGACGCGATTCATACTTCACGCCCAAATTCCTGTTCGATCGCGGCTTCAGCTATGCGGGCATCTGGTGGCACCCAGAGGACGTTGATCCTTTCACCAGTTACTCCGCGGAGGAGGCCAACCAGATTCTTCACAACTTCGCGCTCGCGCTTCGCCAGAACCCTGCAATGCAGAAGATGGTAGGGACACTGCAAAAGCTCTACGGTATCGGCGTGAGCAAGACGTGCGAACCGATGCTCACGATGCTGGCGTCACCGGCCCAGAGTCTGCTGGACTTCGCCCTGTTGATAGTCCCAAGCTGGCCGCACGCGGATTTCACGCCGCCAGCGGGCGCAACCCGTGTTATGGTCCTCAACGTGGAGGCAGATCGCGTCATATCGGCGCTAACCGGTGGGAATTCCAAGGCTTTGCAGCAGAACACCGCGACCTATCGCAGCTACGAAGTCGCCGGTGCGCCGCATATCCCGGATGGATCCCGGATGCGTGAACTCTCCCTGATGTACGGCGTTACGCCGGAAGGGTCGACGCCCCTCGACTGGGCGCCTGTGATGCGCGCGCTCTTCATCGCCGGGCATAAATGGGTGACGGAAGGCACAGAACCGCCGCCCAGCACGCACATGGGGGATGCACCCTTCGGGCAAATCGACTCCACGTATATGGACGTGTACGGGCTGGATTTGGTGACGGGCATCAACCGCGACGCGATGGGCAACGCCCTCGGCGGCATCCGGCTGCCGGATGTAGTGTTGGGGCGCGGCGTGTACATCGCAGCCGACCCCGCCAGCTTCTACGGGATGGGGCTGTTCGGGGCGTTCCTCGACAAGCAATGCGAACCGCTGGCCGACGGCAGCCCGCGCTTTGCAAGTCACGCCGCCTACGTGAGCGCGTTCACGGCACAGGCGCAGACCCTCGTGGATCAGCGCTTCCTCTTGCCGGAGGATGCGCAACGTCTGGTCGACCAGGCTGCGGCTTCCAAGGTCGGCGATCCCGTTGCGTGTACGACAGCGCCAACAGCGGCCCTTTTGCCCGCAACCGGAGCGGTAGATGAAGCGACTTTCCCCGTTCCATTGCTGGCGCTCATCGCCTTGATTCTGGTCGGCGTGGGGATCGGCCTGCGGAAATTGGGGAAAGCTTCCCGTTAGAGCATCACATACGAAAAACGCCGTGGCGTCAATGCCGCGGCGTTCTTTTTGTCTCAATTGTGTAGTTGCTCCGCTATTCCTGCCCCGGAACCGGCCCCGTCTTATGCACCCACACCCACGTCCCTGGATTGGCGTTGCTGCTGTAAACGATCTTCACGTCGGGCGGCGTGTAGGGCGTCGTCCACTCGAACAGCCACTTCGCATCAAGAATGGACAGGTTCACGCAGCCGTGACTGCGCGTAAAGCTGAAGGAGTTGTGCCAGTAGGCGGCGTGTAGCGCATAC
>JAFGSL010000577.1 GCA_016934645.1 Anaerolineae bacterium
CTCTCAAGCCTAATGCTGTTGACTCAAAATGCAAGAGTCAGGTAGCTCAATAACTAATCAGACAGTTATTTAATTCTCAATCCTAAAGTCACGTGCTCGCTAGGCAAAGCGCTCGAAGCGATCCTTATCCGCCTTGCAGATAGGGCATTTGAGCGGCGGCTGCGGGCGCGCGCAGAGATAGCCGCAGACCTTGCAGCGCCACACCGGGATGCCGCTGTGGGTGAAGCCGACTAGGGTGCTTGCACCCTCTTCCTCGTCATGCTCGTGTTCTTCGACTTGAGCGGTCGGCCCGCCGGGCGGGCGCCGTTCCTGAACCGGCTCCAATTCCTGCTCACCATCGCGGATCGCGTCCGAGACATAGAGAGCGCAGAAGCACGCGCCGTATTCATCGAGATCGGGATCGCGGTAGTCACACGGGCAGATGATATCGAGGTCTTTCTCGCGGACGCCATCCGCCAGCCGGCAGGGACAGGCCCAGTACCCGTAGCGTGCCTCGTTGATGAGCAGACTCTCCACAAGGCCCAATGTGAACGATTTGTCGGGGTTGAGGTTGTAGCCCCCGGCCCGCGCGTCCCGATCCAGCCGCTGGTACAGCTTCTCTATCTGTTCTGGCGTAATGCTTTCGCTCATAATCCCAGTACCTGCTTTAGTTCATCGGTTTTGAAGCCGACGACGCATTGCGCGCCATCGATGACGATGGTGGGGAAGGAGACACGTGGGTTCCACTCCCGGATCTCATCTTTCACCGCTTCGCGCTCGTCGCCCTCCAAAAGATCGACGTAGACAAAGTCGAAGGTGACACTTTCGTCTTCAAGGAATTGCCGGGTTTTTCGGCACCAAATACACGTTGAAAGCCCGTAGAACTTGATCTGATGTTCCTGATGGGCGCCGGTTACACTTCCTTTTGGTTCTGCCATGATGGTACTCCTTTTGTACGATATTGAATAACTTTATAGTTATTTTACACTATATGACGTAAAACGTAAAGTACAAACGTAATGCGTGATGCGTGATACGTGATGACTCTCTCACGTGTCACATATTACGATAGCAAAAACCTTTTCACTACCGCCATATAGGCCTGGAATGCTTCGCGGCGGATGTTGTGACCCACGCCGGGAATGTGGGCGACTTGGATATACGGGTTGATCTGCGTGGCTTCTGTCGCCATGGCTTTGGTCACGATGGCGCCTTTGTCCACGTCCGCCGTGATGAGCAGCGCGGGGCATTGGAACTTCTGCGCAATATCGCGCCAGGGACCACGCACCTTCGCATAGATGTTGACGATGTTCGGATTGACTTGCTGCTTGGCGATGGCCCAGTTGCCGCGTTCTTCCTCCGACCACAGAGGGCTATTCTGGCGGTTTTCGGCGATCAAGGCCTCGCGCGAGAGTTTGGCTCGGTTGATGATTTCAGTGCGGCGCTCGGTGACGTTCGCTCTACGGTCCGCATCTGTCATTGTCTGTTGCGGAGCGTCATCCTCGAACCAGGCTGGATCTTCAAGCAGGACCTTGCTGATCAACTCGGGATATGTGGCGGCGACTGTGCCCACGGTGGCTCCACCCATCGAGTGGCCGAGGATGGCCGGTTTCTCCAGACCGAGTGCCTGGATGAGGGCGGCGACGTCGGCGGCGCGGTCCGCGTTGGTGTAGCCGCTCTTTGGCGCGTCGGAGAGGCCATGCCCGCGCGCGTCGACCATAATCACATCGAAGTCGTTCTCCAGCGCGCGCGCCACAGGCGTCCAGCACAGACCATTATCGGTGACGCCGTGACAGAGTACGAGGGTGGGCTTCGTCCCGTCGCCGGTGCGCCAGTAGTGCTGACGGATGCTGTTGGCTTCGACGAAACCGTCGTACCAGGTGGTCATGTCGCCATTGTTCAGCATCGACACCAACGGAGAATCTTCGATGTCGAGCGGAAGGTCCACCCGGGCGCGGCGGCGGCTGGACTCGTAGGTGGCGAAGATCAACTCCGTGGCTTGTAGTGCCCGGTGTCCTAAAAGTTCAGGCGCGCGTCCGGCGTTGAGCGCATCGATCAGGTCAAGCACGGCTTGTACGTGCAGGTCGTCGCCGTGCAGGCCCCCGTCCACGGCGATGGTATGCCACACGCCGCTGGTTGCGGCGTTGCGCAGGCGCACCTGCACGTCCTTATCCACACCGACTTCGATGATTCCATCGCTGCCGATAAGGCGCTGCGCACAACCGGTGCTCTGAACGTTCTTCGTCCCATAGCCCGTGACCATCATTCCCATCACGCCGTTCTGCCACTTGAACGTGCTGAGGCCCTGGCCTTCGAGCGGTGCGCCGAAGATCGGATGTCCACCGCGCGCATCGATTTGCCCGATGACCCACTCGACTGGCGTTTCGTCGTTGTACATAAACATCATGTCGAACCAGTGTGTGCCCCAGTCGTAGAGGTTGGAGGTGAATGCTTCGACGCGCTCCAACGCGCCAATCGCGCCACTGTCGAGCAGTTCCTTGGCCTTGCGGAATGGTGCGCCGAAGCGCCGCATATGGTTGAAGGTAAGGAGGACGTTGTGCGCGTCGCACACTTCGACCATACGCCTGGCTTCGCCGAAGGTGAGCGCCATTGGCTTTTCGCAGTGGATCGCTTTCACACCTGCCTCAGCCGCCTTAACCGTCATCTCGGCGTGCAAGTGTGGCCACAGGCAGATGCTGACGATGTCTAGTTCTTCGTTGGCGAACATCGCGTCCGCGCTCAGATAGCCGTGCGGGATGGTGTGTTCGGCGCAGAAGGCGTCCAGGTTTTCCTGGCTGATGTCCGCCGCGGCGACGATCTCCGCGTCGGGCGTGGCTTCGTAGCCCTTCGCGTGCAGATGCGCCATCCCGAAGCCCGTCGCGCCCGCCGACTTCCACGGGCGTCCACAACCGACGATACCGACTTTGTATTTTGACATAAGTGAGATCCTTTGAGAGAATGTTATGGGTTGAAGGTTGCAAGTTAAGGTTTCGATTTACTGAGTATCACGTGGATAAGGTGTAAGTGCGGTCGGCGTTGGATAGTGTCTGGCGTTGAAGGTCGCCAGACGGAGGTTATTGTTTACGGCAGTCGCTGCGACGAGCGCGTCAGCGAGGCTGGTGCCGTGCGATTTTGCATAGGTTCTGCGATAGTGACCTCCAAGCCTTGCTGCAGCGTCGTCCACCGGCAGAATATCGAAGGTTTGCAGGAAACACTCGATCGCTTCTTGTTCAGTTTCGTCGCGTACGCCAGCCAGAACCTCTGCGACGCAGATAACGGAAATCGCTGGACGTCTCTCCAGCGACTCCAGAAAAACAATTGCTTGCTCTGACCCACGCAAATATTCGATTAGCACATCCGTGTCAACCAGCAGTTGTTGGGATTCGGTCATGCTTATTCCTCGAACTGGCGATCCCACTCAGCGCGCAAGTCTGCGGCACTGATATCGTCGCGGTCTGCCCAGATGCCACGGGCTTCGCGGAGCATTTGCACCCGATGGGCCTGGTGATGCTTGACGATATATTGATCAATGGCTTCCCGGATCACCTCGCTCTGCGTTGTCTCTCGCAAGCTCGCGATGGCGCGCAGAGCCTTTTGCTCTTCTTCTGTCAGGTAGATTTGTGTTCTGTTCATCGTGGTGTGCCTCCTGCTTATGTATACATCGTTATTATACATCGAAAAGAAGGGAGCGTCAATTATATTAACTGAAGTGTCCTAAAATATCAGCCAAACAGTCACAGCTACACAGACAGCCATAGTTCCTATGACGATACTATAATACCTAGGATGGCTACGTTTCGGACTAAACGACTACCGGCTGAAAGCCGGTAGTCGTTTAGTCACTCAAAAGCGTGTGGAGTTTGCGAAGGATTTCTTGTATTGTCTCTGACGGTAGCGTACACATCAGTTCTGCATTTCTTGCACGCCAATCGAGGTTCTTTACTTGGTCAGCTAAAATCGCGCCGGTGATCGGAAAGCCCTCAGGAATGGCGACTTCAAATGGATAGCCTTTCGCTCGGTTTGTTACAGGGCAAAGAATAGCTAGGCCAACTCTGTCATTGTAGGTTCGGGGTGATAACACTACGGTGGGGCGTCGCTCTGCCTGTTCATGTCCAGCTTGAGGATTCAAGGTGATCCAGACAACGTCACCGCGTCGCGGCACGTAAGATTCGAAAGTCACCACAGTTCATTTCCTACAAGTGGGCCAGTGTCTATTTCTCTGTGCAGATTCTCTTCGGTAATTTGTGCTAAAAGCTCGTCAAGATTGTATTCGGGTTCAGTAGTTCGAGCAACAACGAGTTTTCCATCAATGACGACGACTTCTACTGGAGAGTTATCATCCAGACCTATCTCGGCGGCAATGGGTTTTGGAATGCGCAGCGCCAGACTGTTGCCCCACATTTTTACTCGTGTTTCCATTGCAGACTCCTTTCTGTATATACAAAGAATATACGATGGATCAGTGAATTTGTCAATATTGGGTTTTTTGTCGCCCTCAGTCCGTCACCTGGATCATACCTGGGCAGGCTGAATGCCTTATCCTTTTCATCCTGCTGTAAGTGTGTTACAATTTAGTATAGTTTGATCAAGTTATTCAGAAGAGAGGTTATTTTGAGTGCAATAGATATCCCAGCTACGAATGAGCCGCAAAATACTTTGGCCGACGTTTCCCTAGACCAGTTATCCGAACCGCTGCGTGCTGCGGCAGCCCGTGCGGGCTGGAAAACGCTGATGCCGGTACAGGCGCGCGCGATTCCCTATCTGCTCGCCGGTCGCGGGATGATGATCCAGGCGCGTACCGGGAGCGGTAAAACCGGCGCTTATTTGCTGCCGATGTTGGAACGCCTTGATCCGGCGCGCGATCAGTGCCAGGCTCTCGTCCTCACACCGACGCGCGAGTTGGCCCGCCAGGTGGTGCAGGAAGCAGAACTGCTGTGTGGCCCGGCCGGATTGCGTACTGTGGCGGTGTACGGCGGCGTCGGGTACGGCCCACAAATCGATGCGCTGCGCAAGGGCGCGCATATCGTCGTGGGCACGCCGGGGCGCGTTCTCGATCATCTGCTCAAGCGCACCTTCACGCTGGAGCATTTGAAGATGCTTGTCTTCGATGAAGCGGATCGCATGTTGTCGATGGGGTTCTATCCCGACATGCGCGAGGTGCAGGGCTACCTGCCAAAGCGCGACATCCACACTTGTATGTTTTCGGCGACGTTTCCCCCTTCCGTGAAGCGCACTGCGCGCCAGTTTATTCAGGAGCCGGAGTTCCTGACGTTGAGCAGCGATCATGTTCACGTCACCGATACGGAGCACGTCTACTACACGCTACCCGATATGGAAAAGGATCGCGGTCTGGTGCGGTTGATCGAGGTCGAGAATCCCAGTTCGGCGATTATCTTCTGTAACACGAAGATGCGCGTGCATTACGTGACCGTTGTTTTGCAGCGCTTCGGTTACGACGCTGATGAAATTAGTTCGGATCTCTCGCAGAAAGATCGTGAGCGAGTGCTGAGGCGTGTGCGTCAGGGCGAACTGCGCTTCCTGGTGGCGACCGACGTGGCATCGCGTGGCATCGATATCCCCGAACTCTCCCACGTGATTCTGTACGAATTACCTGAAGATGTCGAGAGTTACATCCACCGCGCCGGGCGAACGGGCCGCGCGGGTGCGGCTGGCGTCGCTATCTCGTTGGTGGGGCTGACCGAACAGCTTATGCTCAAGCGTATTATCCAGCATTACAGCATCGATATGGAAGAGCGCAAAATGCCGACCGACGAAGATGTAGCCGATGTGGTGGCAGAACGGTTGACCGCTTTGCTCGAAGCGCGCTTGCGTTCCCGCGACAAGTTGAAGACAGAGCGCAGCCAGCGTTTCATCCCCCTCGCGCGCAGTCTGGCCGAGGATGAGGAGGGATTGGAGATCATCACGATGCTGCTCGACGATGACTACCAGCGGATGCTCCACGCGCCCGTCCCGCAGCCTACCGACGAGAAGGAATCCACGCGAGCACCTACGGAAACTTCTAAGAAAAAGTCATCGCGCAGTCGCCGCCGCCGTTGACTCCGTTTTGCAGGTAGGTGCCTTGCACTTTCCGAAGTGCAGGGCACCCTGTTAAGCTATTTTTCCCACCGGCGCAACGTAGATGGCGAATTCCTCCTTGCCATCCACGCCGAGGAGCGCATCTAGCGCCGCCTGATTGTACGCGCCGATTGCGCACGTCCCTGCGCCGATGGCTGTACTCGCCAGGTAGAGGCTTTGGCAGACGTGTCCTGCGTCGATGGCGATAATCTTGGGTGAGATGATACTGTAGCGCCACTCCGTGCGATAGGGGATCACCGTCCACATGAAGACTACCGCGCCCGTCCCGATAAAGCTCTGACCGTTACACGCTGCGCCGACTTCGTGTGGCAGCGCTGGCTCAGCACTTAGAAAGCACAGTTTGTGATCCAGCGCGAGGTAGCGATACAATCCTGGTTCTACGCCCGTCACCCGGTTGATGAGCAGATACGTCTCAAAGGGATGGCGCGCTCCTGCCGAGGGCACGGTGCGCCGTGCCGCGATCCCGCCACGCCAGACCTCGTGAACGCCCTGTGTGGCCCACAGCAGGAAAGACAATTCCTCCAGGGTGAGCGCTGCGTCATTGAATCGACGGTGGCTTTGGCGTTGATTGATCGCGTCAAGCAGCGGCATGGTGCCGACGGTCAGGTCAGCAGGGGCGACCAGGTCGACCAGCGGCGCGTCTTCAGGATAAGGTGTTTGCAGCGGCGGCGCGGGCAGTCGCTTCTGTTGGTCGGTCTGCATCTCGCCGAACTTTTCCCATTGGTCGCTCTTGAGAAATTTGCGGTATGTTTCGATAGATGGCTCTGTGGTTTTCATTGTGCCTCCTAGCATGCGGTGAGTAGGGATTAGTGATTTATGATCAGGCCCTTGGCTCCTAATCCCCAGTCCCTATTTCCCAGACGAATGGGCCACGCGGGCGCGCAGTTTGCGGGCCGCGATTTGTAGTTTCTGGAAGTACTCGGACTCGGTGATTTCTGCGACCTGGCGCTGTTTCCTCTCCTGATCGACGGCGACGCGCAGTTCCTGGATCTCGGCGCGCAGTTTTTGCTCGCGGATGTAGGCCGCTAACGCCAGCGCCGCCAACTTCGATAGCGATTCTACGACCTTTTGTAGTCCGACGCTGAACGCGATCACGTTGTCGGTTCTTGGGGTACGCGCGTTGATGAGCTGCAACACGCCCAACAATTCACCGCTCTCGTTTTGCAGTGGGACGGTCAGGAAAGATTGCGAGCGATAGCCGGTTTTCTGGTCGAAGGCTTTGGTGCCGGAGAAATCGAAACCTTCGGCGTGATAAGCATCGGGGATGTTGACCGTTTCGCGTGTGAGTGCCGCGTGGACGGCGACGTTGTGATGGTTGGGTGCGCCGATCACCGGATCGTACAAGGGCAGTGGCGCAAAGGCGATGGGCTCACCGCACGCGCCACCGAGGGCGATATGCAGCGAGTCGTTGTGCATAATAACGAATTGCAGATGCTCATCGGTAGTATACAGATAGAGCGTCCCGCCGTCGGCGTTGCAGAGTGCCTTGGCCTCAAGCAGAATCCGTTCCAGCAGTTGTTCGAAGCGTTTCTCTGTTACGTTGATGCTTGGTCGCACGACATGGGTGTCGCCGTTTACTCTGGACATTCTTTCAGCACAGCGCCGGCTGAAATGGGATCAAAGCCTTCCGGCCAGAAGGTTTCTTCGTTGTACGTTGCACCGCGCAGACGGCTCCATGTGAGGCTGGTATCTTCCAAATTGGCCCCGGAGAGATCGGTGTACGCCAGATTTGCACCGCGCAGTTCGGTTCCCACCATTTGCGCGCCCTTCAGGCACGCGCCCAATAGATTCGCAGTGCCCATGAAGGCCCATTCCAGATGCGCGTTGGTGAGGTCGGCTTCTTTTAGGTTGGCGCCGGCTAGTTTTGCGCCAACCAGGTGCGCGTCGCGTAGATCGGCTTTCAGAAGATTGGCGCGAGCCAGGTGCGCGGCAACCAGGAACACTTTCTTCATGTGCGCCTCGTTGAGTTGCGCCTCGCCCAGGTGCGCCCATTCCAGGTGCGCGTGTTCCAGATGCGCGCCTTCCATGTGCGAACCCGCCAGGTGTGCTTCGACCAGGAACGCGCCGTTGAGCCACACCTCCCGCAAATTGGCGTCTGATAGGAAGAAAACCGCCGGGCCTTGGGTAATAAGGCCCGATTCATACAGAAATTGTAATACCTGTCCCTTGCTTGAGCCGTCGTCACCGAGACCGTGAAGTACAGCAAGTGTCTGCTCACGGGCGATGCCGCGCACTTCGCTGGCGGCGTGGGCATTTCGCAACCCCTGATAGACCAGCAGATCGCTCATCCGCGTGAAGTACGCATCCAAAAGCACTTGTTTGTCTTTTGCCGTTATCTGCGATGTTGACGTTCCCGGCAGCCCGCACAAATCGTGGAACGATGCACCGGTCGAGAGGCGGCTAAGGCGCTCACAGCTTTCGAGAATGCGCGCACGGCTGTCTTCGAGGGATGGCGTCGTGCCGTGCTCCAGTGTTTGCGCTAGATTTTCGTTGAGGCGATGTTGCAGGATGCGCGCTTCATAAATCCGCGGGTGATCTCTGCCTAGTGCAGTAACGAGCTTTTGCATTCCTAGCCTATAGTGGTAAAAATA
>JAFGSL010000578.1 GCA_016934645.1 Anaerolineae bacterium
AAGTACATTGTGTGTGGCACGTTTGGCAGGTAGTACCCCGGACCGGACATCGGTGTGGAGATGTATTTGACGTAGATGGCGAACGTGCCGACGGCCGTGGGGGTTCCCCACAACCCTGTCGAAACGTGCGCCGAGTAGACCGCTGTCTGCCCCTGATAGGCGACGATGGTCTGCGTCGAGAGATTCACGTCGATCCACTTCTCGCCAGATGATGCGTTATACGTCGTCGCTGGTGCAGCAGGCACCGCGACCGGTGTGGTGCCTGGGGCCGGAATCGTCAGGCGCTGGCCCACGTAGACGATGTCGGAATATAATCCGTTAGCCGCTTTTAGCGCTGCCAGGGTGACATTGTGTCGCAGCGCGATACGGAAAAGATTATCTCCTGCTTTCACCACGTAGACACCATCTGAAGTGGTTGCCGGTGTCTCCTCTTCTGTTGGCGTTTCCTCCGCGGGCGTTTCTGCTGTTGATGGCTCATCGGTTTCAGGCGTCTCTGCCATTGCACCAGGGATGGTCAGTTGCTGCCCGGTATAGACCCAAGTGTTCCACGCCAGCCCGTTGGCCACAGCCAGTTGGCTTACCCGCAAGCCGTGGCGCGCAGCGATGGTTAACAGCGTGTCGCCCACTTTCACGGTGTAGATGCCTGTGTTTGTCGCAGGCTCTGTGTCGGGCGCGGAGGCAGGGGCTTGGGGGGACTCGGCAGCCATGCCAGGAATAACCAACTGCTGCCCCGTGTACAACCACGAGTGCAATGTCAGGCCGTTGGCTGTAGCCAACTCACTCACGTTGACATTGTAGCGTCGCGAGATGCTGTACAGCGTGTCGCCCGGTTTGACGGTGTAGCGCATCTCTGCAGCCAACGCCGGTGTTACACTCGCGAACAGGCTGATCAAAATGACCGCACAGAAGAAGACATAAATCGGAAACTTGTTTCCGCGTTGCTTCATCGCCGTTCTCCTCATATTTTTAACAAAGAATATTAAGACCTTTATATGATATATATTATAGCAATATTTTTCATTGAAGGCAATACTGGAATCTCATCATTTTCCAGATGTGCTTTCTGCGCAAGTGAAGCGCGTGGGCAGAGCCCTTTGCTTTGAGAGTATCTGGGTCGCAGATGTTACCTGCGACCCAGATATTTTGTACTGGTAGCTTAAGCCGTCAACACTCGGCGCTTAGCGCGGTTCCCACTTCACCGCATCCCAGGCAATGAGCCGGGAACGCGTAGCCTCGAAGGTCACGTCGGCCAGTGAGACGTAATCCTCGCTGGTGCCCCGGAATCGATAGGTACCCAGCGACACCCACTGGTTGCTGTAGGCCGATTGATTCACAATGCGCAGCGTGTAGCCATCGGCGTGGTTGATCCAGTAGCGCGCCTGCCCGGTGGTGGTGAAACGATCCGGGATGTAGACGAAGACTTCGTACCGTCGTGCGGACAGCGATGGGTACCACCGTCCCCAGTTGTAGTTCGAGTTGGCGTTGTAGTTGTTCGTTGTCCACATGAGGGTGCTATTGTAACCCTCATTCTGATAGCGCCACCCGCTGGCTGGACCGCCCTTGACGAAGCCGGCATCCCGTTCATCCAAAATGATGGTCCCGGCGGGTGGCGGCGTGGGCGTTGTTCCGCCGCCGCTCCACGAGAGCTTCGCCACCGCGCCACCCGCGTTTTCGTAGTATTGCAGCTCGATGGTCGCCTGGCCGGCAGGCAGATACAGATCGCTGGTGTACGTGCGCGGCGCTTGATCGATCCAGGCGTCCACGAGCAGATGGCCGTTCACCCATAGCCGTGCGCCATCATCTACTGTGAGTGTGAAGTGGTACATCCCGGCGGTGAAGTTGAGCGTTTGTGTCCAACGCACCGAGAAGCGATCCACTCCCACTACACCTGGCGCGGGCGAGCCGGCTCCCCAATCGAAGTTGATCGCGGCGTCGTTGCGCACTAGCGCGGGCGTCCCACCGAGCGTGATGTTGTTGAAGTATTCGCCGCGCCACTGTGTGATTGTCGGTATCTGATCCTTGAGCTGCCATTGTACCTTGGCAACAGCCAATCCACCCTTTTCGAAGTATTCGACCTGGATGAGATGGTGGCCTGCGCCGAGATATTTCTCGGCAGTGTACGTCGTCGCGGGACGTTCGTACCACTGATTGATGATCAGCGCGTCATCCACCCAGACGCGGATGCCATCGTCTGCTGTGGCGGTGAATAGGTATGTGCCGGGTGTCACGTCGATATAGCGCGTCCATCGCGCAGAGAAATTGTCTGTGGTGACGACACCTGGCGCGGGCGAGCTGTACCCCCAGTTGTAGTCGATGTTGGCCTCAGCGCGTTGCAAGACCAACGCTCCTGCCAGATTCACATTGTTCCAATACGTCGCTTGCCACGTCGGATCGGAGTGCTGTGGACTTGGTCCTTGCGCTGTCACTGGCGCAGCCAGCACCAGCAGCGCTAATAACATAGTGATCAAACGCATTCGCTTAGTAAACATTGTAGTTTCCCTCCTTACAGTGAGATTGAATAACCATGCGCCTCTGCGCACGCGCTTCTAGGCGCTTATGTCTCCATGACGCTTCATATGTCGCTAGAGTTCCCCGCCCTCTTACCGTTATGGTTAAGATTGCGTGTCCAAGTGGTTAAAAGTATGTAACGCTTCAATGTACGTCTGTGCCACTGAAGTGGTTTTTGGGTAGGGGATTTAGGCCAAGGTGATGTCGGCTGTTGACGGGTTGACGTCAATAAAATAGGTGTTACCCTTTAGCCACAAAATAACGATTGGGCGAGGTTAGCACGTGGAGAATATACAACATCCTTCTCAACAACAGACGCAATTCACAGTGGACTTGGAGCCCGTTGGACGCCGGGCACTTATCGAACCGGGGATGACATTGCTTGACGCGGCGCAGCGTGCGGGCGTGGAGATCGTCGCCGTGTGTGGTGGCGTGGGCGCGTGCGGCAAGTGTCGCATCCGGTTGGTGCGCGGCGAACTGATGCCGCCCACTCCCGTTGAAGCGCGCGCGTTCAGCGCGGCAGAACTGGCGGCGGGCCACCGGTTGGCTTGTCAGGCTCGGCCGCTCAGCAATGTGAAGATTGACATTCCGCCCGCCTCGTTGAGCACGCCGCAGCGTCTCCAGGTTGAGGGGCAGGAGAGCGAAATCGTCATCGATCCCGTGGTGCAGGCCGTGGATGTCACCGTTTCTGTGCCGGTGTTGCACGATTTGCGCTCCGACACCGTCCGTTTGACCGACGCATTGGCGGAGCAGGACATTCCCAGACCTTTCTTCGACCAACCGGTGTTGCGTGACCTCTCTGGAAAGCTGCGCGAACAGAATTGGTCCGTGCGCTTGGCCCTGCGACGACGGAATCATCGTAGCGAAGTTGTTGGCGTGTTGCATCCTGAGCAGGCATTGCTCGGCCTGGCAGTGGACATCGGCACAACGAAGATGGCGGCCTATCTGCTCGATTTGACGACCGGCCATACGTTAGCCAAAGCGGGACTGATGAACCCGCAGATTGCCTACGGTGAGGACGTCGTCAGCCGCATCGCCTACGCTAACGAGCATCCCGATGGACGCCGCTTGCTGCAAACACGGCTGATGGAGAGCCTGAACGATTTGATCGATCAACTCTGCGGAGAGGCTGGCGTCAGCCACGAGCAAATTGTCGAAGCGGTGGTGGTGGGTAACACGGCCATTCACCACTTTTTTACGGGACTGCCGGTGCGGCAGTTGGGCGAATCACCCTACATTGCCGCCGTCACCGATCCACTGGACATTTGCGCGTGCCATCTGGGGCTGAAGCTGGCCTCCGGCGCGAAGGTGTATCTGCCGCCAAACATCGCCGGGTACGTCGGCGCGGATCACATCTCGATGCTGCTGGCGACAGATGCCTGGCGCGCGAAAAAACCGACCGTTGCGCTGGATATCGGTACCAACACCGAGATCAGTTTGGCGGTGGA
This sequence comes from Anaerolineae bacterium, assembly GCA_016934645.1. The sequence continues at coordinate 3,957 of JAFGSL010000578.1, forward strand.
TGGACAACTGCTGAGTTGTTCCTGCGCCTCCGGTCCAGCCTTCGAAGGTGCGCACATCTACGCGGGCATGCGCGCTGCGCCCGGAGCAGTGGAGTACGTGCAGATATTGACCCGCACGGACACGGATGATCGTGCAAGCACAGGCGACGACGTGCGCATTCAGACCATCGGCGGTAAACCGCCTGTGGGCCTCTGCGGCTCCGGCATCCTTGATGCGGTGGCGGAACTGCGTGCCGCCGAGATCGTCAAGCGCACCGGGCGCTTCCAGACGGATCACCCGCGTATTGTCCCGTGGAATGGCGGTGGCGCGTTCTTGCTCGCGTCCGCAACGGCTACGGGCAACGGTCACGACTTGCTCGTCACCCGCCGGGATGTCAATGAGATCCAATTGGCGAAGGGCGCAATCCGCGCAGGCGTAGAAGTTCTGCTGCTGGAAGCCGGGTTGACGGCTCAGGACATCGATACTTTCATCGTCGCGGGGGCGTTCGGCACGTACCTCGACTTGGAGAGCGCGATCCGCATTGGGATGTTCCCGCCTTTGCCGCTGGAACGCTTTAAGCAGGTCGGGAACGCCGCCGGGACTGGCGCACGGCAGATGCTCATCTCTGCCGCACAGCGTCGCCTGGCCGCCCAAATCAGCGAGCGGGTCCGCTATGTCGAGTTGACCGTCCACCCAAGCTTCACGACGGTCTACATGGACGCGATGTACTTGTGATACGAGTCACGAATTACAAATCACGAATCATGACTCGTAATTCGCTATTCGTAATTCGCAATGTGTCATTCTGAGGAGGTGCTTATGTCTACCCATCCTTTAGCCGGGAAGCCAGCGCCGCGCGAGGTGTTGGTCAATATCCCGCGTTTGGTGACGGCCTATTACATGTACCAGCCGGACGTGAGCGTGGCTGCGCAGGGTGTCACCTTTGGTACGTCCGGGCATCGCGGATCTTCGCTAACTTGCAGCTTCAACGAGGCCCACATCCTGGCGACATCCCAGGCGATTTGCGAGTTGCGCGCGGCGCAGGGCACCACCGGCCCATTGTACATCGGGATGGATACCCACGCGCTCTCCGAACCTGCGCTGGCGTCGGCCATCGAAGTGTTTGCTGCCAATGATGTGCAAGTTTTCTACCAGGAGGGCCTGGGCTACACGCCTACACCCGTGATCTCCCACGCGATTCTGACGTACAACCAGGGGCGAACAGCGGGATTGGCCGATGGGGTAGTCATCACGCCGTCGCACAATCCGCCGGAGGATGGTGGTTTCAAGTACAATCCGCCCTCCGGTGGCCCTGCGGATACCGCACTCACGAAGCAGATTCAGGAGCGCGCCAATCATATCCTGGAAGAAGGGCTACACGATGTGCGGCGGATGCCCTACGCGCGAGCGATCAGAGCTGCGACGACGCATCCTCACGACTACATCACGCCATATGTGACGGATTTGCGTCACGTGGTCGATATGGATGCTATCGCCAGTGCTAGTTTGAAAATCGGAGTCGATCCGATGGGTGGAGCAGGCGTCGCTTTCTGGGAACCCATCGCCGCGATGTATGGGCTGAATCTGGAGATCGTCAATCCCGCTGTCGATCCGACATTCGCGTTTATGCACCTGGATTGGGATGGCAAAATCCGCATGGATTGCTCGTCCCCCTACGCGATGGCCGGTTTGATCCAGCTCAAGGAGCAGTTTGACATCGCCTTTGGCAACGACACGGATTACGATCGCCATGGCATCGTCACCCGCAGCGCCGGGTTGCTCAATCCCAATCACTACCTGGCGGTGGCGATTAACTATCTCTTCCAGCATCGTCCTGAATGGGGCGCTGACGCTGCAGTGGGCAAAACGCTGGTCTCCAGCGCGATGATCGACCGGGTGGCGGCACATCTGGGCCGCCGGTTGGTGGAAACGCCCGTGGGCTTCAAGTGGTTCGTCGATGGTCTGCTCAATGGTTCTTATGGCTTTGGCGGCGAGGAGAGCGCCGGAGCGTCGTTCCTGCGCCGCGAGGGAACCGTCTGGACTACCGACAAGGACGGCTTTATCCTCGACTTGCTGGCTGCCGAGATCACCGCCATTACTGGTAAAGATCCCGGTGAGCATTACCGTGCGTTGGAGAGTCGGTTTGGTAGCCCCGTCTACGAGCGCATCGACGCACCCGCGAACGACGCACAGAAGGCACTTTTGCGGGAGTTTGCACCGGAACAGGTGGCAGAACAGATGTTGGCCGGGGAACCGATCCTCGCCAAACTTACGCGCGCGCCGGGCAACGACGCACCTATTGGCGGGTTGAAGGTCATCGCGGAAAACGGGTGGTTCGCGGCGCGACCTTCGGGCACGGAGGATGTGTACAAAATTTACGCCGAGAGCTTCCGGGGGGCAGAGCATCTGGCGTGCATCCAGGAAGAGGCGCAGGCTATCATCAGCGCGATTTTTGCTGCTGCGGACGTGTAGGCTAAGAGCCTATCCGAAAATTTGCCGTTGACGCACCAGAAACGCTCGCGAGCACGATTTCCGGATAGAGTCTAGCTCTAGGGCTGCCGGTTCCAGGCTAGCCAGTATAGCCCTAGGTCATTGATCAACTGTGAGAACTTGGCAAAATCGACAGGTTTGACCAGATAACTGTTGGCATGGTTCTCGTAGGCCATCACCAAATCGCGCTCTGCTTCAGAAGTTGTCAGGACCACCACGGGAATGCTGAGCAGGGCTTCGTTTTGCTTGATCTCCTGGAGAATTTGTAGACCGTTGATTTTAGGCAGGCGTAGATCGAGCAGGATCACGTGAGGGCGCGGGCTAGCTTCCGGGACGGTGAACTGACCACGGCGTAACAAGTAGTCCAGCGCCGCTTCTCCATCAAGGAGATGGATGATTTTGTTTGCCATCATGTGATCTTGAAAACTGCGAATCACCATCTCCGCATGAGCAGGATTATCCTCAACCAACAAAATGATGGGAGGTTTGCCTTTCATTGCATGCTCCTTGACAACAATATGATAGCCATGAGTGGGTAGTCATACGATTATTTTCAGTATCGAGGCCGTCTCACAGATCTTGTTCCTACTCTATTATGAAGATGATTATTCCTCAGAGTATATGAAATCGATCTTAAAGTCAAGTCGGTGCCGCCGGAGCGTCGTCTGCCGGCATATCATCAGGACAGCGATTCCAACCCAGCCAGTACAGGTCCAGCTCTTGCATCAGCGCGGTGAACTTATTAAAATCTACCGGTTTCACCAGGTAACTGTTGGCATGGCAGTAATAGGCGCTCTCTAGGTCTTTTTCGGCTTCGGAGGTGGTCAATACCACTACAGGGATGCTACGCAAATTAGGCGACTCTTTGACCTCCTGAAGCACGCGCAACCCATTGACTTTAGGCAGGTGCAGGTCGAGTAAAATCACATCGGGCCGGGGAAAGGTCCGTGCATCGGCATAGTTGCCACGCGCAAATACGTAATCAAGGGCAGCTTCACCGTCCGATACGTGGTAAATATGGCTGGCAGCGTTGTACTGTTCAAAGCTGCGCAACACCAGCTCGGCATGCGCTGGGTTATCCTCAACCAGCAAAATAGCAAATGCGTCTTTTGTCATCACGCTCTCCTTTCCGTAAAGGCTGCCTCAAGAAAATGACAGAGTAAAGCAAAATGTACTACCATGCCCTACGCCTTCCGATTCGACCCAAATGTGCCCACCATGGGTTTCGATGATACGCTTGACGATAGTTAAGCCGATACCGGTGCCTTCACTGTTACTGTCAAGTTTTTCAAACAGACCAAACACCGTGTCATGATCACGCGGATTAATGCCGATGCCATTATCACGCACAAAGTAGACTGTCTCACCGTTCTGGGCTTGCGCGCCCACTTCGATGCGGGGATGTGGCTGATCCCCCATAAATTTAGCGGCGTTGCTCAGCAAGTTTTGCCATACTTCGCGCAGCCGCGATCGGTCACCATAGACTTCGGGCATATCTGGCGCGATGTCGACGTGCACGCTGTACGCGGCCAGTTGCCCGGCGACAATCTCAACAGCCTCTCGGGCCAGCGCGTTCATCGAGATAACTTCAGGTGGATTCGACACCCGCCCAACGCGTGAAAGCTCCAGTAGATCGTTCAGCAAATCCCGCATGGTATCGGCGGCGTTAGCGATACGATTGATGTCACTGTGGATGCGGTCGGCTTTGCCGCTGGCGATGTCTTGTTCTAAATAACCCAAGAATCCTTTGATGGTAATCAAGGGACTTTTCAAATCGTGCGAGACGGTGTAGGTAAAACGCTCCAATTCGGCGATGAGCGCTTCGCGCTCACGCTCGGCGCGTTTGCGTTCGGCGATTTCTAATTGCGCGGCCTCATACAGGTGGGCATTGGCGATAGCAGTGGCTAAATGGTCAGCCATCGCTTGCAGTACAGTGATGTCTTGCGCGGAGAAAGCGTTGTTTTGCACACTCTGTATGGTGAGTGCCCCGATAGTCTCACCCCTGGCGCTCAGTGGAAGCGCCATTTCAGAATGGGTGTCGGGCAAAAGCGGGTTGGCAAAGCGGGTTGCCTCCAATTCAACGTCCAGAGCGATGCGCGCTTGAGCGTGGTTGATACACCATCCGATCATCGAGTTGTCGGCAAGGGCAAGTTTGTGTTGCCGGCGGAGCATTTCTGCGCCCGCCACCCCGGTTCCGGCATGCAAAACTGCATAGCGCCGGGCATCATCGACCAGGAACAATCCCACGTAGTAGCAATCAAAGTGTTCCTGGATTAGATTGACGGCCTGATAAAGCAAATCTTCCGGTTCAAGGATAGTAATGGCGATTTTGGAGACTTTCGAAGCCGCCTGGAGCAGCCGGTTCGCCGTCGATAGATCGGTCGTGCGTTCCTCAACCTCGTTTCCAAACAATTTGGCATCCAATCGCATGTTATGATCCGTTCATGTTAGGCCGTCCAAAGAAAATAAACCATCCAGCAATCAAGCCGCCAACGGGGCGATGCGGACAAAGTACTTTTCCAAATCTGGCTCCCGT
>JAFGSL010000579.1 GCA_016934645.1 Anaerolineae bacterium
CAACAACATCCCCCGCGTGTGGATGGATCACGGCGCGTGGCCGCTGCTGACAACCCAACTCTACCTCGACGCCACCGGCGACCTGGACTTCCTGCTGCAAGAGCAAGCTTATTTTAAGGACCAGTTCATCAACCGCGCGCAAACGCTCGATCTGGCGTGGCAGCCGGAAGATGGCACGCAGCTCAAAACGGCGTCCGGTGCGGTCTACTCCGGCTCCGTCCTCGAACACCTGCTGATCCAACACCTCACAGCATTCTTCAACGTCGGGGAGCACAACATCATCAAGCTGGAAGGCGCGGATTGGAACGACGGCATGGACATGGCGCGGCGGCGCGGCGAAAGTGTGGCCTTCACCGCGCTGTACGCGGGCAACCTGCGCACGCTGAGCGAACTGGCGCGCGCCCTTTTGGCGCGCGCGCTCCTTGCGGCGGGCGACACGGAAACCGCACTCGCCACCGAACTGCTATTGCTGCTCGACACGTTGAACCAACCGGTCGATTATGCGAACATCGCGGCAAAACAAACACGCCTGGCTGAGTACTTCGCGGTGGTGCAACCCGTTATCTCTGGCGAGAAGGCAACGGTGAGTTTGCAAGCTCTCGCGGATGACCTCGCCGCCAAAGCCGATTGGCTGACGGTGCACCTGCAAAAGCAGGAGTGGATCAAGAACGCGGACAGGTACGGTTGGTTCAACGGCTATTACGACGATGACGGTCAGCCAGTTGAGGGAGATCACCCCAGCGGCGTTCGGATGACGCTGACCGGGCAGACGTTCGCGCTGCTCGGCAACGTCGCCACGGCGGAGCAGGCGCAGGCCATCGTCGCTGCGGCGGACCGCTACCTCTACGCGGAAGCTATGGGCGGCTACCGGCTCAACACCAACTTCGGGGACGTGCTGCTCAATCTCGGACGCTGCTTCGGCTACGCCTTCGGCCACAAGGAGAACGGGGCCATGTTCAGCCACATGGCCGTGATGTACGCCAACGCGCTCTACCGGCGCGGATTGGTTCACGAAGGGCACAAAGTGCTGGATGGCATTTACCGCCACTGCCGCGATTTTGCCGTCAGCCGAATGTATCCAGGCATCCCCGAATACGTCAATCCACGCGGGCGCGGTATGTATCCTTACCTGACCGGCTCCGCGAGTTGGTACCTACTCACACTGGTCAATGAGGTCTTCGGCGTCAAGGGACAACTCGGCGCGCTGCTGTTGGAACCCAAATTGGTCGCAGAACAATTCACCGCCAACGGCGACGCAGCCATTCACACATTGTTTGCCGACCGGCAGGTGAACATCGTCTACCACAATCCGGAGCACCTTGACTGCGGGGACTATACCATCGACACGGTCATGCTCAACGGCGAACCGGTGACGTTCGAGTGCCAGGGCAACGCTGTGGTCATCCCACGCACGGCGCTCCTGGCATTAGCGGAGGGAGAAACGCATAAGTTAGACGTGCGTCTGATCCAAAAAGGATAACGCCACTTCCACCGCGTCATTGATCGAACGGTACGTAGGGATGCCTTGCGCCGCCATAGCTTCAGCTTTTGCGCCTGTCGCCAGGGTAATACCATAGGGTTGCCAGTGAATATTCACGCCTGCCGCATACAGCGCCTCCACTGCATCGCGCACACCCCCCATCCCGCCGACCGTGTCCTCGAAAATATGAACCGTCGTCGCCCCGAGGTCAGCCAACGGCCCGCGCAATTCGCCTGTTGTGTGAAATCCCCACGCGGCTTCCAACGCGACAGGTTCCGACCCGACTGCAGCGCCAATCGCCGCCAACGCCTGCAGCGGCGACGGCTTCACGATCTGCGCCGTTAATCCTCCACAACGTTCTGTCAGCCACTGCAACCGCCCCAGGCCAATAAGAGGCCAGCCTTCCAAACCCACCAACATCTGCGCGAGTTCTGCTTCCGGCGAATAGCCTAGCGCCGATGCGGCCGCTCCGTTCGGCGGCAGGCTGGGCCGGGCGGTATAGATTACCGGATGGATATGGCCGGCTGCAGCCGCCGCGCGCAGCCGACCGGCAGTTTCCGGCGACAGTTCCGCCACATCGTGGTCCAACAAGTAAGGTCGCGCTTCAAAGTACGGCGCAATACCATAGGTTGTCGCAACGCCCTCACTGCCGATGACGAGATGCTGAAAGTACCGTGTGATGGGTGCACGAGCGAAGTTATGGGTATCGGCCAAAAGCTCATCCAGGATTGCCTCCACGGCCTCACGCTGCGCGACGAGCAAGGCTTGCGCGTCGTCCCACAAGACTGCGCGCACTGCGTGGCTGGTCTCCTTGAAATCGCGTCGCCTCTCCCCTACTCGCGCCACAAGCGTCATGTAATCAAGATGCGGCAGTGCAAGCGGGCGCGATCCCAAAGTATCCAACGCATCATTCCAGCGCACGGGCAACATCAACGATGGCTCGCGGCGCAGGCGCTCAATGAGCAACGTCAGGATATACGCTGGCGCGGAATCCCACTCGGAAGTCAACCCGTGCGCTTCTCCGGCGCGGACTTCGTCCTCGGTGAGAACAGGATCACTTACGCACATCCGTCGAGCGAAATGCGCCACCGTGTCCTGCAATGCGCGCAGATAGCCGCGTGCGTCAACGAGCACACCGTCCACGTCGAAAAGGAAAAGATGTCTCATTTCCGCCGCCTCGTCAATTCGGCACGCACGTCATCTAGGGTCAATCCGCGGGCAGCCAGTGCCACCATCAAATGGTAGATCAGGTCGGCAGCTTCGGAGATCAAGCGTTCGTCGCTCTGACCCTTGCCCGCGAGTACCACCTCGATGGCTTCCTCGCCCACCTTTTTCAGCGCTTCGTCTATATCGGTGAGCAAGGTCACAGTATACGAACCCGGCGCCGGATTCGCTTTGCGGTCCATAATTACAGCGAAAAGCTTGTCGAAAATATCGGTCATTCCAATCTCCTGTAAAAACAACTCCGCTTCCCCGTATGACATGCCGGCCCAGCCGGTTTGACCTTGAGCAGCAGCACATCCGCGTCGCAATCGATCCAGATTTCACGCACGTATTGCACATTGCCCGACGTTGCGCCTTTATGCCATAATTCCTGACGGCTACGACTCCAAAAATGCGCCTCACCCGTCTCCTGCGTCAACCGCAACGCCTCGACGTTCATCCAGGCCACCATCAACACCTCACCCGTCGTCGCATCCTGTACAACGGCGGGAATCAAGCCACGCTCATCGAAAGCCAATTCTATCGCCATTGCGTACCCCCTCCACGTGACACGTGATGCGTGATACGTGAGAGCCTTCCTGACCATTCATTACGCATCACGTCTCACGCATCACGCAGACTATTGCCTTACTACGATTCCATGCTCCGCCAAATACACCTTCAAATCCCGAATATCCAGCACCCTGTCGTGGAACAAGGAAGCCGCGAGCGCCGCGTCTGCTTTACCCTCGGTGAGGACTTCGGCGAAGTGGGCTGGCGTCCCAGCGCCACCGCTGGCAATAACGGGCACAGACACGGTCTCCGCAACAGCGCGCGTCAAGGCTATATCATAGCCCGCGAGCGTGCCGTCGCCGTCCATACTGGTGAGCAGGATTTCACCCGCGCCCAGATCGACACCGCGCGCGCACCACTCGATTGCGTCCAATCCCGCAGGAATGCGCCCACCGTTAATGTAAACCTCCCATCCGGCCGTGTCAGCGCGGCGTTTGGCATCCACCGCCAGCACAATACACTGGCTACCGAACCGCTCCGCGCCTTGTGTGAGAATCTCCGGCGTGCACACCGCCGCCGAGTTGATGCTGACCTTGTCCGCCCCGGCGAGTAGCAAATTGCGCACATCGTCAATCGTGCGCACGCCGCCGCCAACGGTGAACGGCATAAAGACTTCCACGGCGACCTGGCGCACGACCTGGATCATCGTTTGGCGGCCTTCGTGCGTGGCGGAAATGTCGAGGAAGACCAGTTCGTCGGCTCCCTGCGCATCGTAGACCCGTGCCTGCTCCACCGGATTGCCCGCGTCACGCAGATTGACGAAATTCACGCCCTTAACGACGCGCCCTTCCTTTACATCCAGACAAGGAATAATACGTTTGGCTAACATCAGGCCTCCTTGATCTCCAGAACCTCTTCGAGGATTTCCGCAGCGTCCCTCACTAGGTTCACGCAAATCGACTCGTAGAGTCCCTTCTCGTGCGCCAGCGTGCGACCTTCGGGCGTGCCGATGTGACAGCCCAGGAGCCCCGGACAGGTCAACGCGCCGTGACGCGCCTCAAAGCGGCGGATGAACTCGGCAGCGAGTGCGTAACACGTTTCCCGCGTGGCGTTGTCTTCGACCTGCGTCTTGCCGTGTTTTAGACCGATGACGATGATTGCGCCTGTTACCGCACCACATGTCTGCCCAGAGCGCCCCATACCGCCGCCAAATGCGCCTGCCGCACGTAACGCCATCTCGCGTTCCATCCCATAAAGCGGCGCATAGGCCGCGCAAACCGATTGCGCGCAACTGAACCCCTCTGCAAAATAAGCCACAGCCTCTTCGATTCTGCTCATCAAAACCTCCCGTTTTCAATCAAGTTAGATTTTCAACGCTGCTTCCAGGCTGATTTGCCCCTCGTAAAGCGCACGCCCAACAATGACGCCACTCAGCCCGGCATCCTTCACGCGCTTCACATCGTCCAGCGTGGCAACGCCGCCAGACGCGATTACCGACAAGTCAGTCGTCTGGGCCAGCGCTGCCGTCGCGGCTATGTTTACGCCGCTACCCATGCCATCACGGGCAATATCGGTGAAGATGAGCCAGCGCCCACCCATATCCACCCACTGCTGAGCCAGGTCCGCTGCCTTCAGCGGGGCAGCCTCGCGCCAGCCGCGCGTGCGGACGTAGCCATCGCGCGCGTCGATGCCTACCGCCAAACGCTCCGGGCCAAAATCCGCCAGTGCCGCCTTGACCACGGAGGGATTCTCCACCGCAACTGTTCCCAGTACGACACGCGCCACCCCCATATCGAGCACGCGGCGCACCGTCTTCAAGTCGCGCACACCGCCGCCAAATTGCACCTTCAGTCCCGTAGTAAGAATGCGTGCCAACGCCGTGACGTTCTTGCGCCCTCCCTCTCCGAACGCGCCATCGAGATTGACGACGTGCAACCACGTTGTCCCGGCTGCCTGCCAGCGCCGTGCTACAGCTAAAGGTTGATTGCCATAGGCCGTCTCGCGGTCGGGATCTCCCTGCGCCAACCGCACCACGCGACCCTCGCGCAAGTCAATCGCTGGATAGATCGTAAACATATCCATAAAATCCCCTCCTCATCTACATGCCATGTAAGGGCGAGCGAGGCATTTCCACCACGATATTGGTTAACGGATTATCTGTGGATGCCACAATACATTGTCAACAAAGGTAAAGCGGGAAATGCCTCGCCCCTACATCCCAACAAAATTTCGTAGAATATGCAAACCGACATCCTGGCTCTTTTCCGGGTGGAACTGGATGCCGTAGACATTCTCGTGCCCAACAACACACGGGAACTCACCCCCGTAATCGGTGACGGCTAGAGTGTGCTCTGTTTTCGCTTGACAATAATACCCATGGTTGAAGTAGGTCCACACACCATCAGGCAGATCAGCTATCAGTGGTGCCTTGATACTGGGAACGACCTGATTCCAGCCAGTGTGTGGCACTTTGAGCGCGGGATCGATGTCGAATTTGACAACGCGCCCCGGCAATAAACCTAGCCCGGCGTGTTGCCCCATCTCCGTACCCTCATCGAAGAGCACCTGCATCCCCACACAGATGCCAAGGAACGGCGTGCCCCGCGCGACAACCGCGCGGATCGGCGCAATCAGGTCAAGTCGTTCCAGACTCGCCATACAATCGCCGAACGCACCGACGCCTGGAAGCACGACCTTATCCGCCGCTAAAACAACGGCTGGCTCTTGCGCCACCTGCACACCGGCCCCCACCGCCGTCAGCGCCTTGTGAACCGAGCGCACATTCCCGGCTCCATAATCAATCAATGCAATCATCTCTCCTCCTATAAGGGCGAAGCATTTCCACACACGTACTGGTTAACAACATCTCGGCGGACGCTATAGCACATTGTCAATAGAAATAGGGCGGGAAATGCATCGCCCCTATATCATCCCTTTCGTTGACGGCACACTACCTGCGCGGCGCGGATCAAGCTGTGTGGCAGCGTCGAGTGCGCGAGCTAGCGCCTTGAAGAGCGCCTCGGTCTTATGATGATCGTCGCGTCCGTAAAGCACTCGCGCGTGGAGGTTGGCACGCGCGGTGACGGCAAAGGATTCGAAGAAGTGCTCCCACAACGTCACCGGGATGCCACCAACTTCGGGGGCGTTCCAGACCGCGTCGACCACCGCATACGGTCGCCCGGACAAATCCACGGCGACGAATGCCAGGGTCTCATCCATCGGCACGTAAGCGTACGCCATACGCACAATGCCCTTGCGGTCACCGAGCGCCTGATCGAAGGCACTGCCCAACACTAGCGCCACATCCTCGACGGTGTGGTGCGCATCCACATGCAGATCACCTTTGGCACGCACTGTAAGATCGAACAGCCCGTGCACCGCGATATGCGTCAGCATATGATCGAGAAAACCCAATCTGGTGGCAATGTCATGTTGGCCGCTGCCATCCAATGCCAATGTGACTTCAATATCTGTTTCGCTAGTTTTCCGCTTTATTGTGCTCGTTCGCATTTTGCCCCCTTCGTGATCCGTGATGCGTGATACGTGACTTCTGATTACGCATCACGGATCACGATCAGATTTCCCTTAATACTTCGATCACCCGATCCACTTGCTCCGGACGGCCTACCGTGAAGCGCACATGGTCGCTCAGTCCGGCGTTACTGTAATAGCGGATGAGAATGCCTTCAGTTTCTAACGCCAGCTTGAGTGCGTGCGCGTCCCGGCCCACAACCTTACAGAGAATGAAGTTGGATTGTGAGGGATACGGTCGCAAGAACGGAATCGACGCGAGCAAATCAAAGAAACGCGCGCGTTCCGCGACGATGCGGTTCACCTTGTCAATCAGCCAATCCAGATCATCCAGCGCAGCAATAGCCGCCGTCGACGCCGCAATGGAGACATTATACGGCTGTTTGATCTTCCACAAGTGCGGCATCAGCGCGATGGGAAATGCACCATAGCCCACACGCAATCCCGCCAACGCCCCCAGCTTGCTAAACGTGCGGAGAACGATGAGATTCTCCCGCTCAAGCACCTGGCCGATACGGCTTCGTGCCATCCCTGGCACACCGTTGATCCCCGCAAATTCGATGTAGGCTTCATCTAGCACGATGACGGCAGGCAGCGTCAACAAACGATCGAGAACAACGTCGGAAACCCACCCGCCGTCGGGATTGTTGGGAGATGTGATGAACAGCAGCTTCGGGCGATGCGTGAAGACAGCCTCCTCGATGGCATCCACGTCAAGCAAAAAGTCGGAATGGCGCGTCACCGAAACAACATCCGCCCCGTGAAGCGCCGCATCGAAGGGGTACATCCCGAACGTCGGCGGACAGTTGAGAATCGCGTCGCCGGGGTGAAGGAAAAGTCGCATAATCAAATCGAGCAGTTCATCCGCGCCCGCACCCGCCAACAAATTCTCGGCAGGCACACCGGTGAAGTCGGCCAGCCTGGCCCGCAGGGCGTCACTGCCTGGATCGGGATAGATGTGCGCGTACTGCAGATTCGCCAGCGCCGCCTTTACCTTCGGCGAAGGGCCATAGGGGTTCTCGTTCGCGTCCAGCTTGATAATGTCCTCCGGCGCACGGCCTAGCCGCGCCGCCAGCACGTCGAACGGGAAAATCGGCGTGTAGGGTTCCATTTCTGCGATGTCGCTTCTGATTAAGTCTATTGGGTTCATCCGCTTAATCTCCCAAATCCTTCGCTCTGAACCTCGCTGCCGCACCATGCGCTGTCAGAGATTCCGCATCCGCAATCCTGGCTGCGTCGGGGGCGAGGCGGCGGGCGGTATCTGCGTCCAATCCGATGATGTTGATGACTTTCACAAAATCCAGCACATTGACAGGACCCTTGAATCGCGCAGTTCCGCCAGTAGGCATGATGTGGCTCGGTCCAGCGACGTAATCGCCGAGCATTTCGAACGAGTGCTCGCCCACGAAGATGCCGCCCGCATTGCGGATTTTGTCCACCCACACTTCCGGCTCTGCGACTGAGAGGCACAAGTGCTCCGGGGCAAACTGATCCGCCAGACGCACCGCCGTCGCCAGATCGGGCGTGAGGACGATGCCACCTTGCTCCGCCAGCGATGTCCGAATGACATCGGCGCGACTGAGCGATGCAATTTGTCGTTCGACCTCCGCTTGCACCGCCTCAGCTAGCGAACGCGACGGCGCGAGCAGGATCGCTGTCGCCAGCACGTCATGTTCCGCCTGCGCCAACAAATCGGCGGCAACCCAAGCAGGATTGGCCGAATCGTCTGCCACAACGATGGTCTCCGTCGGGCCGTACAGGCCATCCAACCCCACGATGCCGTAAACCTGGCGCTTGGCAATCGTCGTGAACAGACCACCCGCACCCACGACCTTGTCCACGCGCGGGACAGACTCCGTCCCGAAGGCCAGCGCTGCCACTGCGAGCGCCCCGCCGAGTGCGAACACCCAATCCACGCCGGCGATGTGTGCCGCAGCCAACGTCAACGGCGAAATGCGCCCGGTCTGCTTGTCGGCAGGTGTGCAGATGATGACCTCATCCACACCTGCCACCCGCGCCGGGATCGCCGCCATCAACAGCGACGAGGGCAACGGGGCTGTCCCGCCCGGCACGTAGATGCCCACGCGTTCCAGCGGTACGAGCCGTTGGCCGAGCAGGCCACCCATCGCATCTGTCGTCCAGTTGGGAATAGGCTGCCGGGCGTGGAAATCACGAATGCGCCCGGCGGAAGTCTCTAGCGCAGCACAAAAATCGGCATCAAGTGCCTGATATGCCGCTTCCCATTCGGTCTGCGGGACCTCCAGCGCATCCGACGTCACCCCGTCGATCCGCACCGTCCACTCGCGCAGCGCTGCATCGCCGCGAGCACGCACGTCCGCCAGCAGCCGCGCTACCGCCGCTTCCGGCGTCAGCGCTTCGCCGAACACGCGCTTGATGCCCGTAAGTACCGTATCGGGGACATCATCTACCGTCAACATCTGTCGCCGGTTCAAAATCTCCTTAGCCTCATCGGGATTTTCATAGATACGAATCATTGTCTCCTCCCAAGTTGTCATCATACTACCCAAATCAACAAATCTAAAATTTGAAAATCTACAATCCCTTCGCCGCTTCCATCATCGCCCTATACCGCGCCGGCTCTTCCTCAAAGATGTACGTCACTGGTGTGACGACGACGCCGCTGCCGCCGATGGCGCGCAGTTCGGCGATGGCCTGGATCAGCCTGTCGCGCCGCACGACGACTTGCACGGCGTGCCAGTGGAGCGCCCCACTAGAGGCCTCACCAGCAGCGATATCTTCGCGTACCACCACAGGCGAAATCGTCGGGCCTTGCAACCCGCCGAGTACGTGCTGTGCGAAAATCTGTCGCGCGATAGCCTGCGGTGATTCCCCGCGCATGTTGGCGACGACGAGGTGATGTTCCTCGGCGCGTAGATGTGCCTCGGTGAACTCCAACAGCGTGCGCGCCACGCTGAGCACCTCGGGGCGGTCGCGCAGTGCAGCGCGATTGGCGATGAGCGCCGCTTCGGAGCGCATGACCACACCGTCCGTGAGCGCGCGGAGCCGATTGTCGATCAATGTCTGGCCAGACGCAACCAGGTCCACGATGCAATCCGCGTAACCGATCGCGGGCGCGATTTCGAGCGTGCCTTCGGATTTGACGAGCGCAATAGAGGCAACGCCGTTCCGCGTGAGGAAGTTGCTCGCGAGGTTGGGGAATTGCGTGGCGATACGCAGTGGCTTATCAAGGCTGCAGGTGTGCGTCGCCAGATCGGCCAACGTGGTGACATCCGTCCAGGCTTCCGGGACTGCCACCGCCAACCGACAACTGCCGAATCCTAACGCCTCGTGCAGCACCAGCACCTCCCCGTTACCGCCGCCGTGTTCGGCGGTGACATCCAGCCCAGTGATCCCAAAGTCCACACTTCCATCGCGCACGCTGACGACAATATCCGTCGGGCGTTGAAACAACACGGTGACGTTGGGCAGCGTCGGAATCGTCGCCGCATACTGGCGCGGATTGGGTTTGTAGATGTGCAGGCCGCACGCTGTGAGAAAATTCACCGCATCCTCGGCCAAGCGCCCTTTGCTGGGCAAAGACAGTCGAATTTCGGTCCGTCGGGACATAGGTTCTCCTTCCAAATTAGACAGGATTTGCAGGACTCACAGGATTGGGAAATAAAATCTGTTCAATCCATTGACATAAAAAAGCCCCCCGGTTGATCCGGGGGGCTTAATTGACCCTAAAAGCACATTTGCGTTCTACTCATCCACACGCGCAAACGCGCCTCCCGAATCGAGCGGCGTTAGCGTATGGTGATGATGCATAACTGTGCAGATATTCATAACTTGCATTTTAGCAGGAATGGGAGAAGTGTCAAACGCGCCGGGCTATGCTTGAATCCCCAACCGCGCCAGTTCCTCCTCAATGACGCTGTCATCGAGTTTCTTAAACAGCGGGGTGGGCTTGCTCAACGCGCGCCCGGCGGGCAGCGTCTCAAACGCCCACGTACCGCGCGCGGGAGCAGGGTCATAACGCAGGACGGAATAGCGCTGGCCCTCGGCTTCCACATCGTCGATGTACTGGCTGCCGAATAGTTGGTCCTCGTAGCCGAGTGCCTTGTGCAATTTCTCCGCCGAGAAGGGTAGAAACGGCGAAAGCAGCACTTTCAGCGCGTTGATCGCTTGTAACACCACGTAAAGGCTCGTCCCGCTAGCGGCGCGATCCGTCTTGATCTGCGCCCACGGTGACTTGACTTCCAGGTAGCGATTGGCCTCGCGCGCCAAGTCTAGCGCTTCGGAAAGCGCCGCACGGAAGCGGCGGCCCGCCAGATGTGCGCCCACAGTCTCAAACGTGCCTTCGGTCTTCGCCAGTAACTCACGGTCCACGTCGGCCATCTCGCCGGGTTCCGGCACAGCGCCGAAATGCTTGTGAGTGAACGAGAGCACGCGATGCGCCAGGTTGCCCCACACGCCCACCAACTCACCGTTGTTCCGCTGGACGAAATCGTCCCAGTAGAAATCGCTGTCGCTGGTCTCCGGCATCACGACGGTGACGTAGTAGCGGATGGCGTCCGCGTCGTAGCGTTCCAGCAAATCGAGGATGGCGATCATCCGCCCACGGCTCTTGGAGAATTGCGCGCCCGACAGGTTCATAAACTCATTGGCGGGTACATCGTAGGGCAGGTTGAAACGTTTCGCCGGGTCGTCCTCATACAATTGCCCCACACCGATCAACTCCGCCGGCCAGATGATGGTGTGGAAGGGGATATTGTCCTTGCCGATGAAATACACCGGCAACGCTGCCGGATCGTACCACCACGCTTTCCACGCGTCGGGATCGCTCACCAACTTCGACCACTCGATACTGGCGGAAAGGTACCCGATCACCGCCTCAAACCAGACGTACAGGCACTTGCCCGAATAGCTTTCCAGAGGCACCGGGATACCCCATTCGATATCACGGGTGATAGGACGCCCTTTGAGTCCGCCTTTGACGTAATTGAGCGAGAATTTAAGGACGTTGGGTCGCCAGTCTTCTTTACCGTTTTCCAGATAGGCCAGGACGTATGGCTCCAGTTTCTCTAGATCGATGAAGAAGTGCTCCGTCTCACGGATCACGGGTGTTGCGCCATCGATCTTGCTGCGCGGGTTCTTCAGTTCCAGCGCATCCAGCAACCGTCCGCAGTTGTCGCACTGGTCACCCCGTGCGTCGGGGTAGTCGCAGTACGGGCACGTCCCTTCGACGTAACGATCCGGCAGGAACTGCTGCGATACTTCGGAGTAATACTGCTGCTGCGTCTCTTTGTAGAGATAGCCGTTGTGCAACAGTCCAAGAAACATGTCCTGCGACACGCGATGGTGGTTGGGGGTATCGGTATGCGTGAACAGATCGTAAGAAATACCAATGTCGCGCTGGGTCTCCAGAAAGCGCTGGTGGTAGCGTTCGAAAACCTCACGCGGGGTAACGCCATCCTGGTCGGCACGTACGGTGATCGGGGTGCCATGCGAATCCGATCCGGAAACCACCAACACGTTGTTGCCGACCAAACGATGATAACGGGTAAAAATATCGGCGGGCAGATACGCACCGGCAAGATGCCCGATGTGCATATCGCCGTTGGCATAAGGCCAGGCTATGGAAACAAGAATCTTCTTTTTGTCGCTCATCACGCTCCTCCTATAACAATTCTCAAGAGTATAACTGAAAACAGGAATAACAGTAGTTATGTAGTGCTTCTTTGACAAGGTTCTCAGGATGGAGCCTAATTGTATCAGAAGCCGTTTTCATCCTGTAAATCTTGTAAATCCTGTTCAAAGAAAAAAGCCCGTGTAACCGAAAATAAGAAAACCCGCCAGCGAGGCTGGCGGGTTTCTGCCGTGTTCCGTGCATCACGGACCGTTGCGCTTACGGGGCCTCGCTTCCCCAGCGCCTCGGCATGCAACGCATCATCATCACGCAGGCTGCCTGCGTCGTCATCGCAAATAATCCTTCAAATCGCGGCTGCGGCTTGGATGGCGCAACCGGCGCAACGCCTGACCTTCGATCTGACGAATACGCTCACGAGTCAAACCGAATTTCTGCCCGACCTCTTCCAGGGTGTAGCTCTTTCCATTGGAGAGTCCAAAGCGCATACGTAAGATACGCACTTCACGGGGGCTAAGTGTGGTCAAGACTTCCTCAATGCGGTCACGCAGCATGCCCTGATAGGTTGTATCGGGCGGGGTGAGGGTGCGGTCGTCTTCGATGAAATTGCTCAACTCGCTGTCGTCATCCTCACCTACGGGACGCTCCAAGCTCAATGGCTGCCAGGAAACGCGCATCATCCACTGCACTTTGCGCGGTTCCAGTCCTAACTCTTCCGCCAGTTCCTCCGGCGTGGGTCGGGTCCCGCGCTCCTGCTCGATCTCCTGGGCGCGACGATACAACCGGCGAATACGATCGCTCATATGGACCGGTACGCGAATGGTACGCCCTTGATCCGCAATTGCACGGGTGATCGTCTGGCGAATCCACCACGTTGCGTAGGTGCTGAAGCGATAGCCACGCTGGTACTCAAATTTTTCGACGGCCTTCATCAATCCTAGGTTGCCTTCCTGGATCAAATCCAGGAACGGAACACCACGTCCGATGTACTTTTTGGCGATGCTCACCACGAGACGGGTGTTGGCGCGGATCAGATGATCGCGAGCATCAACGCCCTCGTTAAGTACAGATTCGAGGCAGGCAAGCTCGTCTACTGTGTGATGCCCGTTGTTTTGCAGCAGATGCTTGGCCTCACGGCCATGTTCGATCTTCTTAGCTAGGGTGACTTCTTCGTCGTTAGAGAGCAAGGGGACGCGGGCCATCTCCCGCAAATAGAGCGCCACTGTGTCATCGACCCCAATCCCATCGAGGTCGTACATCTCATCATCCCAAGCCTCGATTTCCTCGTTGACGATATCATCCAGCGAAGGCTCCAGGTCGTCGTCATCGCCCGCATCGGCATCATCGTCGTCATCTTCAATCGTCTCAATCTCAACACCGGCATGCCGCAGTTCGCCCAAAATGACGTCCAGAGGCTTACTATCCTCTGCTGTTCCCAGGGAGTCCAAAACATTTTCTATTGCCAGATA
This sequence comes from Anaerolineae bacterium, assembly GCA_016934645.1. Next base: position 13,805 of record JAFGSL010000579.1, read on the forward strand.
CCCCTGAGATTCAGCCTTTTCCAATAATTCATTGACAATGTCCATAGGCCTCCTTGAGTTCTGAAAAATTGTGTAACCCAAGTTGCTTCTAACGGAAACCCATCCTGAACGGATGTCCGTTTCCACAGATAATCCTAAGGATTATCAGGTTGTCTCTAACAAGGTTTGTAATACGCCCCAACGTGGATCAATAGGGGCAGTTTTGTCGCACGTACACTCGCCCAAGTTAATATTGCCACCGCAGTCTGGGCAAATCCCTTGACAGTCTGGTGAGCAAATCGGCTTGACGGGTACGGCAACCCAGGTGTTTTCGCGGACGAGCGGAGATAAGTCAACCCAACCATCCTCAGCAACACGTACAGGGCGTTCTGGGGTCAAATCTGCTCCAGGAAGGCTGATGGTATCCTCTAACTCGATAACGACAGATTCATAAAAGGGCGTCAAACAGCGGATACACTCAATTTTAACCTTGGCGTCGAGCGTTCCTGTAATCAAGATTCCGTAGGCGACACGAGTGAAGTGGAGTGTACCTTTCAGATACTCAATATCAAGATCATCGATGACAACACTGCCTGTTTCCAGAACTATCGCTTCACGAGCGCCGGGTTTGGCATGGATGAGTGCAAAAAGGTTGACCTTTATCATCGCACGGGTTCCTCCGTTGTCCCGTCAACATTGCAATTATATCACAGCTACCCCCTCTCGTCAAGGATTTTGAATAAATTCCTCTCTTTTTTAACTGTTTGTTAACGCGAGAGTGCCGGTAATGGCAGAGTTAAAATAACTATAACAGAATGGAAAAAGGGGCGATGAGACCTCCTCCAAAAGGCTGTTGGTTGGCTACACCAGTTCAGGCTGGATTTTGTGGACTTCCGGAGAAAGGCCCGGTTCGAGGATCAAATGAGCTAGCGAGGGTGTGTACGGAGCATTGAAGTACGCCGTACGTAGTGCTGCTCCTGGATTGATAAGTAGCGTCTTGCCCCAATGTGCGCAATAGAAGCGGTGAGTATGTCCAAAGACAATGATATCGGCATGAGGAAAACGACGCAACAGCGCCCGTGCTATGGCACGGTCATATGCCGGCGTTGACCAACGCCCGCGCATATTTTCCAGCATAAGGTAGAATTTCCAAAACCAGGTCGCCGGCCCCATACGGTGTCCGTGAATGACACCGATGCGAAAACCGGCGACGTCTATTTCGACAGTTTCCGGTAACGATGCCCCGCCGGAAGAACCGTCAAAGAAGTGATAATTGCCACGCACAGCCTGCACTGGCGCAAGTTCACGCAACGCATCCAATGCCCAGGGTTCATCGACATCGCCTGCGTGCAGGATCAAATCAACGCCGCGCAATGCATCCAACACTGGAGCGGGAATTGCGTCAGCTCGATAGGGGATGTGCGTGTCTGCGAGTAAGCCGATACGCATATCAAAAGGCCACCGTTTTCCGGTGGCCTTCATGAAAATGCAGAATGAGGACTACTGCCCGGCAGCCATCCGCTTTTCAACATAGTCGACCGCCGCTTGCACGGTGGTGATGCTGCGCGCATCATCATCCGAAATGCGCCCGCCGAATTCATCCTCAAAAGCCATGATCAGTTCCACCAAGTCTAGAGAATCCGCCCCCAAATCGTCACGGAAGCTTGCTTCTGGCGTTACCTTGTCTGGCTCAGTGGCCAAAATCTCAACGATAATGTTCTTAACACGATCAAACACATCACTCATCGGATTTACCTCCTCAAAATTGTGGCATGATTGGTATGGATGGATTTTTCATCGTGATTGTATTTTAACCAGAGCAGGGCAAAAGTCAAGAATACCAGCACGTGCGCATTGACGCGACAACGCTTTTACGGTATAGTGACGTGAAATCAGATCAAGAGAAAACGAGATGACCGATCCACAAACCGGCACACGCAAAGACGAACATATCCGTATCAACCTGGAAGAAGACGTGTCTTTCGATCAGGTAACAACCGGTCTGGAACGATACCGGTTTACCCACCAGGCGCTGCCGGAATGCGATCTCTCCGATGTGGATACCACGACGCACTTCCTCAATCACCACCTGGCTTTCCCAGTGCTGATCGCATCAATGACCGGTGGCACGGAACAGGCAGGCTACATCAACCACATATTCGCTGAAGTTGCTCAAGCCACCGGCATCGGCATGGGATTGGGATCAATGCGCGCGGCACTGGAAGACCCGAAAGTCCTGACGACATTCCAGATACGCCGCTATGCCCCTGATATTCTGCTGCTGGCAAACCTCGGTGCTGTGCAACTCAACTATGGCTACGGCCCTGATGACTGCCGCCGCCTCGTCGATCTCGTCGAAGCCGATGGCCTCTTCTTGCACCTTAATCCCTTGCAAGAGGCTCTCCAGCCCGAAGGCAACACGCGTTTCAGGGGAATCGTGCGGCAGATCGAGGCCGTGTGCCGCGCACTCGAAGTGCCAGTCATCGTCAAAGAAGTGGGATGGGGCTTGTCCGCAAAGGTCGCGCGCATGCTCATCGAAGCGGGCGTAGCGGCATTGGACGTATCGGGAGCCGGAGGCACCTCCTGGAGCCAGGTTGAAATGCACCGTGGCCGGGACGCAGTACAGCGCGAGATAGCAGCAGCATTTCGCGACTGGGGCGTTCCCACCACGCAGGCCATACAGAATGTACGCCACGTCGCGCCAGACATCCCGCTCATCGCCAGTGGTGGGATACGCACAGGCGTAGACATCGCCAAGGCCCTTGCACTCGGAGCAGATGTCACTACAATGGCGGCAAGACTGCTCCAGGCGGCGGAATCGTCACAGGCTCTTCACACGCGGATCGAAATTATCCGCCGCCAACTGACCATCGCTATGTTCGCGGCTGGCGCGCCGACGATTGCACGGCTCAAGCAGACTGCCTTAATGAGAAATGAGGTGTAATTATGGATCCATTTGCCCGTTACTTACCGGCACTTGAAACTACGATGCGCCAGGCTATCCCCGATACAGCACCCGAAGCGCTCTACGGGATGTTGCGCTATCATCTCGGCTGGGTCGATACAGCGTTCCAGCCTAGTAAGCACAAGGCGGGGAAACGGCTACGGCCGATTTTCCTGCTCCTGGCCTGCGAGGCCCAGAGCGGGAATTGGCAACAGGCGCTTCCGGCGGCGGCAGCCATCGAGCTTCTCCACAACTTCACGCTCATCCACGACGACATCGAAGACCACGACCAGACCCGCCGTGGGCGTCCAACACTGTGGACAGTATGGGATGAAGCACAGGCCATCAACGCCGGCGACGCGCTCTTCACGCTTGCGTACCGTAGCCTGTTCAATCTGCAAACAACAGGAGTTCCACCAGAGACGGTACTCCGCGCTGTCAACCGTTATACCGATGTGATTCTGTACATCACCGAGGGACAGCATCTTGACCTCTCCTTCGAGGCCGAAAGCGAGGTCGACGAGGCCACCTACCTGGCAATGATTCGGGGCAAAACGGCAGCGCTCCTGAGTCTAGCTTGCGAGCTTGGTGGAATCCTCGCTGGCGCACCCGAGGCGCATCTCATAGCGCTGCGGGAATTCGGCGTGGAACTCGGGATGGCGTTTCAGATGCAGGATGATTGGCTGGGATTATGGGGGAATCCAGAGCAGACAGGCAAGCCGGTGGGTTCCGATATGCGCAACCGTAAGAAAACGTTGCCCATCCTTCATGGGATGGCGCACAATGGGGCATTCCGGGCACTCATGAGCAGCAGCACGCCCATCAATGACGCTCACGTGGCTGAAGGATTGGCGCTACTGGAAGCCGTGGGCAGCCAAGAATACACCCGTGCGCAGGCTCTCACGCACCATCAGACAGCACTCGCGGCACTTGCACGCTCTGAGGGAACCGGCGAAGCACAAGCCGCATTGTACGCGCTGACCGAACAACTTGTCGGCCGCACAACGTGAAAACACTCAGAGAGACGGTAACCTTGCGAAGGTTTAGGCAAACGGAGGTTTGCACACCTTCGCAAGGTTAGCTATAACTCATCCGAAATACATAAATCAGTCCATCACCTCGGAGAGGCCAAGCAACCGCAAGTCCAAGGGTTTGAGCGTTTTCACTGCCTCTTCCAGGGGGAACGATTCGATTATACTGCTGCGCATAGCAGCCATCATACCGCTCTCGCCCTCTAAAAGGTGCTCGGCGGCATAGGCACCCATACGTGTCGCCAGAAGGCGATCATATGCCGAAGGCCGTCCACCGCGCTGAACGTGGCCCAATACGGTTACCCGCACATCGAAACCCAGCTCATCTTTACGTGCGCGCAGATATTCGGCTACGGCTTGCGTTCCGGGGTTCCAGCCTTCGGCGATCACCAGAATGCAGTGTGATTTTCCCCGAATGTACGCTTCAACTACAGTATCAGCGATTTTCTCAAGGGGTGGACCTTCGTGTTCAGGGATCAGAATCAGCTCCGCCCCTCCCGCAAGGCCACTCGCCAGGGCCAGATAACCACAGTCGCGTCCCATCACTTCGATCAGGAAAGCCCGTTGGTGCGAGGCTGCTGTATCCTTGATACGGTCGATGGCATCCAGAATCGTGTTTAGCGTCGTATCCACGCCAACGGCCATATCCGTGCCGCTGATGTCGTTATCAATCGACGCGGGAACACCATAGATCGGGAAACCCATCTCGTGCAAGGCTAGAGCACCTGTAAGTGAGCCATTGCCACCGATCACGACCAGTCCCTCGATACCGAGTTGGTTCATCTGGCGCAACGCAGTGCGGCGCACCTGGATTTCCTTGAATTCCGGGCAGCGCGCCGTCCCCAGGAACGTGCCGCCCCGGTTTATAATGCCCCCCACATCCCGGCTGGTCAATTCGTCAATTTCTCCATTGATGAGACCCCTGTATCCCCAACGCACGCCAAAAACCTGGCTCCCGCGCTGCAAAGCCTCGCGTGTGGCCGCACGAATGCACGCATTGAGCCCGGGACCATCCCCACCACTTGTCAGAACAGCAATTTTACGCATAGATTAACCTCCTGGAACAGTTCTCAGCTTTCAGCCATCAATCATTTGTCTGGTTCACCATTCGCTATTCGTAATTCGTTAGAGTTATTGCACAATAAGAACATTAGGTAGGTTTAACTGGCGAAGCGGAAGTTGACTAGATTAAGCGCCCATCGCTTGCGCCAC
>JAFGSL010000580.1 GCA_016934645.1 Anaerolineae bacterium
GTTATCGACCAGGCGCACGCTCTTGCCCGTCTCGCGGTTGAAGAAGTTCACCGTCGAAGGGCAGCCGCGATAGAAGCGGGGATTGGCGTCGCCGATGAAATACTGTCCCGTCAGACTGCTGTGCGAGTGCCAGCGCCCGCCCGCGAACGGAATTTCCTCGACGGCCTGCGTAACGATGTTCACCCGCCACACGCCCACGTCGCTCTTGATGCAATACACGTGCTGCCCGTCGGGGTCCCACCACTCGTGGGTCAGGCGTGTAGGCGTGGGCATAATGGGACGAGGCTGTTCGCCGCGCCGGATGAGCCACAAACGATCCACAATGTTGAAGCGCAGGCCCGTGATTGGGTCGGGGTGGTTCTCCTGCGCGAAGAGCACGCAGTCGGGATCAGTGGGGCTGAACTGCGCGTGATTGTAGTTGCGCTGGAACGTGTGCCACAACTCGAAGTCACTGCCATCCACAGGCAGCGCGCCGAAGACGAATTGCAAGCCCACCTTCGCATCGACGAAGAACGCGCGACCATCCGCCGACTTGGTCAAGTGGGTCGCCACGCGCTCGATGGGACGCATCAGCGTCAACTCTTCCGGCAGGCGGTTGACCAGTACCGCATCGTCGCCAGAATGTGGTCCGCGCCGCCAGACGCCGTCGCCCATGCCCCAGTAGACGTCACCCGTTTCAACATCCACGAAGGGCGAGGCGCCGTTAAATTGCGTATCGGGGAAGTGTCGCACTTCCTGGTTGGCGAAATCCACCACACCGAGCGTGCGGCCCTGCGCCGCCGTTCCTGACGGCGGAAACGCGCAGTAAAACCAGCAGTAGCGCCCATCACGCGTGAGGCTTTCGTTGACGAAATAGAACGCTTCCTGCACAGGGGCGACTTTCTGTGTGAGAATGTAGCTGGTCACGCCGGAATCCGGGTCGGTCCAGGGAGTAAACAGCTTTGATTTAGCCAGTTCGATCATCATATCCTCCAACGGTAAAAAGTTTGAACGTTCCAACGTTGTGTCAAGTCTACCGCAAAACAAAATAAGGACAAGAAGCAAACAGCCGGTTATCCGCAAAGTATCCACGCCCTGTCACAAGCCTGTCACAATCACCAGGTACGATAAAGACTACAAAAGTCTTACAAGGCGTCCGCTTGAGCCAGTATTTACGCCGAACGATAGGTCTGCAAGAAATGATACGTGCTGAGACTTTTGCAGTCTGGCGATAAACTATCAAACGATTGAGGAGGAAATGATGCAACATAAATCGATGCTTTTATTAGGGCTGGCCTTACTCGCGGTGTTTCCACTCGCCGGGTGGACAACAAGCAACAACGCGCCAATCGCAGCCGAACCCGGCTTGATCAGCGTGAATGGTGAGGCGGAAATACGTGTTATGCCCGACGAAGTCGTCCTACGACTGGGTATCGAAACGTCGGACAGGGTGCTCTCGAAGGCTAAACAACAGAACGAGCAAATCCTCGCCAGAGTTCTGAACGTAGCAAAGCAATATGGAATTACACCGGCGCACATCCAGACGGATTATCTCAACATCGAACCACGCTACAACAGCAGTTATACGCAACGCGACTTTGTGGGATATTTCGTCCGCCAAACCGTCGTCATTACCCTGCGCGATCTGACGAAATTCGAGGGCTTGCTCGGCGCCCTGCTCGGCTCCGGCGTCAGTCACGTCCATAGCATCGACTTTCGCACCACCGAGTTGCGCAAATACCGCGATGAGGCGCGCGAACTGGCGCTCCAGGCCGCGCACGAAAAGGCAACGGCAATGGCGGCGGCTCTGGGCCAGGAACTTGGTGAGCCGCGTAGCATCCAGGAGTTGGCGAATTTCTGGCAGTCCGGCTACGGAAGTAGCTGGAGGTGGAGCAGTGGCGGCGAAATGACACAAAACGTCATCCAGGAAGTCGGCGGAGACTACGCCAGCTTCGACAGCAGCCTCGCGCCGGGCCAGATCAGCGTCACGGCGCGGGTGGCGGTGAGCTTTGCGATGACATCAAAATGAGCGGCCCAAAGGCCGCTCAGATGATTGTTGGGGAATGAAACTCACAGGGACTCCTCCACATCCGATCCCATGCGGCTGACGGCGATGAGTTGTAGCCCCAAATCGCGCAGCTTGTCCAACAGCCCATACAGCGCCGCCTGATCCACCACCGTTCCGGTGAGCGTCGTCGTGCCATCGGCGTTGTGGGTCAAGGTCATGTGCTCGAACCAGTCCGACCACTGCGGGTCCAAATGGCCAAGGATGTGGATGTGATATTCGTCCGATTTCTGAGTCTTCTGTCTCATAACAACAATAATATCCACAAATCGGTGCGCGTCATCTATCAAAAGATAGATTGAGCGGTTGATTTCGGGGAGTTACAGCAGATGCAGATCCCTGGCACGGACAAGCGCTTCGGTACGGCGCGCCACGCCTAACTTGCCGTAGATGTTGTGGAGGTGTGTTTTGACGGTGCCTACAGTCACGATCAGCCGGTCGGCGATCTGGCGATTGGAAAAGCCAGCGCCCATCAGCCGCAGCACTTCCAGTTCGCGCTCGCTCAAGGGTTCGATCAGACCAGAGGCAGGTAAAAGGGCGGACGGCTTGACGCCAAAATCGGGGAAACCACTCAACAGCCGGTTGGCATAAGTTATCACACGTGGAGCGTGCCACACGCCACGTTGTACGCCCAGACGCAACAAGTCGGCCATCGGTGGCCCTTCATCCAGAAAAACACGCGTGTACCCTTCCGGCTCGGCCAGGTCGAGCGCTCGCTGCAAGGATGCCAGAGCCTGTGACAAATCCCCCTGCACCTGGTAGGCCAGTGATCGGATGATAAAGATTTCAACCTGCCAGCCAATTGTGTTGCGAATCTGGGCCACACGAAGCTGCCGCGCCAAAAAGTCGAACAAGGCAGGCAGGTCGAACAAGGGTTTTTCGACGCGGTGGCGGTGTTGCGCGACGATCAGGCGCGCCAGAATGAGCCGTCCCAAACTGTATTGTTCGGTATCCAGCTTCAGATTTCGCTCTTGTGCCCAACGCGCAACATCGTCCAAACGCTGCGGATTGGAGTGCACCTGTTGCAGCCAAAGCCTGGCCTTGTACGACGCGACATATGCCGTGCCCTGATAGAACGGCAAGCGATCATCGGACGAGCCACTCAAAGCGTACAGATGCTCAGCCTGGCGGAGGATCTCCATCGCGCCGGCTTCGTCACCTTGCGCCTGTTTGAGACGCGCCAGCGCAAAATGCCCCTCGAGACGCGTGAATGTGGAAGACGTCAACGCCAATAGCGCCAGCCCGTGCGTCAACGCCTGTTCGGCGGCAACCAGTTCGTTCCGCACCAATTGGATGATTCCCAATGTCACGTGCAACAGCCCCGAGATCGGTAACGACCGTCCCTGCCGTTCAGCAGGAGCAACCACAGAACGTAACGCATCCCGGCAAATTGCCACAGCGTCGCGCAACCGCCCAGCAAGATAGGTGCAGATCGCCAGTGCATGGATCGCGCTCAATGCATTGAAAAGATCACCGCACGCCTCGCCCACCGCACGGGCGGTCTCCCAAGCTTGAACAGCCGCCGCCGCGTCATCCAGATTCCAGTACGCAACGCCCAGGTTGAAGTACAAGGCGCTGCGGAACCACGAGTTCCCTTCCGGCAAACGTTCCAGCGCCTGTTGGGAAAGCGCAATCACTTCAACCGGCGGCGCTCCACGAAAGCGAGCCAGGTAAGCGCGAAATTTGAGGATAAAACCGGTAACTTCGCTCGTATTAGCGGAAGGCGCATTGACCAGCGAGGTCTCCGCCGCGTTCAGCCATACTTCTGCCTGATCAAACGCCGTCGGCGAGGGTGCAACAAGCACCAAACAACCGGCATGAACGGCGCACAGCAGCGGACGGTCGCGCA
>JAFGSL010000581.1 GCA_016934645.1 Anaerolineae bacterium
CACCCCGGTTTGATGTTCTCCCACAAAAGCCGCGCCGCCATCGACACACCGCCGATATAAATCTTATACCATTCTTCGGGTTTCGTTTCGACCCAGGTCTTCCGTGTCGTCAGATCGATGTGCAAAATTTTGCCGCTATAACCGTACATGCATGTACCTCCTCTTCTAGGAATAAACCACAAAACCACGCTACTCTAAACGAGTGAAGAATGATCGTGAAGAGTAGCGGTAAATTTACAACTCCGGGATATTTTTAACCGCCAGCCAAAATTGACATGAGGATCAAACGATCGCCGTCATTGGGGACATCATCCATTTGTGTGGGTTGAATCATACGCCGCCCATTAAGATTGAGCATATTGGATGCCTGCAAAGTCTCACCGTCAGCCTGAATAATCTCACCGATCAATTTGGGGTACCGTTGACCTAAAAGGCGCACAATCTGGCGAAAAGTCGTTCCATCCTCAAGCTCAAGCGTCGTCTGCTTCACCCCGCTGACTATCCTAGCAATCCCCACAAATTCCATCGAAACTTGCATAACTTCTCCCACATTATAAACGTTTGTACACCTACTAGGTGCAATCCGGTGCGTCTGCCAACAAATGTAGTGTTACACCTATTTTAGCCAAAGTCAAACGCAAAACGCCAATAGTGTATACAAACTCAACCTTAACACAACCCTATTGTCGTCCCTTTGAAATGGCTGTCAAGCAAACCCCCTGGGTCCTATCATTCTCCTGATGCAATGCACCTCAGGTTTCTGCTGGCTCAAAATGCGGCCCAAAGGTCCTCGGCCGACAAGAATGATAAGGCCCTGGACTGTATGCGGAATGCACTCGCGTTGGTGTTATAATGACGTTATGTTAAGGAGGTTCGCACTATGATGCCCCAAATTGTGGGCTACCTTTACACCGCGGTCTTGATCGGACTTGCGCTATACGCCTTTCATATCGTGATCCTCGTCACGCTCTATCTCTGGCATCGTCGTGATCCGTTGCCCGAGACGCCGCGTCTTCCTGCAGCCGATCTGCCTATGGTAACGGTGCAAATTCCGCTGCGGAACGAACGCTACGTCGTGCAGCGAATTCTCACGGCGGTTGCAGCCTTCGATTGGCCGCGCGAGAGACTGGAGATCCAGGTCCTCGACGATTCTGATGACGATACCACCGCATTGGCACGCAGCGAGGTTGCGCGACTGCGAGCGCAAGGCTATAGCATCGTCCTGCTACACCGGCAACATCACAACGGACACAAAGCGGGGGCTCTCGCAGCGGGGCTGCAGAAAGCGCACGGCGAGTACATCGCTATCTTCGATGCAGACTTCGCGCCGATGCCTGACTTCCTGCAGCGGACGGTCCCCTACCTCGTACAGAATCCTGCACTAGGCCTGGTACAGGGACGTTGGGGACACCTCAACGCCGAATACTCGCTGGTGACGCGCGCGCAAGCCCTGGCCCTGGACGCACATTTTACTGTGGAACATATCGCACGCAACCGCGCCGGTCTGCTGATGAACTTCAATGGTACAGGCGGTGTATGGCGACGGCGCGCCATCGAAGAAGTTGGCGGCTGGCAACACGACACAATCGCCGAGGACCTCGATTTAAGCTATCGCGCACAACTTGCCGGCTGGAAAATCCTTTATCTGCCCGACGTCATCTCACCGGCAGAACTACCACCGCTGGTGGCGGCGTTCAGGCAACAGCAATACCGCTGGGCAAAAGGCGCCACGCAGGTGCTGCGCAAATCTCTAGGGCCGCTTGTGACCTCGCCGCGCCTGGGCCTACTACAAAAGGTGATGGCGCTGCTACACTTAAGCGGCTACTTCACGCAACCGCTTATTCTGACGTTGGTATTGCTTGTCGTGCCGATGGCCATCTACTCCCCGCGTCTACCGACACTGGCGGTAGCGTTGGGGACGCTTACTATGCTTCCCCCGTTGCTTTATCTGATAGGGCAGGTTGCACTGTACCGGGATTGGCCGCGTCGCATTCTGGTCTATCCGATTTTGATGCTGTTGGGCATCGGCATCAGTTGGAATACCACCCTCGGCGTGCTTGATGGGTTGTTTCACTGGGGTGGCGAGTTCAAACGCACGCCCAAATTTGAGTTGTATGGACGGCAAGGAAACTGGCGGGCTACAAAATATCGCGTCACGCTCGATCGGGCACTGCCGGGGGAAATCCTCATCAGCGTCTATGCCCTTACGGCGCTGCTCCTGGCCTACGAGCTGCAACGCACCAACTTACTCCCCTTGAGCCTGATTTACCTGGCCGGGGAAACGTTTGTCATTTGGGGAGCTCTGCAACAACTCGGTCAGCACAAGGACAAAAAAAAACAGGGGCGGTAAACGCCCCTGTTTCGTCTATTATCAGGTCTGCGCGAGAATGCGGCTGGTAGCCAGGCCAGAGCCTGACTAAAATAGCCGGCTACTTATCCAACTTTTCTTCGGGCATAACATCAACCACGGTGCCAGCTTGCGGCGTAGGTAGAGAATTACTCGGTTTGGGCGGCTCGAGCTTCGGCGGTTGCAAATCCTGTGACATAAATGTCTGCCCACGAAGATACGCGCCCTCGTTGATCAACAAAGCCTTGAGGGTCAAATCGCCCCATACACGGCCGGTGTCAGCGATCTCCACCCGGTTGGCAATAACGTTCCCTTGCACTGCGCCAGCAATGGAAACGTTGTTGGCCTTGATTTCCGCGCGCACTTTCGCGCTCTCGGTAATCACCAGGTTCCCGGTGATCTCAATGGTGCCTTCGATAACACCATCAATGCGAAGATTGCCATCCCCCTGAATGTCACCTTTGATATGAGTATTCGCTCCAATGGTCGATTCAATTGCTGGTTGCGCCATACGTCCTCCCCCAGTAATAGATTTAGCAACAGGTGTGACAGGTTCTTTTGACTTTCCTTTACCACCTAACCACGACATCGATTCCTCCTTAACATAAGATTAGACTTCATAGTCGTGAAATTCACTAAGGGGCTTCAGTGCCCACGGTCCTTATTTCTAACCGAAGTCTAGCGCGACTTGTCTCAATAATAACCAGAGATGGTGGTTTGTCAACCATGTTTGTCAAACCGGGTTTGTAAGCGCGCTTTTCAGACGCCAGCTTCCTAGATGCATTCCCGATGATCTAACTCGTGCCGGACGATACGTCCTCAGATGGTGCGGCAGCAGCTTGCGCACCATCGAATGGCGCGCCATTGGATGGCGCCCCGTCGATCATTTGCCGTGCCCGCCCCAAAGCCTGCTGCTCCTCGGCACTCAGGCTGTAAGACGAACGCCACTGCGTCAACGGCTTGGTGTAGACACGCGTATCGTCGCGACGGTGCAAACCGCTGAGCATTGCTCCATTGCCGTGTGCATCCACCAGCGCCAGCGAAAAACTCTGATCCCCGCCCACATTCTCGAAGGCGCTGTAGCGCACCACGCCATGTCCCTGGATTGTGTGCGGCAGAATATCCCCAAAGCGACGTAAAACCGCCTCCGCTTGGCCAAGACGCTTCTCCTGCCCATCCAGGCGAGCCAAAAACTGCACAATGGTTACCTGGTCGGCATCTTCAGCCAAAGCGATGATCTTCTGGTAGCGTTCTTCCATGGCCTTAAGACGCTTTTCTACCACATAAAGCCAATACGCCCCTACAAAAAGTAGGATCGTAGAGGCGATTACCCACAACACAAGTCCGGTCATACACACCTCCTAAAACAGTCGGGTAGTCCTTAGGGGTTCGTAAAGTATAACTTCCCGAAAGGTTGTAGCCTCTCCAACCGCGCCACCGCAAGCCCAGGCGTGGGCGGGCACGGTCTAGAGACCGGCCCGAGCAGGTAATTGTTTCTTTACAAACCCTCAGTTCTGTTAGTCTCTAGTCAACGAGAATAGAGCCGAGAATGAAACGGTCACCCGTCATCATCCCGTCAAGACTGAACTGCGGGATACGGCGGATGCTGCCCATCTCGTACATCCCCACCTCCAACCAATACTGGCCTGGAGGCATGTCCGCGGGGATGACCAGCCGGTAAGGATCAATCACCTGCTGGCCCTCCAACCACTTCGGAAACCACAAATACGAGGGGAAAGCGCCTCCCAGTGGCGTGTAATCGTGCCCAAGCCCAAGCGCGCCGTTCGCATCGATCAAGTGGATAAAGATCGTGATACTCGTCCGCGGACACGCCAGCACGTGCCACGTCAAGGTCAGGTGCAACGGCTGCCCGGCCTCGAGCGCTAACGGCTCCTGCCAAATCCCGTTACGTGTCGCCAAACCGGCTCTCGCACGGGCAGAACGCAACGCCACGTCGTTGCCGATGTTGGTCAGTGACTGCTCCAAAACCCGCGCCTGCCGGGTAGCGCCGGCAGCGGGCAACACGGTGATATTGCCCAGTGGCAAAGCTGTTGCCCCGCCAGTGAACGGCAATTCGGCCACGCCGTCGGTCATGTCGGTGTAACCAAGTGTAAGCGGATAGGTTCCCGGTGACAAGGTATACGGGACATAAATGTCGTAGCGCTCGACGATGATCTCACCAGGTAGCCAATCCGGCGTTAGGTGATGACTGTCCGTTGTCCAGCGCTGCACAACCGTGCCCAGACGCGCAAACGGCATCAGAATGGCCGTAGACGTTGTCGCAGCTCGTGCGTAGAGCGTTACCGAAGTGACACCGCCCTGCACAACCTCAGATTCGGTCAGGTCATAGCCAAGCACTTCCAAGTTCCCATCAACCCACACATCGCGCAGCGGATACTGCGGCGTGACCGGCTCCAGCGCTGGTGGCTCCAGGACACGCCATAAGTCACCCTCAGGCCGCAGACGGAAGCCCAAATCCTGGATGTCGCGCCGGTAGTTGGTCAGATATACCGGACTGGCAGCGAGATTACCGAAAACGGCATCGGTCCACGAGAACGAGGTCGTGACGTACAGGGGACGCGCATCTGCTTCGTTAAGCGTCTCCCCGGCAACGTAAGTGCGATAGAAATATGGCGTGAGATGCTCCCAGTCGGAAGCCACCACGGCCCCTTCATGACGCCCGACGAAGCGTGCGAACAACCCATCCACAAAAGCGTCGGCGGCATCCCAGTCGCGCAGCGAAATGCGCGGGAAGGTATGAACCAACATCCCCACCGGGAGCACGAACAGCCCCACCACTACCACCCACATCCGCCATCCTGGCACACGCCGAGACACCGTCTCCACGAGCAACAGCGCGCCCACGCCGAGCGGAAACGCCAGCGCCATAAAGGCGTGCAGCAAGTAAGCCATTTCGTCCTGCACCGAGTTGAGCGTAAAACCCAGATGGCCGAGCAAAAACAATCCCCAAAGCAGCGCCAGCCGGGGACGACGCGAGAGCAACCACGCGATCCCCAATCCAATCAAGAGCAGCAAGGGCCAGGCATACTGCAAACGCAGCAGCGTCCAGAACACGCGCAGTCGATTGAACTGATCCGCAAGCCCGAAATAGAACAGGTTACCCCGCAGGCCCTGGGCTGTTGCGTGACGGAAAAAGCCCGACCATGTGCGCATATCGGTCGGGCCGAAGGGGACAGCAGGACTACGCAGCGGAAAGTAGAGCCAGGGCAACAGGCCCGCCAAACCACACCCGATGAACGGCAACAGTGTTCTCCATTGCGCCAGGATTTTCGGTCGCTGCACCAGAATGAAGAGTGCATAAGCGGGAAGTCCCCACACCGTGATGGGATGATGCGTCACGCCGATACCGGCGAAAAAGGCGAAGGCGAACAACCAGCGGTCGTGGCCTTCACGGGACCAACGTAGCAGCAGCCATAACTGCGTCGCCGTGATGGCAACGCTGAAGATATGCGCATTGGCGTGGATGCTGTGCTGCCAAAAGTCGGGGGCCACCGCCAACGCCAGACCGCCAATCAGCGCCGCTACCAGTAGCGAACGGCGATCGGTCTCCGACGCACTGTCTGAACGCACTTCGAAGATTATCAAGAAGACGCGACTTACCGTCCACGCGCCAGCGGCTCCGGCCAGGAGATTAGTGCGGAAAGCAACATCCCCAACGAGGAAAAGACGTTGCCATACCCCCGCGACGAGGGTGTAAAAGGCGTAACCCGGCGGATGAGCAATGCCCCAAATTGCAGGAATGAACTGGTACTCAGAAGGATCGCCGAAAATCGTGCCGCGCGCTGCCGTGAGGCTGTAGAGGAACCAGACGCCCAAGAAGAGCACCAACGCCGACCACCCTACCCAGTGGCGAGGTGCCGCTGCGTGGCGTGCCGTATCCATCAGTTTTCCCCCACCGCCCTTTTCCTGCAACCCGCCTCCCTCGTTTGTGGCACTGCATCAGACGTGGACCATCTTCGATGGACCACCGAACGTGGGCATTATAGCGCGTTTTCACCTTCTGTCGAACTTCCTGTAGTAGCAATCAGCTTTCAGCCGTTAGCTATCAGCATCCAGTCAAGTTGCTTTTAAGAGGATTTTTGTGGTGGGGCAGAACCCCACCACAAAAATCCCCTTGTAATCAAACAGACCTTGCGTTATCCTGGTGATTATCTATAATCAAGGGAAAGATATATTGAAGGACAAAGGAACATAACATGGAAGAAAATAGAAAACTCTGGATATGGATTGGCGTTATTGTCGCTGTGGTGCTGCTTTTGGCCGCGTGTACGTGCTGCGTTACCGGTGGAATAGCATTACTGTTCTACGCACGCCCGACCCCCTACACGCCGACACCGCCAACGATTGCTTTACCGATCACGCCGGTCAGCCCGATGACACCGGTATCGCCCGATCTGCCGCCCACCATCAGCGCGCCGCTGCCCGATGAAGCCGAGGAAACATTGGCGGCACTTCGCGAAGCGCAAATCCCCGATTCGGACCTGCACGAGTTAGGCGTTCGCTTCCTGGGCGTTCCGGCAAACACGCCGCGCACATTGACCGCGCCCAATCCCGACTATCCCGTCGGAACCCGGCGACAGTTCAGCGTGTTGAACGCGGACGATGACGAGCAGTTTGAGATCTATGCAAAGTTGATCTACAAAACAGAGCACGTCTACATGTGGGTCGAAGAGGGCGCCAGCGTGGATGAAGACAAGATCATAGAGGCTGCCGACCTCTTCGAAGAACATACCTACCCCACCAACCGCGAATTCTTCGGCTCTGAGTGGACGCCCGGCGTCGATAACGACCCGCACCTCAGTATCTTGCACGCGCGTAACCTGGGCGATACTGTCGGTGGATACTTCTCCAGCCCCGACTCTTACGTGCGTGCCGTGCGCGGCGACTCCAACGAGATGGAAATATTCTACGTCAACATCGACGGCGTCAACATCGGTGACGACTTCTACAACGGTCTGTTGGCACACGAATTCCAACACATGATCCACTGGAACAACGATCGCAACGAAACGACCTGGCTCAACGAAGGCTGCTCCGAACTGGCGACGGAACTAAACAATCGCGCTTATCCCGGCGGCAACTACAGCGTCGGCGGCAGCGAATACTCCTACCTGCGCCGGCCCGATACGCAGTTGACTTCCTGGCCTGAAGGGACTGCCGGCGATGCTTCTCCCAACTATGGCGGGGCGTATCTCTTTATGAGTTACTTCCTCGACCGCTTTGGCGAGGACGCTACCAAGGCACTGGTCAACCACGGCGAAAACAGCATGGACAGCGTGGATCGCGTCCTCCAAGATAACCTAGGGCTTTCTATAACACATGCCGACCTGTTTGCCGACTGGACAGTCGCCAACCTGCTGGACGACACCACATTCGCCGACAGGCAATACGGCTATCCGAGCATCAGCGTCGGCAGCCCCCGTATGGATGCCACCTACCGCGTCAACAACGATTCGGTCACCAACCGCACCACCGTCAACCAGTACGGCGTGGACTACCTCAAGGTACAATCCAAAGCGCCGGTTACCTTCAGCTTCAGCGGATCCACCCAGACCATGTTGATGGATACCCAGGCATACAGTGGGAAATACCTCTGGTGGTCCAACCGCGAAGACGAATCCGACGCCCGGCTCACGCGCATCGTCGATTTACGCGACGCGACCGAGGCGGAACTACGCTTCTGGGCGTGGTATCACATTGAGGAAGACTGGGACTATACCTACGTCGCCGTTGGAACGACCGCAGAGGGAACGATCCCCGGTGACCCCGGCTCGACCGACATCCAATGGGAAACCCTGAGCGATAGTGGCCTGGGTTGCCGTTCCACTAATCCCAACGGAAGCAACTTCGGCTGTGGATTGACCGGCGAAAGCTATGGCTGGAAACAGCTCGGCGCCGAC
The DNA here is from genome assembly GCA_016934645.1 of Anaerolineae bacterium. The sequence goes on from JAFGSL010000581.1 coordinate 8,269, forward strand.
CTCTCGGCCTACGCCGGGCAGGAGATCGCGCTGCGCTTCGAGTACATCACCGATGCCGCCGTAAACCAGTCCGGCTTTGCGCTGGATGACGTGGAAGTGATCGTGGATGGTCAAACGCTGTTCTTCGACGATATGGAAACCCACGCGGATGCGTGGATCGCCGAAGGTTTCGTGCGTCACGCCAACATCCTGCCACAAACCTGGATCGTGCAAGTCGTCATTGATGGGGGTGAACCGCAGGTCGAGCGCCTGTTGATGCAAAACGGCACAGCCGGCACCTGGACGATCCCCCTAAGCAGCCAGCAGAACGAGGCGGTCATCATCATCTCTGCTCTGGCTCCGGTGACGACGGAAATGGCGGCTTACGAGATCCTGCTGGAGCCCGCGCCGTAGTCCCATCCTTGCGAAGGCTACAAGTCAGAATCCTTAGAGCCTGTATAAAGAATAAGTTCCCGCGCAGAGCGCCCCGGGGACGGGGCTTAGAGCGAAAAACGGGAAGTTATATTTTTACGAACCCTTAGAAGGTAATGCGCCATCCGAGACTATACTGATGCCAGAATCTGCTCAAAACCTTCGCAAGGATTCCAATGCGTCACCCATCGGCGTCTTCGACTCGGGTGTAGGTGGGCTTTCCGTGTGGCGGGAGATCGTCCGCCAGTTGCCCGCCGAAGACACGCTATACTTCGCCGATCAAGCGCACATCCCCTACGGACAACGTCCACTGGACGAGGTACGCCACCTGACAGAAAACATCACACGCTTCTTGCTGGCGCAGGGCGCCAAGATCATCGTGGTGGCGTGCAACACCGCTTCCGGTGCGGCGCTGTACGCACTGCGAGAGACGTTCCCCGAGGTGCCCTTCGTGGGTATGGAACCGGCGGTGAAGCCCGCCGTCGAACACACGCGCACCGGCATCGTCGGCGTGATCGCTACGCCCGCCACGTTCCAGGGTGACCTCTTCGCCGGACTAATCCAACGCTTCGGCAACGGCTTCGACATCCACACGCAAGCGTGCCCCGGGCTGGTCGAAGTCGTCGAAGCCGGGGCGCTCGACACGCCGGAGACGGAAGCGCTGCTGCGGCGCTATCTCGTTCCACTCCTCGACGCTGGTATCGACCAATTAGTACTCGGCTGTACCCACTATCCCTTCCTGAGTCCGGTGATCCAATGCATCGTCGGCCCAGAGGTGACGCTCATTGACCCCGCACCCGCCGTCGCCCGGCAGGTAAAACGCGTGCTGGCCCGGCGCAACTTGCTCGCCTATGACGGTCGACAGGGCCAACACCGGTTCTATACCAGCGGCGATCCCGCGCAGTTTTCAGCAATGACACACACACTCACCGGCGCTGAAAATCCCGCCACACAACGGAGCCGGATATGAAGTACACGTTCGTGCCAATGAACAAAGCGTACGCGACCGAGATCGTGAATACCTGGAAGTATGAGAACGAATATGCCATCTACGATTATTCCAACGAAGCTGACCATATGTTGGATGAAGAAGCCTGGAAAGGCGGAATATTCGCCATTCTGAATCAGGACGGGGGATTGATCGGGGAGCTTTCGATTGAGTTCCTCGACGAAGAAGAGGAATTCACCCCCTACTCCGAGTTTAACAACCGGGAGCTTACCAATCAGCGGATATTGTGGATCGGCTTCGGGATGCGGCCCGATCTGATCGGGCAAGGATGCGGCGCTGAATTTGTGATGGGGTGTGTTCAGTACGCGGTAGAACATTTCCAATACCGCGGAGAATACGTAGGGTTGGGCGTGGCGTTGTTTAACCAACGAGCCATCAGAGCCTACGAAAAAGCAGGTTTCCAGGTCTTTGAGCGTACCGTGGGCGCGATCGGCGGCAAGGAATTCGAGTGTGTATATATGCGCAAGAAGCTAAAAGAATAGTGCCAGACAGACGAAACTAAGATGAAACGGACTGACTATTTCATCGTTTCCGTTAGAGAACTACCCGTCAAAGTCATTTATGACGGAAATCAGGTGCAAGTCCTGACCTATGAGTTCGAGACAGGCGATTTCATTCCGAACGTCACGAATTGGGCGACCCTCTACTTTAGCCATGATGCTATTGAGCAAGTATCCAAAGAGGCGTTCGAAGACTACGTCACGACGTTGCGAGAGCTTTGTCATCTTGAAGCTCCCCGGTATTACATCATAGACAAGCAGCCCATAAAAGTCCTCCCCGTCAACGATCGTTATCCAGTAGACCCACAGGGCTTTATCATTCTCATCAGCTTTCTTAGGGTTTGTAAAAGAATAACCTCCCGCAACGTCACCCTGAGCAAAGCAAAGGGTCTCGGCGTCAACGGGCGAGATTCTTCGCTTCGCTCAGAATAACGGCGCTGTAGTCGGGAACGTATAAATTTACAGGTCCTTAGTTTTTGCTTAAAGCGGACATGGATGCGTAGCATCCGATCAAATCCGCGTACGCTGGGGGGTTCCTTGCACCAGACGGGGATCTGCCGATCCCCTCGAAGCAAGCATGTTAAGGACTGAAAGCTAAATAACTTGCCCATTTGCGAGGCTTCCTATACCCGCTTTCAGTTTGAATTGGGGAAGTTATTTAGTACCCATTCCTAAGGACCCGTGCAGTCAGATCACAGACAGTGGAAAAAGTTCATTCCCATATGGAGGCGCTCCTATGCTCAAGATCGGTCGGTCCTTTGTAAGCCTTATTGTATGTATGTGTTTTGTGGCAGCATGCCAGGGCGGAACGCCTGCCGCGCCGCCCACGGCTACCGTTGAACCATCTCCTACTCTCTCCCCCACCTCCATCCCACCCACCCCGACGCCAACGCTTACGCCGACCGCCACGGTCGTCCCGCTCGATCTCGTCGCCGCGGAAGCACGCACGCCGCAGGTCACATCGCCCGTGGGGATGGACGGCGACCCCGCAGACGGGGGCGACCCCGCAGACGGGGGCGTCCTCGTCTCCGGGACCGGCGACATGCCCTGGTGGAACGACACCGTCTTCTACGAAATCTTCGTGCGCAGTTTCTACGATAGCGACGGCGACGGCATCGGCGATCTCAACGGCCTGATCGAGAAGTTGGATTACCTCAACGACGGCGACCCCACCACTAGCGATGACCTGGGCATCACCGGCATCTGGCTGATGCCCATTATGGCGTCCCCCAGCTACCACGGCTACGACGTGACCGACTATTACACGGTCAACCCGGAGTACGGCACCAACGCCGACTTCAAACGGTTGATGGAAGAAGCGCACAAGCGCGGCATCGCCGTCATCATCGACCTGGTGCTCAATCATACCTCCACGCAACACCCCTGGTTCAGCGAGGCGCAGGACCCGAACGCGGACAGACACGACTGGTATCTGTGGCGCGAGACGGGCGGCACGGGCTGGCACCGGTTGGGTAGCAGCTACTACTTCGGCCTGTTCTGGGATCAGATGCCCGATCTGAATTTTGAGAACCCCGAAGTAACAGCCGAGATGCACAACGTCACGCGCTACTGGTTGGAAGAGATGGGCGTGGACGGGTTCCGCCTGGACGCCATCAAACATTTGATCGAGGAAGGCACAGAAACAGAGAACACTCCGGCGACGCTGGATTGGTTCGAGGCCTTCTACGATTTCTACAAGAGCGTCGACCCGCACGCCTTTGCCGTCGCCGAAGTCTGGAGTCCCACTTCCATCGTCGCGCAGTATACCGGCACGAAAGTGGATGTATGCTTCGAATTCGATCTAGCCGAAGCCATACGGAGCACGGCGTTTAGAGGAAGCCCAACCGGCCTGCTGATGGCCCAGGAGAACGTCGTCGACGCTTACCCGCCGGGACAGTACGCGACGTTCCTCGCCAACCACGATCAGACCCGCACCCGCTCCACCCTGATGAACGACGAGCAGGCCAAAGTCGCGGCGACGCTGCAATTCACCTTCGGCGGAGTGCCGTTCATCTACTATGGTGAGGAAATCGGTATGCAGGGCGCCAAGCCCGACGAGAACATCCGCCGTCCTTTGCAATGGACGCCCGACGGCGGCTTCAGCACAGGGACACCCTGGCGCGGCTACTACGAGGACTACGAAACGCGCAACATCACGACACAAAACACGGCGCCGGACTCCATCCTCAACCACTACCGCGCCCTGATCGCGCTGCGCAACCAACACGCCGCGCTGCGCATCGGGAACTGGCTACCGGTGACGGCGGAACCGCGCTCGGTCTACAGTTATGTCCGCGCGAGTGAAGGAGAAGCCGTGCTGGTGGTGGTCAACCTGAGTGGTCAAGCCGTGGCCGATTACACACTCGAACTTAAGGCCGGGCCGTTTATCGCAGACCTGCAACCGGCGTTCCTGATCGGCGACGGCGATTTGTACCTACCGCCCGTCAACGCTGACGGTGGTTTCGATGCCTACCGCCCGATTCCAGTGCTGCCGCCATATAGCAGCACGGTGATCCAGTTTATGCCATAACATCGATTTATTGAGCCAGCTTACCTACTAGGAGAAAATGATAAATAGATTTGCTTTCAAGTAGGTGACCGTTTTGCTAGCAATAACCGGGATACTGATCTTGGTTGTCGCCCTTCTCCCCACGCGAGCCGAGACGTCCGCGCTGTCCCCGGAGTCGCCACAAGCGCGCACCCCGGCTCTCTTCGCAGCCAGCACACCGTTTACCGGGACACAACCCAGCCCGCGCTATGGCCACACCCTGACACAGATAGGCGACTTGATCTATTTATTTGACGGCATCAATGCAGTGGAGCAAGGGGCAGCAAAGCTTGGGCCAACGGGCGAGGTAAGGTAGTTTCATATCTTAGGGTCTGTAAAAGAATAAGTTCCCGCGCAGAGCGCCCCGGGGACGGGGCTTCGAGCGTGAAATACGGGAAGTTATATTTTTA
>JAFGSL010000582.1 GCA_016934645.1 Anaerolineae bacterium
GAAGTGATCGTGCAAGTGGAGTGGTGGCGGGAGCAGGAACACTTGAACCGGCAGCAGATACGGCAAGCGCTCCGCGGCAGCCAGGGGGAAACGTTCACCGCTTCGGCGGAATCTGTTTTCCCCCCAGCTCCTGGGCAGTCTGGCGAGCATTGAAGTCTCTGCGCCGCCCGCTAACGTGCGAGTTTTTCCCTAATGTCTAAAAACTCTGCGCTTTCTGCTCGGCCACCCTTGCCTAGGTTGTGAGCGAAACTGCGAAGCACGATTATTTTCGTTATGCGCGAACGCCTTTCATGCCAAAACTCGCGCAAAATCTTCGTAAGGGTTACTGACCTCGATCGGTGTGAACTCACAATGCCTGGACGAAATTGTCCTCCGCTTTGCCGTTTTTGCTTTCTTCGAGGAAGGCATTGAGTCCACCGACGTGGTAGAGTGTGTGACTCAGCAAAAACAGCGCCACCCCCAATTTCGTCGCCCCTGCCCACCCGAAGGTCTTGTTTTCGGCGTCAAAGTCCATCTCGGACAGCCATTTTTCGGTTTTGGCTTGCAATGCGTCAATGCCCGCCAGGATGTCGTTTTGCGATGGCCAGTCTTCCTCTTCCACGCTCTCCCAGTCATTGTCGAAGGGCTTTCCTGCTGCGAGCAGTACCGTGGTTTCATCTTCGAGATAGTATGTGGTGGCTTTCAAGATGTGAAACGCGATGCGCACCGGAATGATGATCCCCTTTCCGGTATGTAGCCAGGCATCGTCATCAAAATCTTCGACGATTCCCGCAAACGTTCGCCAGGTATGTGCGTATTGCTCAATCACTTCGGTTTTCACTATGTTTCTCCTATAATTTCCATAGCTATCACAGATTTTCCAAGGCCGCGTTCACCATGGCCAAAGCTTCTTCGTAGTTTGGAAGCATGTGGAGCACCTGGCGCAGGGGAATACTGCGCTCATGGAAAAGGCTTGCCTTGAGGAAACCCACCACACCGACACGATCCAACACCTCGAAAACGGCGTCACGGGCGTCGTCGTCAAGGATGATTTCGCCCACCGGATCGTCCACCGTGAGCGGGCCGCGCGCGTCCGGATCCTGGTAGGGAACGGACCAGTGCCAGGAACCGGCTCCCACTTCGATTGGCTCCGTATCACCGCCCGGCAGCGTAACCCGCGCGGTTGTGTTTGGGGGGATGATGACATCCAGGTCGATCTTGCCGTCTTCGATTTTCCAAGCGCATTCCGCCAGCCCGTAAGGGGTGAGATGCCGGACTTGGGCGTGCGTAAGTCCACCGCCCGGACGGGGACGAATCTCCATACGCCGGTAGCCCGGTTCGGCAAGCGCCAGACCGCCGATGGTGCGGTGCATCCAATCCGCCACCGCGCCGAGGGCGTAGTGGTTGAAGGACGTCATCTCACCGGGATTGATCGAACCATCAGGCAACATCGAGTCCCAACGCTCCCAAATCGTGGTCGCGCCCATAGTCACTGGATAGAGCCAGGAGGGACATTCGCGCTGTAGCAGGAGACGATACGCGGTGAGGTAATGGCCGGTACTGCACAACGCATCGCAGATCAGGGGCGTGCCGACAAAGCCCGTGCGGATGTAGTAGCCACTGTCGCCCACCAGTTCAGCCAGACGATCCCCGGCCTGCTGGCGCTGCTCCGCGGTGGGGAGGAAGTCAAAGGCCAGGGCGAGCGCATAAGCGGTTTCTGCATCGCACATCAGACGCCCAGCGGGGGTGATATACTCGCGCGCAAAGGCAGCCTTGGCTTTATCGGCAAGCGCAGCATAGTGCCCTTGCTCGTCCACGCGCCCAAGCGCGTCAGCAGCACGGGCGATCAATTCTGCCGAATGGGCGAAGTAGGCGCTGGCGACAATTGCCCTATCTGTACGCGCCTGAGCCGGGTTATCGGGCGGAGCCGTCGGATCGAGCCAGTCGCCAAGTTGGGGGCCTTTATCCCAAAGATAGCGCTCTCCGACCAACGCGGCGACATGATCAACCCAAGCACACATACTCTCAAACTGGTTTTCCAAAATGCCAATATCATCAAAACGCTGGTACAGCACCCAGGGAACGACGGTAGCCGCATCTGACCAGGCGGCTGTGCCAGGGGCATGGCCGAGGATATTGGGTACGACAAGCGGGACGACTCCGCCAGCCTTGCGTTGCTCAACCGCCAAATCCGTCAACCAGGACTGGAGAAAACCGCTCACATCGTGCAGGAAAGCGGCGGTCGGCGAGAAAACCTGTAGATCGCCCGTCCAACCCAGGCGCTCGTCACGCTGTGGGCAGTCGGTGGGCACATCCAGGAAATTGCCCCGCATGCCCCACACCACGTTCTCGTGGAGACGGTTCAGCAGCGGATCGGAACACTCGAACCAGCCCGTGCGTTCCATATCGGAATGGATCACGACGGCACTGATATCGTCCGGGTTCAGTTCACCCGGCCAACCCTCCACTTCGGCATAGCGGAAGCCGTGAAACGTGAAGCGTGGTTCCCAGGTTTCCATAGCCCCGCCCCGGAGGGTATAACGGTCGGTAGCTTCGGCAATGCGCAATGGACGGGTGCCCAGTTCGCCGTCTTCCAGCACTTCAGCGTGGCGCAGCGTGACCACCTGCCCGGCCTCCCCTTGCACCCGAATACGCAGGCGGCCCACCAGATTTTGGCCGAAATCCACCAGGGTTTTACCGGAAGGCGATTGCGTGATGGCAACCGGCTTCAGTTCCTCGATGCGGCGGACTGGTGGGCCAAGCGGAGCCTCCAACGTCGCCAAGTCCCATTCGAGCGTGCGCACCGGCGTCCAAGCAGCGGCATCGAAGCCGGCCTCAGCCCAGCCCACGGGTTCCAGGCGCGCGTCGTAGGTTTCGCCATCATAAATATCGCTGGCCAGGATCGCACCGGTGGCGGCCTGCCAGGCCTCATCGGTCACGATGCGTTCGCTTGTGCCATCGGTATACTGGATCTCAAGCTGCGCCAGCAACGCAAGATGTTCGCCATAGATGTTGCGTCTCCCGCCGCCAAAGCCGAACCGGCCTCGGAACCAGCCATCTCCCAGGATTGCGCCAATGGCATTCGGCCCTTCCTGAAGCATACCGGTCACATCAAAGGTCTGGTAACGCAAGCGTTGATCGTAGACCGTCCAGCCCGGCGCAAACACGTGATCGCCGACCACGTGCCCGTTGAGCTGCGCTTCGTATAGGCCCAGGGCGGTGATATACAAGCGCGCCGACTCGACGGCTTTGTCCAGCGCAAACTCGCGGCGCAGATAGGGAGCGGGATTCGACTTTGATGTATCTTCCTCCCAACTGGGGGAGACAAAGCTGGCGCTCCAATCGTCAGGATGCAGCAGGCCTACCTCCACACGGAGGGGATCACTCCAAGCCGATTCCGTTCCGTCCGTGCCCCACACCCGCACCCGCAGGCTGACCTGCTCGCGGGCGTCTAGTGGAGCAAAGGGCCACGCGACTAATACAGATTGATCGGATGCTATGCGCCCTGTCTGCTGCATCAACGCGCCATCCGCATTGTATGCTGCGATTTCATAAGCGCTTTGATGCCACTCCTGCACATCCGTCTGGACAATCCAGCTCAATCGCGGGCAATCCGTACCGATGCCCAATGTATCACGAACGTGCTCAACACGGAGCTGTAAAGTGGTTGTCATTTTGTCACCTCTATTTGAGATATTGCGTGAAGCGTGATACGTGAAAAAACCTTTCACGCATCACGTTTCACGCTGAGATACTTCCTCAGAAACGCCACCATTTTCTCCAGCGCATCAGTTGTATCATCGGATGGCTGTAGTGTAAAGCCGTGAAGGGCATCGGGGTATTCATAACATTCCATCTGAGGACTTGAATAGCGACCGAACTTTCATCCCAACCGTTGCGGCTCGGCGAAGGCGTTTTCCTTTTTTGATGGCTTGCTGACGGGTTATGGATTGTGGTATTTTTCACCTTATATTTCTGCACTTATAAACCGCATACCCCTGTGCCGGAACAGACACCGTGAAGGCATTGCCCTTCACAGCCATCGTTAAGTCCTGCCCCGCCAATAGCTTTTTGCCGGTCAGATCAAGATTACACGCAAACTCGGCCTCCGCTGGCCGGTTAGCCGGGTTCAGGATGACGAGAATCGCCTCATCGCCTGCCGCGCGGGCGTAGATGAAGGGGTAACGGTTTTCCTGGGCGAAGAGCGGCACAAATTCGGCGTAGGCGGCCAAAGCCCCTTCTTGTTTTTTCAGTTGGATGAGTGCCTTTACTCGGTTCAACAAGGAACTAGGCGCGCTTTCCTGTTCGACCACATTCGGGAAATCCTCGGTGTCGTCGACCGGAAGGTACAGCTTATCCGGCGCGGCGGTGGAGAAACCGGCGTTTTCTTCTTTGGCCCATTGCATTGGCCCAAAGCCGACTTGGGATAGGACCACTCCGCGACCATAAAGCCTTGCGGGTATTCGGTATCGAAGCTGTGGCGAATTTCCCGCCAGAAGCTCTTGGTCCCCTCTTCCTGGGTGCGGAAAAACTGATCATCGCCCTCGACCTTCTCTGATTTAACCAAAGCGCCGGCCATATCCGCCCGGAAGCCATCTGCCCCCATGTCCATCCAGAAGCGCACCACCCTGATCAATTCCTCGCGCAGCGCCAGCACATCGGGATGATCCATCGGCGACTGCCAGGAACGTTGGGGATTCGCAAAGCCGAAGTTCAGCGCGGGCTGGCACCAATAGAAGTTACGCATAAATTGCCCGTCCCGACTGGCATACCCCTGGATAAACTTGTCTTTGAACGCCTCCGGCGCCGGTTGCCAGGTGCTTTCCGTCCAGATGTACCAGTTGGAATAGGGATTCTTTTCCTGTTTGCAGGATGCTTTAAACCAGGGATGTTCAATGGATGTGTAACTGGCCACGAAATCAAACAACACCTTCAACCCTTGTTTGTGCGCTTCATCAAAAAGGCGCTTGGCGTCTGCATTGGTGCCATATCTGGGGGCCACCTGGGTGTAATCGGAGATATCATAGCCAGCATCGTAGAAGGGCGAAGCAAAGAAAGGGTTAAGCCAGATGCCGTCCACGCCGAGACTTTTTACGTAATCCAATTTCTCGATAATGCCCTGCAGATCGCCGATGCCGTCCCCATTGGAATCGTAAAAGGTTTGCGGGTAGATCTGATAAAAAACCGCGTTGTGAATCCATTCCGGGCCAGGTGGGATAGTATATTTCCCGGTGATTTTTATTTCTGACATGTTGCCGACCTCCTGTAGATTTTCTCCAATTGTTCTTCATGCCCTATTTTATCCCAAGAGCCAATTATCCCTAATCCCTCTGCGAGTGGCACAGCCACTCGCCATACAAAGGCGGTCCAAGCTAAAGGGTCTTCTTCCATCCAATATGCTTCCGCTTCTTTCCAAAGCTCTGGATTCGAAATAGCTTCCAATGGAACATCATCTTTGTAGTCAGCCGTCGGGTCTCTCGGCCATATTAATTCCTCAGTATCCACGTTATGCTGGTTTGCAGCATCTACCCCCACTACAAATATCTGGCTTCCTCTGTCAGATGTCTCTGCGGCACCTTGCACAGCAGCTTTAATAACAGCGATATACTCCTGGGCGATTGTGCCTCTATCAGCAAAAGCTCCAAGGAATTCACTTCTAGGATGGGCCTGTTAACGAAATATCGAAATCCGATACAAGCAAGATTGCTTTCCAGCCTTTTGATCGCTTCAACATAGCCCTGATTAAAATGCTCTGTTCCCACCAGTTTCAAGATGGTCTGGCGAATCCCCACGCTGCTTATGACGACCGGTGCTGTGTATTTTTCACCGTTCTTGGTCGGCTTGTTTCTGGGACGTTCTGTGCATCTCAGTCATATCGCCAAGACGATTCCCGGAAGGGCTACGTATACGAGTTCTGTGGCTTGTCGCCTATGGTTTCCGCGTGATCAAGAATGGTCTACGTTATTTGGTCGATCGCAAAGACTGTCGCGATTTGAGCATTTCCTGCATTGGCTTGGATATGATGGATCGGCATTTGACCAACGCGGAGGCTTTTGCTTTTCACTGGCTTCCCTATTTCTGGAAAAGTGTCCGATGGCTAGTCATACCTTTACAAAATGTCCGAAACCGGTATACTCACCGCAATGTAGAACGTAATGCACAAAACGCGATGCATATATTTTGCGTTTTATGGACGATGGAATGGGAGGTCGTATGCGCGAGATAGAGGTGAGACCGGCACAGCCGCGTACCACCGTACACGTCACGTTGCCCGACAACCGTACCTTTGCAGGAGCGGTGGGGGCAACGGTTGAAACGTTTCTCAAAGTCGCATTTCCCAACCCAAAAGCACCACTCATTGCAGCGTTAGTGAACGGGCATCTGCGGGAGTTGAGCTATGCCCTCAAGCGCGACAGCGACGTAGAGCCTATCGATCTGGCGCACTCCGACGGGGTACGAATTTACCGGCGTTCACTTTCCTTTTTGATGATGGCAGCAGCGCAGCGTGTCTTGCCCGGCGTGGAAATCTTCGTCGATCACTCACTGCCATTTGGTGGATATTTCTGCGAGGTGCGTAATCGCGAACCCCTCACCCCGGCCGAACTGGACGCCCTTTCCACAGAGATGCAGCACATGGTCGCAGCAGACATTCCCATCGCACGCAACAGCATTCCGCTGGAAGAAGCGCTCACCATCTTCCAAAGCCGCAACGAGATGGACAAAATGCAACTGTTCCAGGGACGCGAACGCAACAAAAAAGACTACCTTCAATGGTACATTCTGGATGAATACCAGGATTACTTCCACGGCTACATGGTTCCCTCTACCGGCTATCTGGAGTATTTCCGGTTGTTGTGTTGGGAAGATGGTTTCATCTTGCAGTTTCCCCGCCGGCACGAACCCAGGAAACTGCAACCTATCCAGCAGGATCCCCAACTGCTCACCGTCTTCCGCGACTATGGTCGCTGGCTGCGCTTACTTGGCACAGAGAACGTTGGTGAATTGAACGCCATCATCACCCGCAATGAATTGCGCAAAACAATCTTGGTCTCCGAGGCACTCCACGAACACCGCATCGCCGACATCGCGCACCAGATTTGGGAACGCCGCAAGCACGTGCGGGTCGTGCTGGTCGCCGGGCCATCCTCTTCAGGGAAGACCACCTTTGCCAAGCGATTGGGCGTGCAGTTGCTGGCCCATGGTCTGCGCCCCTTCGCGCTGGAATTGGACAGTTACTTCATCAACCGCGAGGATACGCCGCGCGACGAGAATGGTGACTACGATTTCGAAGCCCTTGAAGCTGTGGATATTGACTTCTTTAATGCCAACCTCCAGGCGCTTTTGCGGGGTGATGTCGTCCAACTACCCAAGTTCAATTTTTTCACTGGCCAACGTGAACCTGGGCGTACTGTGAAATTGAAACCGGATCACGACGCAAGATGCGTCATCATTGTGGAAGGGATCCACGGGTTGAACCCCAAACTGGTTTATGCGCTCCCACCCGAGACACTGTTCCATGTCTACGTCTCCGCGCTGACGCAGCTCAATCTCGATCGCCACAATCGTGTACCAACGACCGATAGCCGCCTAATCCGGCGCATCACCCGCGACGCACGTACGCGGGGCTACAGCGCAGCGGAGACCATCGCCCGTTGGGAAAGCGTGCGCCGGGGCGAAAAGCGCTACATCTTTCCGTACCAGGAAAACGCCGACGTGATGTTCAACTCCGCGCTGGTGTACGAACTTTCCGTCCTCAAACCGTTCGCTGAACCGTTATTGCTTCAGGTAGACCGTGATTCACGGCAGTGGGTCGAAGCCAAGCGGCTGCTTGCATTCCTACAGTGGTTCCTTCCGGTACCGACGACAGAAGTGCCGGAGAACTCCTTGTTACGCGAGTTTGTCGGTGGGCTATCCCTCGAAGAATTTCACTGGGATTAAGTTTCAGGGTATGGCACACTGCAAAAACTGCGGTTACGAACTTCCTGAGACGGTAGGGTTATTGTGCCCCAACTGCGGTGCTACCCTGCTCTCGGAAAAGAAACCCGGCCAACGTAAACCGCTGCGTTTCAAACTGCCCTCTATGCCACGTCTTGCAAAGCGTGAGAAAAGGGTATCACCGCAGCAGGTAGAGCAGCCACAGCCTGTGCAACAAGAAACACCGCGCCCTGTAAAGCAAGAAAAGCCGCGTCTCCGCCTGCGGATCACGCCTCACCTGTGGAGACGGCTCCTCGTCATCCTGCTTGCCCTGGTAATCTTCTCTGGCGTACTGGCAGCAGCGGCGTATGCAGGACTGTACTATGGCGAGCGCGACCGCCAGACGGCACGGCAAAACGTCGTGCAAGAACACTACACTGCCGGGCTGGAGGCGCTCAACGAAGGGCGTTTCGAGCGTGCGGTTGCGGAGTTCCAGTACGTGCTGCAACTTGATCCTCAGTATGCCTTGGCGGAACAGGGACTCACTGAAGCACGCGCGCGCCTGGCGGTCAAACCCACCCCCACTCTCGAAGCCGTCATCTCGCTGGCGGAACAACTCCTCGATCAGGCTCACATCTCATTCGAGGCCAACGAATGGGTAGCAACGGCCCGCACGCTGACCCAACTGCGCGCCCTCGACCCCGATTACGAACCTGAAGCGGTCGAAGAGATGCTCTTTACCAGCCTGTATAACGCCGGGATCGCATTCCTGGAAGAGGAAGTGCTTGAGGTCGGCATCTCTTATCTGGATCAGGCCATAGCTTTGCGCCCACTGGACGCGAGTGCGGTCAACCAGCGCAACCTGGCAGCGCGCTACCTGGACGCACTCAACTATTGGGGCGTAGACTGGGAGTTGTGCATCGACCGCTTCGAAGCCCTTTACGCCACCAATCCCGGCTACAGGGACGTGGCGCAGCGTGTTTACCGGGCCTATCTGGCCTACGCTGATTACTTTGTCGCGCAAGGTGAGATGTGCCCGGCAGAGATGCAGTATACGCAAGCACTGCGCATGTACGCCGATCCTGCTATCGACCAGAAGCGCACGGACGCGGCACAAATATGTCTTATCGCCACGCCGACACCCCTGGAGGGGACAACGCCGCACCTGACCCCGCAGCCGATCCTTGGCTTTACATCTGGGCGGCTGGCCTATCCCGTCTACAATAGCACAACCGATGTCTACGATCTCTACGCACTCTACGCCGATGGACGCATCCTGCGTGCCGCCACCGGGGCCGATCAACCCTGGTGGGAGTTGGGGACGGGCCGCCTGGCCTACCGCGACAAAGTCTTAGGCGGGGTGAAGATGGTATTGCCAGAAGAAGGGGTACCGCTGCAACTGCTTGCGCCATTGGGACAGGCCTGGCCCACACTTTCACCCGACAGCCGCCGCGTGGCCTACGCCGCCGTCGATAGTGTGTGGTCGATCTACATCGCCAACACCGACGGCTCCGGCGAACCGCGCCAACTGGCAACGGGATGGGGACCCGCGTGGGGCGCAGCGGGACTGCTGGCCTATACCGGTTGCGACGCGACAGGGAAGTGTGGCATCACTCTCGACAACCCTGATGACGATCAGCCCGGCACAGTGTTGACCGGCAGTGAGAATGACAGCGCGGTCAGTTGGGCGCCAGGAGGCAATATGATGGCGTATATGACTAATGTCACCGGCAACTGGGACATCATCTTGCTAAATCCACAGGGTGGCGTGCAGCAATTGACATTCGATGCCTCGGACGAAGGCTTGCCGGTTTGGTCACCAGACGGCGGGCACATTGCCTTCGTGAGCAATCGCGATGGCAACTGGGCTATCTACATCATGCAAGTGGATGGGCAAAACGTGCAGCGTACCCTCGACCTCGGTCCCTCGTTGCCGGGATGGGAGAACCAGCGCCTTTCTTGGGTCTGGTGATTACCCACATGTTGCAAGACGCACCGATTTTATTTATTTATCGCAGAGGACGCAAAGTGCGCGGCACGAGTTGCGCAGAGAAAGCTTTTTTTATATCTCTCTGCGGCCTCAGCGTGATCTGCGGTGAGATTGGGTACTCACCAGTCCCTAGCGCCTTGACGAAAGCGCCAAATCGGGTATAACTCAGTTGTTCGGGGCGTAGCGCAGCTTGGTTAGCGCGCACGGTTTGGGTCCGTGAGGTCGGAGGTTCAAATCCTCTCGCCCCGACTGTTGACCATATAGCGTGGTGGCTCGACTCGCAACGATCTTCCGCTTTTCTCCATCATCGCCTGCATGTGACGGACCATAGAAAAACCGAAGCCAATATCACTCCGTCACATCAATATCCGCCTCATCCAACGGCTCAAAGACCGCGTTCTGCAACCACTGCGGATCGAAGCCAGCGGCTTTGTGGGCTTCTACAACTAACCGCAGATGCCCGGATTCCCGCGCCAGGTTCATCAGAGGACTGGTGAGGTGGTAGAGTTGCTGCGGGACGACGGTCATCTCCAGGTGCACGACGGTGCGCGCTGGCGGAGAGGGCGACCCAGGCTCCGGTTCTGGCGCAACCACGGGAACCTCCGTGGCGGGTGGGACAACTGTGACGGCGCTCGGTTGTACGGCACCGGTTGTCGTGTCGACCACTTCCGGCGCAGGCGCTCCGGCTTGAATCGCTGCTGGGAGAACGAGCACGCCTTCACGCAGGTCTATCTGCGTTTCGGGAGGTGCGACGCCAATTTGTACCAGTTCGGGGCGAACGAAGTAATGGCCTCCCTCACGCGCGCGACCGACCTCAATCTGTCCGGGACGGCCCACGTACCCAAAGACGCCCGCTTCCACACCGGCGGTGACGGCTTGCCGGAGCACATTTTCATCGGCCAAGCGAGGAAAGTCCAGAACTTCGTAGAAGGAATCCAGCACTTGCCCCAAATTCACCGCGAGTGAGGCATTCGATCCCGCGCCTAGCTGCATCAACGTCACGATCTTGTCGGCGGTGAGCGAAACAAAGACCTTGTGCGCGATGTCGGTCAACAGCTCCATCAGCCGCTCGTGGATACCGGAAGCCGCTGTGGGGCGTCCGGTCAGCGTGAGCTTTTCTAAAATCAATGCTGATTGACCCGTTAGCCCTTGCCGCCCAGTTTGCGGCAGCCAAACCGTCTCATACAGTTGCCGTAGCGCGGACTCAAACCGGGTATTTTCGGTCCCTTCCCGTTCCTTGAGTTGCTGCATCTGCGGCGTCGTGAGATTATACTGCTGGCGCTTGGCGCGCACCCGCTTGATGGCCTCCAGGTAGCGGGCTGCCGAGCGCAGTTGCTCGACTTGCCTGCGTTCCGGAATAGCCAAACCAATCCCATTGCGATACTGGCGGGGAATGTCGCCATACTGCATGCACAACTCCAGGGCCAGACGCTCCTGCTGACCAGGGCCATGCTGGGCAAAGTCCAGCGGTAGATATGCCAGCAAGAAACGGGGTTCCTTGTGAGGAATTTTTTCGCTGTGAGCAGGCCAGATGATGGCCCCTTTACGCCCGCTCAAGCGTTTGTCCAATTCGGACCTGATAGCCGCGTCAATTCCCTCGCTGACGCTCGGATTCTGTGCCTCTGCCTCCAGGATTTGCGTGACGTTGGGGGTGGTCTTAAAGACGTAGTGGACGCCATCATAGTGCAGAAAGAGGCATTGTTCACGCAGTTCCTTGAGCACGGCCTGCGCCGTGATGCTATCCAGGTCCGGGCTAACGACACTGGAAAGCAATTCGCTTTCTGCGACGCCGGTAGCGATAGGTTCACCCCCTGCTTCATCCTGGCGCGTCAGCCCGCCGAAGGAGTAAGCCAGGATCGCCGTGGCGATGCGCTGCGCCGGATGCACGTTGCTCAGGGCGGGGTGTTCGCGTCCCAGGCGCTCGTCGATGCGTTTGACGCGCGCGTTCGGCCCCAGAAAGTCGCGTTGCAGCACGGCCATGAAGGGTTCGCGCTGGCCGACTTCGGTGAAGAAAGCATGTTGCACATCCTCGTCTTCAATAGGAATGTCGCCTGGTCCGAGAACGATGCGCGCCTGATCGTCGCGTTTGAGCGTATACAGGCAGACGGAGAGAAAACGCAGCGCGCCGCGTGTGCGCTGGAAATCGGGCAGTGAAGCCCAACGTTCGGTCATAATGTCGATCAGCGCGGGGTGGAAGGGGTAGGCCGCTTCGATCCGCCGGTGCAGGGCCAGGCGGTCATCTGCGGCGGCGCGGCGGCCGGCCTCGTCCAGTGTGTGGGACATACGGGCGCTGGTGATCGTCGTGGCAAAGGTGGCCGCAGCGGCAGTCGCAGCAGCAGGATCGGGGTCTTGATCTAGCAGACGCCGCCGTAGGACAGGCAGGATTTCATCACCCGTTACCGGCTCGCGCTTGGCATCCACTCGCGAGGTCAAGTGATCGAGCATATCCAACGTTGCCTGGTTGCCCAACGCCTCGCGGACGCTGGCTTGCAGGCTATAGACCATAACGGCATGGTGTGCGCGGGCGACTTCCACCGATAGAGATTGCAGGAAGTCCTGCACCTGACGGCCCAGAGTAGAATCCAGCACCGGCTCAGCGGAAGCGCGCTCCAGGTATTTGAGGACCTCATCCAGCAGCAGAAGCGTCGGTTGGTCGCCGAGCATTTGGGCGATGACATCGCCCCCCGGCGCGCCACGCGTGGCGTCATGATGGGCCACCACGTCGTAACACCCCAGTTGCGCGGCCAACATGCCCCACATTGTTTGTACAGGTTGACCATCGATGACGCGGCCACGCACGTCGAACTTCTCGCCATCAAAAACAGCGACGCGCACAGACCTGACAGGTTTTAGGCGAACGGAGTTCGCACAATCTGGCAGGTCTCCTATAAGTTCGGGATGGTGGGCCAAGTGGTAGAGGGCCGCCAGGGTGTGGGATTTCCCGCCACCAAAGGGAGAGCGCAGTTGTAGCACACGGTCGCCTTTGCCCTCAGCCAAACCGCGCAGCACGTCTTCGAGCAAACGCCGCAGGCGGCCGGTCAGGTACGTTGCGGCAAAGAAGGCATGAGCATCACGGTAGACTTTGGGGACTTGCGTATCTCCGGCGACGAGCGCGCCTAAGTCGATGGCATACGTGGCGATAGCAGTATCGCCGGCCTCGACATCGGAGTGGAGGTGCACAATCTGCGACCAGGGTTTGAGCGTTGTATCGGCCATAAGTTACCTCTTTTTGATGCGTGATACGTAAATAGGGCGTAGTCGCGATTTCTGTATCGCGTCTGTACTTTTCCTCGGTTATGAGCGCTCCGGTATCTTTAACGCCTGCTTGAGTTCCGCCACTGCCGCATCCAGGTAGCCTAACTGGCGCTCGATAAAGCCTTGCAATTGCGGCGTGGCGAAGAGTTCATCCAGATACAGCAACTCTACCGAGGTCTGGTAGGCGCGACGCAGCAGAGACAAAACCTGTTCGTGTTCCTCACTGCGCGCGGAGACCACCAGCACCTTACCGGCGATGGGCGCGCTCTCCAGTTGATCGACCAGCAGGAAAACACCTTGTTGGTACTTGGTGATGAACTCCGCCTGCGCCGTTGCCAGGTCAAACTGCCCGGAGCGTGAACCACCCCAGCTCTTCAATTCGGCCAGATAACGCTTCTCCCGGTATTCGAGCAGGAAATCCGGCTGCAAGCGGCTGCGCTTTTCAAGAAAGCGGCGGATGGCGGTGGCGTCCAGCTCGGTCCCCAGGCGCTTGTACCCGTCGAACAACGCGTTGAGAATGTGTTGGATATCGCGCTTGCGCACCAGGGCCGGGCGGCGCAGCACGCGGTAGCCGGCTACCTTGAAATATTCCTCGACGATGGGTTCGTAGAAGTTCGGGTAGCCTTGTATCCAGTAACGGAAGGCGGTGATGTGGTCAGGTGTCAAATCCATAGTTTTCTGTCTACAGTCTTTCAATCTCACGGGCCAATGCTGTGAGATGCAGGTAACAGGCATCAGTTGCATCTTTTTGACCTGCTAACACATACAATAGCAAACCCAAAGCGTTCTCATGTTTGTCATTATATTGGTTATACAACAAATCGATAATAGCCCTAGCGCGATTTCTGGCATTATCAGCTTCAGGCAAGGCATCTCGCCATGGATGTAATCGGGCCTCCACAAAAACTGTCCGTAGTTCGCGGTTGCTGGCGAAAGGTCCGCAAGCTAGCAATGTATCCAGCAGATGGTCGTAGAGGTCTGGTGGGATGCCGGACTGTGAAACAAGCGATACTTCTTCTACTTTGTAATTGCGTTGCAGATCGTCTAACATAGCTTCTACGGTTCGATAGCGTTGCTGCGGTTCTTTTTCCAGGGCTTTCTCGACGACGGCAACAAGGTAGTCCGGGATATCAGTGCGGAATTGGCGTAAGTTAGGAACAGGCGTTAGCAGATGTTTGTAGATAATAGCGGCAGATGTATCAGCATCGAAAGGTACTTGTCCTGCAATCATCTCATAAAGCATAACTCCGAGAGCATATATATCTGCTCTATGGTCAACCGTTTCTGATTCGTTTATTCTCTCCGGCGCCATATATGCCGGTGTACCAATGACATCCGACCCGGTAAGCCTCTGGCTACTATCAACAAGCTTGGCAAGGCCAAAATCACTCAGGATAGCAGTCCCGCTTGGAGAAAGTAATACATTAGCGGGTTTGATGTCTCGATGTAGAACACCCTGATTGTGCGCATATTGCAAAGCAAAGCCGATTTGTAGTGTAATACGGATTGCTTCCGTAACAGATATTCGTTCGCCGTGCTCGCGAAGGGCTTGCAAACGCATTTTGAGATTTTCCGATGAGACGTATTCCATGACTATATAGTAGATGTCATTTTCCTGACCAAAATTATAAATGCGCACAATATTGCTGTGGTGCAATTTGGCAGCCGTTTGCGCTTCTCGTTGAAACCGCGCGTTGAATCCTTCATCCGTAATAATGTGGGGTAGCATCACCTTTATGGCTACGTCGCGGTCAAGCGTAGTTTGGCGCGCTTTGTAGACATCGGCCATACCTCCACGCCCTAGCCGTGAAACAATCTGATACGGACCTATAGTCTGTCCGACTAAATCGCCAATCATCAATGCGTGCAAGGAGATGTCCCGGCTCATCTCCTGTCGCACAAAGCTAGCTAATAGCTGTCCGGCATATCCAAAACTATCATCGGGCCGTTTGACCAACAACCCCAAGGTTACCAGGTCTTTGAATAAGTTCGTAATAGGCGTATCCTGTTTGCCCGCTAACGAAAAATGGGCGGGGGCGCATAGGACTCGCTTCTGCTCAATCGTCAGATGGTTCCAGTAAGAACGATATTGCGCTTCCATCGCTTTCTGTGTTTGATCCAAGACATTCAAATGATCTGTGTGGGTCAAGGCCGCACCTGTTTGTTGCCACTGGGCAAAGGCAAAGTGACAGGCATACTGTAGAGCCAGGGGATGCCCTCCGGTCAAGTCTATCAAAAATTCTTCATCTTTGGGAGAAAAGATTCCTGCAACCCGTATAAGTTCTTGCGATTCATCCCTAGAGAAAAAGCCTAGCCGTACCATATCAAAGATATTGAAGAAAGGTGAGGAAAAAATCTCTTCCTCAGTAAACTCAAGATCGATGAGTGGACGCTGCGAAACGGTGATGTAAGTCAGCTCATGTTCGATGTGTAGTGCGCGCAACCCTAAAAAGAAGTCAATTCCCAATCTCGGGTTGCTGGCTAACAACTCGAACTCATCCAATAGCAATACGAGCCTGATTCCTTCATCTTGCAGATCCAGGATGTAGTCTTCGAATTCGTAATAACTCAAGGATTCGCCAGGTCGCGCGAGTTCGATTTGACGCTCTTGCCTCAATTGACGACAAACCAGTTGTATGATCCTGGTGTATATTTCGCCTGGTGCGCTTTGCATTAACGGCGCGCTGCTACAGTCAATGTAAATACACAATAATTCATTGCCCAATTCATACAATGCGCGCACGTCTGGCGCGAGCAATTGCCGCGCTAGCGAGGTCTTGCCGATGCGCCGGATGCCCACTACCGAAAGGCACTGTCCATTGCGCACGTCGTTGGTCAATTTCCCCAACTCCTGCCGGCGACCATAAAAGTGCTTGAAATCCCGGATAGGGCGGCCTAGGTGAGTATAGGGATTAGGCAGCATTGTGTATCTCCTCCTGGACGCGGTTCACAGTTTTATGCCGATGTATCCAACTTCCTAACAAATCGAACGTCAGTGTGTACGCCGTGTGGTCCCTCTCTTCATTGAGCAAGAAATAGAGCGACAGTTCATGGAGAATTACGTCCACAGACATCGTCCATACTCGATGCCCAATGCCGAGTGTGTCGAGCGTAGTCTCCACACTGTGGGGTGTGATAGTATGTTGTTGCTGCCATAATAAGGCAACGGCAAGCAAAACGAGCTTTTGCTCAGACGTCAGAACTTGCCAAAAGAAACCCGGTTGAGGTGTTTCGATGGCAGTCTCAATTGTCGTCTGGACTTCGCCGAGCGTGATAAGGTGCCGTCCTGCTATGTCGTAGTGCGCAATCAAGGGGCCACACAGCAATTGGATGAGATAAGGGTATCCTCCGGTGGCTTTCAGGAGCGCCTCGATGGCCTCAGGGTAATAATGGATGTCCATATCTGCAACCGGTTCTTCTATCAAACGTTTGGTCAGGTCAAAGGAAAGTGGTCCTACCGGTCGAAAGGTCGTCATGTTGATGATGGCGGCAGCGGCATCGTTGCGTTTGCTTAATTCGACCAACCATCGCGAGCCTGCCAGGATAAACGCAATTTTGTCTTCTTGTTGCGCCAAATCGTAGAGCCATTCAAGGATCAGTGCGTCCAGACGCCCACGATGAACTCTGCTGACCAACTCCTCGAACTCATCCAGGCACAGAACCAAACTGCGCTCTCCGGACAAGCGGTAGAGATGCGGCATAAACTGGGTGGTGAAGGTAAAAGCTGGCGTACTGGATAAATCTTCGTAGGTAAGATCGGGCAAGGCCGATATTTCAATTTCCTGTCGCTCCAGACTGCGTCGCACCTGGCGTGCAAATTGCAGAAAGAAGGCCGGGACACCCAAGTCAATGCCTAAAGACTGGCAGTTAATATAGAGTGGCAAGTACTTCGACGAGTCCAAACGTCTCGGTAAATGCTGCAAAATTGAGGTTTTGCCAATGCGGGGTGGGCCAATTAGCGCGATATGGTTGTGGTGGGGTGGTTGTCCCAGATGTCCTTGGATAAATTCGAACTCCAAGTCGCGGCCATAAAACATTTCGCTTCCCGGCCTGAGCGGTTTACCGGCGACATAGGGTATACTTATAAACGCTGACTCCCTCAACACCTTAATCTCTTCTCGTAATCGCTCGACCTCAACTTCCACTGTAATATCGTGAATCACAATCACGGTTCCTAAGTGTTCGTGCTCATCCGTTTCTATGAGCGCGGAATGGGCGCTAAACAAGAAATCTCCTAGTTGGAAGTAGCGGCTTTCTACCAACCAGGGATTGAGTGCTGCATTCTCTTCTTTGTGAGCGCGTCCTAGTTCTCTCAGGGGTGCTCCAGCCGCAAAGGAGGCGGACATCTCTTTAAGCAGATATTCAGCCGCCTTATTGGCTGCAGTGATCTCACCTTCGACGTTCTCTACCAGGATACCATCCCCGATGCTGGAAAGAATGGAGCGCATTCGACTGGCCGTTTCTTTGAGTGTGGTGGTTCGCTCATCAAGGCGCTCTGTCATCTGGTCGAAGGCCGTCGCCAATGTCCCGATCTCGTCACTGCGCTGTATGCCGGTGCGCTGTTTCAAATCGCCCTCGGCTACAGCCTGTGAGGTTTTTACCAGCGTAAACAGAGGACGCGTAATACGCTGCGCCACGCCGTATCCCAACAAGATAACGGCCCCCATCGCCAATCCAAACACTACAACGTACGAGCTACGGTTGACCGCGTTCGAATCAAGGAGAAAGTCTGAAGGTAAAGCCACATCGAAAACGGCCAGTCGGTCATTGCCCACCACCAGAAGTCCACGTGAAAGACGATAGTCTCGCCCAGCAACAACCACAGTCTCAATCCTGGTTCTGCCCTCAGATTCCAGGATATCAGAGTAAACACCCGGTGGGATCGAAAGTTCGGTTAAGGGCGCAGCTTGGTTCTCAGCCGACATACCACGCGCGAATGTAGAAGCAATAGCCTGGCCTTGATTCAGGTAGACAGTGATCTCGGCCATCGAAGCTGCGTTGAGGTCAGGAAGCAACACGTCCAACGTCGTGCCTACCAGCACAACACCGACAAATTCCTCTTCCAGGGCAATCGGCGCAGCAGTGAAGTAATAGTACTCATTGTCCACAGGATGCTCGCCGATAGCACGGAGTGCAAAGGCTGATGGGGAGTGCTGCTCTAAAAGGCGCTCAACGAGCCATACATCGCTGGGCCTGAAATCATATTCCACCAACTCAACCTGACCGTCACGTTTTAGCGCATTGAGTGCCATATTACCCTCGTCATCCAACATAATCAGCATATCCACACCCCTGACTTTTGCCGCCGGCAGCACAAGCGTCGACAAGGTCTCTGTATCGCGCTCGCGCAAAGCCTCAATCACGCCTTCTGTTAATGAGAAGGTGCGGGCTGCTTCGAGATGATCAATCTCCTGACGCGCAAAGCCAGTTAGAACTGCGCGCCCGGAATTCAAGAGGTGATTGTTGAAGCGCTCATCCAGTGAACTGGATAGCAGGCGCGTCACCACGTAGAGACCGATCACGGCAACCGTAAAGGTCAAGAAGAGGTACGGCATAATAATCTTACCGCGAATGCCAGAAATGAAACGCAGTAGGGTATTCAAAAGGCGCTTTCCGACACTCGGTATTGGCTGATCCGGCATACAAAATCATCTCCACCGTCTATAAACAACAATATTCACGTGATAGCTCTATCCGAAAGTTGTTTCTGGCTTACGCGCTCTCACAACAACCGGCTCCGTCGCTCCTCAATCAACGTCCGCCAGTTTGTCGTCAACTTGCGCAGCGCGGCAGCTTCCGCACCCGTGGCGGCGACGAGTGACTTACCGCCGCCGCTACCGTTGCCCGCGAGCGTCTGCCCCGCGAGGGTCTGGGCGACGATGCGCAGCCGTTCAATGTCGGGCCGGGCCTCGTCCAGGTAGGCGGGGATGTGATGCGGCGCGTTCTCCACCAGCCAGAGGACCCGGTGCAGCACGTCGATCAACGGGGCGGTTTCACCGGCATGCGGCTTCCCCAAGTCTTCGTCATCGGCGCGTTCGGTGAAGTCGCGGAGATAGTATTTGCTGCGCTGCTTTTCTACTAGCGGATTGCTACCCGACGACAGCCCGCCGGGGCCGTCGAGTTCCACGCGCTGCGGGTAGGCGAAGACGATGGCCTCCCCCGCGTCAATCGCGGCGTGGCGGTAGGCGAAGCGCCACAGGACGTAAAAGCGGGTGATGCTATCCACGCTGCTGATGCCGGTGCGATCCACGCCGAAGAGTTTTTCCAGCAGCGTTTCCAACACCACGCCCTCGACC
>JAFGSL010000583.1 GCA_016934645.1 Anaerolineae bacterium
AGATGATGCAACGCTACAGCGAAATCTTGCGCTTCCACGAGGGGCAACGCAGCCGGCACCCTACCCCAGAGGCTGCGGTCGTCGCTGCGCCACCAGGAACGCCAGATGGCATCGGCGAGCAGTTGGTCATCCTGGTCGACCTTATCCCACAACTAGCCCACCGCAGCCGCGAGCTGCGCGTTTTGACCGCCAGCACCTACTGGACCTCGTCGGGCAGCATCGTAGCTCGGCTACGCCGCGCGCTCGCCGAGGCTAACCGCCACCTCGTATATGCCAACGCCGAAGCCCGGCCCGGTTCGAAATGTTCGGGCAGCATCACCTGTGCGGTCTTTGCTGACGCCGAATTGTTTCTCGGCCAGGTCGGAGCCGGATATGCATTTGTCCGCCATCCCGATGATCACGTGGAATTATTCCCACGCCGCGAACGGCTGCTCACCCCCTTCGGAGCTTCGTTGCCGCCGGTCATCCACATCGGGTACACTCTGCTAGAAGATCAGGCTACGCTCCTGTTTGGCACGACCCCAGCGGTAGAATCACAGCCCCGCGAACGGTGGAAAGGGGCACTGGCCGCGTTTGGTCCTGAAGAGATTGGTGAGGCCATCACGCAGACGATGGCCGAAGGTCAGGCGTCGGGCAGTTTCGTGATGGTGCATACATCAGCGGTCACTCCGCCCCCGCCACAACCCGAGCCACATCAAGGTCTACGACTTTTCCACAAGCACGATGCGGTAAAAGCACCTGTAACATCTGTCAAAGAACCCACGACTGTCCCAGAAGAGACCGTCACGCCGCCCGTTTCTGTTCCCACCACACCAACAGCAACCGTGACACCAGCTCCAGTGGTAGCTCCACCAGTGGCGATCCCAGAAGCACAACAACCTGCCCCACTCCCGGTGTTTCTGCAAAAGCGGCTTGAACGCCGACGCCTGCGCGAAGAAGCCGTGCAAGCACAACCTGCGATTCCACAGCCAAGTTTGACGCTGCCAAAACTGAAGCTGCCTCCCGTAGGCAAATGGCTCAAAGCATTTTTCCTCACGCTGCGCGAGAGACGTCAACAAAAGCGCGTCTCAAGCTCGCGGTCAACAACGGCGCAACGCGCGCGCTTGCGGCTTGCGCTGCGTTCGTTGCTTCCCGGAAAGGTCAAAGGGGTCAAACAAGCCGCGCTTCCGGTCGCACCGACCGAAAAATCGACGGTAATGGGGGGACTAGCGCTGGGACTGTTATTGCTGGTATTCTTTGTGACCATGACCGTGTACTTCGAATCCGGCGGGCACGCCCGCGTGGAGGAATATCTGGAAGAAGCACGCGTGTTGCGGGAAAAGGCTTTCAGTAGCCAGAGTGCCGAGGACTGGAGAGAGTTACTGGAGTTGAGCTCACACATCGTCACACTGGAACGCCAGAACGATGAAGCCCTCAAGCTGAGGGAGGAGGCACAGAATGCCGTCGATGCGCTGGAAATCGCGGCGGTACTCGACGCGCACCTGTTCCTCGACCTGGGGGTCGCACCCGCGCCGCGCCGCCTGCTCGTGGCCGGTTCGTGGGTCTACATCCTCAATCCAACCGCCGATGAGGTGATCGGTTTACCGCTACAAGCAGACGGCCTCACGCTGCTGACCGATGTCCCCACGCCTATCCTCAGACGTGGCCAGACCTTCTACGGCGAAACCGTCAATCACCTTGTCGATTTCGCATGGGTGGAGCCGGGCGGCAGCTTCCCCGATGGGGCGCTCTTCATCTACAGCGACGGAGGCATCATCTACATCTACGAACCGGCGCTAGGACCTGGGAGCATCACCCGGCAACGCCTGCAAGGGGAACTGGAGCCAGGGATGGTCACAGCCATGGGTGCCTTTGTGGAAAAGCTATACTTGGTTCACCGTCAGCAGAACCAAATCCTCACCTATCAGCCGGTCAATGGGATTTACGACACAGCGCGCGGATACTTCGCTGTAGAAATGGCACCGCGCCTTTCCGAGGTTTTGGACATCGGGATCGATGGACGTGTCTACCTGCTAATGGGCGATGGCACCATCAACACCTATTTTGTGGGAACGGAAGATCGATCATTCAAGATACAGAATCTGCCCGATCCCAACGTCCACCCACTGGTTCTGGCGGTGGAACCCCAGATCGACAGCGGCATGATCTACCTGGGCGATCCCCAGCAGGAACGCATCGTGGTCCTCGACAAGCGCGGCGACTTCAAACACCAGTTCCGGCTTTCGGGCGAGGCATTGAGGCAGTTGGAAGCGCTCGCCATCAGCGAAACGCCGCACGTTTTGTACCTGATTGGCGATAATCGGCTCTACGCTGCGCCCATCCCCGATTTTGTGGCGCAGTAGGGCTCTAGGTTGGTCTGCCAACCTCGCTGTCAGCGATCAGCAGTCACCCAGAACTGACACTGTATCCCAAGTATTCGATTGTAGTTCCACCAAAAGGCTGGACCACTAAACTACCTAACAACCGAACTACGAGACTATGTGACAAAAGACTAACGGAGGATTTATGGCGCAACCTGAAACGCTGCGTACCTTTATTGCTATCCCACTTTCACCCCAAGTTGTTGTCAAACTAGGCGATGTCCAGCGCGCACTACGACGCAAGTGCTCCGAACAGGCAGTGTCGTGGGTCAAGCCGGAGAACATCCATCTGACGTTATTCTTCCTCGGCGACATTCTCCCAGAGCGCCAGGCACCTGTCGAGGCGGCGCTGAGCGTCGTAGCACGCAACGTGCGTCCTTTTACATTCAGTGTGAAGGGCGCGGGCGCATTCCCCAACCTCAACCGCCCACGGGTGATCTGGGTGGGACTGGAAGAACCGACCGGGCAACTGGCGCTGTTGCACCGCGCAGTGAACGAAGCTATGGCAAACGTCGGCTTTCAGCCTGAAGACCGGCGCTTTTCTCCGCATTTGACGCTCGGCCGCATCCGCAGACGCGTCTCACGCGAGAATGCCCAGGCGGTAGGAGAGGCGCTCCGGCAGGTCGAGGTGGGACATCTGGGCGACGTGACGGTGGAAGAACTCATCTTCTTCCGCAGCGTGCTCAAGTCCTCCGGCGCGGAGTATACGCCGTTGGGAAGGTTTACAATTAGGAATTAAAAAACGTGACTTCTACAAAATCTAAAACACCTTCGTATGCCGAACTTGTTATCATTATCTCTATGATGATGGCGTTGACGGCGCTATCCATTGACACGATGTTGCCTGCCCTGGCCCAAATTGGCACCGATTTGGGTGCGAGCAACGCAAATGATCGCCAACTTGTCGTTTCGCTCATTTTCTTCGGTCAAGCCGTAGGACAGTTGTTCTTCGGCCCCCTATCCGACAAAACCGGACGCAAGCCCAGTATCTATGCTGGATATGTTGTGTTTATTGCCGGATCTCTGGTTTCCATATTTTCACGCAACTTCCCCATGATGTTGTTAGGACGTACCCTGCAAGGCACCGGCGTATCGGCACCGCGCGCGGTTTCGCTGGCGATCGTACGCGACCGCTTCGAAGGTCGTACAATGGCGCGGGTCATGTCCTTCGCGATGACGGTCTTCATCCTAGTGCCTATGATCGCCCCTACCATTGGGCAAGGCATTCTTTCGTTTGCGAGCTGGCGTGGCATCTTTGGTGCTTTTATCGCTTTCGCGTTGGTCACGGCGATCACGTTTGCCATTCGCATCCCAGAGACATTGGCCCCGGAAAACCGAGCCCCATTTTCCGTCAAGCGTATCGCAAATTCCATTCGAGAAATCCTGAAAATCCGCACGGCTGTGGGCTACACCATCACCGGAGGGCTAATTCAAGGCGTTTTCCTCGGCTACCTGAATTCATCACAACAAATCTTTCAAGAGCAATATGCATTGGGCAGTCTCTTCCCCATCTACTTCGCGATTATTTCACTGTCGTTGGGAACGGCATCTTTTCTGAACAGTCACCTGGTGATGCGTTACGGGATGCGGACACTGGTCCGGTGGGCATTGCGAATCGTATTTGGCCAGGCCATGGTCTTTTTAGGCATCGCTATCGTGCTTGCAGGACATCCGCCCCTATGGAGCCTGATGGTGTACCTGATGATCTCTTTCTTCTGTATTGGCATTATTTTTGGGAATATCAACGCTTTAGCGATGCAGCCCTTGGGACATTTGGCGGGTTTGGGCGCGGCAGTCGTCGGTTCGCTCTCTACCTTGACTTCCATGCTGGCAGGCGCGGTGATCGGCCAAAACTACAATGGCACCATACTTCCATTAACCATTGGGATGGCCGTTTTGACAGGGATTTCTATCTTCGGCCTCCACTGGACAGAAGCCAAAGACTCCTTTAAAGAATAGCCACCGCACAGAGTGCTTAGATCTTTTTCTCGGAGCACTTCGTGCTTTTGCCCTCTCAGTCGCAACCTATAGGGTCTTATCATCTTCTGGGTTTGATGCACCTCAGGTTCCTCCTGACTCAGAATTAGGCCTAAAGGCCGGGGATGTAAAAGTCTCTTGGCTTGCGAGAATGATAAATCCCTGGTAGTACTATTGGATAGTTGACAAGTTAACTAAATAGGATAAAATTTGGTTATTAGTTAACACGCTAACTAATATACAGGCTTGTTTTTGTAACGAACAATAGCAGGTGAAGATATTGTCAGAAATTAAAGACATCTGGCTCCATGCCCATAATATGATCCGCTCTGCCAGGCAGATTATCAATGAAAATCTGCGTCCGCTCGGCCTGAGCAGTGCTGAAGGCAATGTCATACTCCACCTCTTCACGCAGGGCCAAGCGATGGGGCAGGATCAACTGGTCGCACAACTGGATGTCAGCAAGGCCGCCGTATCCCGCACTCTCAATTCACTGGAGAAAAAGGGCTATATCACCCGGCAGCGTGACCCGGAGGACAACCGTGCTCACCGGATTCTACTCACTGACAAAGCTTTGGAGATTGGGCCGGCAGTTGAGCAAATCTACAATCACATCTTTACCCTGGCCGTGCAAGGTATCTCGCAAATTGAATTAGATTATTTTATAAACGTGTTCAACCGCATATCGGAGAACTTCGCTGGCGAACAGGTTACCGATCCGTGCGTATGAAACCAAACCATTTCGGCTTCCCTGAAAGCGTATAGACGTTTACTGATCTGGTCATAAAAAACTAAAGCTACTCCGGCGTCCCGTAGGCGTACAAACGTTTAGCAAAATACAATCGGATCAGTAAAAAGTTATATTTGGGTCAGAAATCATAACAGGAGGATAGTGGATAGTGATGCCGCATAACGATTTGATTGGATTCGGTTTGTTTATAGGCTACTTTATTGTCGCTGGGTTGCCGCTGATATTGCTCAAAGCGAACAGCAAAACACCTTTTGAGGTGGCACGCAAGATGTATCACTTTGTGATCGTCCTATCTATCTTTCCCCTGTTGAATTTATTCAGCACATGGTATGTGGCAGTTCTGGCTGCATTGGCGTTTTTGCTCATCGTGTATCCGGTTCTCGCGCTGGTGGAACACTCCACCTTATACAAGCGGATTGCAGTGGAGCGCGAATGTGGTGAGTTTAAAAGAAGTCTCGGCATTGTACAACTGTCGCTGGCGCTCCTGATCACTATCTTTTGGGGCCTACTGGGGATAGACTGGCAGTACGTCGCCGTTGTGGCGGTGATGGCATGGGGCTTTGGTGATGCCGCCGCCGCGTTGGTGGGTAAGAAGTTTGGGCGCCGCAAAATTCAGCATCCGCGTGTCGCAGGAACGAAGACGATCGAGGGCACGTTGGCGATGTACGTTGTAGCCGGGTTATCCATATTCCTCACACTCCTGATCTATGCGGGCCGGCCCTGGTATGTAAGCATCGTCGTCGCGGCGCTCGTCGCACCGGTGTGCTCTATCGTCGAATTGTTCTCCCCCAACGGAATGGACACAATCACCGTGCCGCTCTCGGCGGCCTTCGCGATTTTTCCCCTAATGTCTCTCTTCTCTTTCTTGGGTGTGTAAGATGACAGAACTTTCCAAAGAACAGGTTGCCAGCCGCGAAAAGACTTTGCTGACGGCGTTACTGTTGAGCACGCCGGGGCCATTGGTAACGGGACTTGCCACCCTTTCCAGTCACTCTTCAACGCAACTCGCCGATTTCATCCGGCGCGACATGGAACTGGTGGCCTTGTTCCTCTCCTGGTGGGTGTTCCGCCAGCTTCAGCGGAATGTGGCATTAACCAAGGCAGATCAGTCACGCCTAGAGCATACAGCCAACTTAAGCGTTGCCGGGACGATGCTCTGCTCTGGCATTGTTATGGCGATTGTGGCCCTGTCAAGAATGTCCACGTATGAGCCGGGTGGCAAAGTGATCTCAGGTCTCATCATTGCCGTCCTGGGATTGATCACCAACGGCTGGTTCTGGCGGCGTTACACCGTCTTGACGCGCGAGCAATACAGTTCCGTCATTGCGGCGCAGCAAAGCCTATATCGCGCCAAAGCCAGTGTGGACCTGTGTGTCGTCACCGCGCTGACCGCCGTTGCTATAGCGCCAGCTCATCCGGTAACTCGCTATGTGGATATCCTCGGGTCCGTCATCGTGGCAGGCTATCTGCTGTGGAACGGGTTGCGGATGGCACAAACACATCTGGGGGATGTCAAGACACTGTTTCAGCGCGCACGCGAACATTCCGGGTGATCGACCATGTGCTCTTATAGACAGATGGTTTAGATGTGGCATAACAAAACATGACCGGTCTTTTGAGACCGGTCATGTTTTGTTAAACAGTTTATCCCAAAGTGATGCCTACTTCAAGCCCCTGGCGTGCGGGCGACGACGGGAAAATGGTGCGCGCCGCCGGGCAGGGAGGGGTGGAACACGATATTCTCAAACCCACATCGTTTCAATAACTCGCGGTACTCTTCATCCGTGTAAGCCTGCGTACCCATCGCGTAGGGTGTCACCTCGCTGCTCTCTGCGTCCACGATGTAAAAGCGCCTGACGGCGACGTTCTGTTCCTCATCCCAAAAGTTCTCCTCCAGGTACAGATGCGGTCGGGCGGAGAATAAACCGGTCGGGGTAGTGTACCAGGAAGATCCGCTCTTACCCCACGCTTCGAGCGACTCGAACCTGGATACCTCCAGCAACAGCACGCCGCCGTCGACCAGTGCATCGCACGCCTTGCACAGGATTGTTTCCGCCCCCTCCGGGCGGAATGCATTCAGCTCACCAAAGATAAACATCACTAGATCAAAACCGGTGCCGTACTGGGCGATACGAATGTCCTGATGCACGTAGGTGCAGTCGAGCCTTTCCCTCTCCGCCTTGGTCCGCGCGTAGGCGATCGAGGCCGGGGAAAAGTCGATCCCCTTGCAGGTGTGCCCCAACCGGGCCAGGCGGCTGGCGTACAGCCCTGGCCCGCAGCCCAGGTCGAGCACGCGCGCCGGACGTTCGCCCAGCAGATCACGGTGAATCCAATCGACGTGTGCGTCGATCTTTTCAAAGCGGCGGCTGGCCGCGTCGTGTTCCTGCGATAGATGCTCTTTGAGCATGCGCTCGCTAAAGCCCAGCTCGTCCCAGGGAATCTTTTCGCCCTCTGACCATGGTTCTGGTATCTTGATTCTGTCAATCATCTCAAGCAAATTCATCTGATTACTCCTTTGTTGCTAGAATAGCTCGATCAGCCTCTCTATATCATCCGGCTGTATCGTATTTTCCGCCACCTTATTGGCTCTCTCAAAACCGCAGCGGAGACAGCGATGAACGATCTGAAATCCTTTCCCGGATTTCTGCCGCAGGTCTATCGGCTCCATCACCCCCTGGCAATCGTTCATTCTATCCCCCGGCAACTTATCCACGTGTTTTGAAAACAGGCAAAACGGACAGTGGTTGCGATAGCTTCCGTTATTCACCGGTGCAACCTCCCGGCCGCAATACCCACACACAAATCCTGTATTTTCTTTTCTCCTGCTCACGTCGACCTCCTTGAATTGATTTGATGGTCAAATCAAGGGGTCGGGTTCCGTTTCCTCTTCCTAACAAGGCTCCAGGCTTGGCTGAACCAGGGACAGATTCACCGTCGTTCCTTTGAGTTCAACGATTACTTCCGGTTCCAGCTTCATCAAGGCTATCACCGGGCTATATCCCGGCGATAACCCCGAATCCGGACCACGACCGACTTTGTGAATTTATATCGGCCACTGTAAGGCAGGCCTCCCCACCTTCCACCGGTAAGTGTGTGTTCAACCGCACTGGCTTTGGCGTCGTCCCCGATCAGGCGCGAGTAGTATGGCGATAAAGCAACTTCTTCAAGCAATCCTCCTAACCCGGATAAACCGGAACCAAAAGGGTCCTCGACGCCCGTTTCTTGCTCGTTGGGCAAAAAATTTGCGTGGTTAGGCCCTAATGAAAAAGGCCGTGGATAATACCCACGGCCTCACAACACAGCAAAAAAAAGACCGTGGGCATCGCAACGCACCCACGGTCAGAAAAAACTCGATTACATCCTATTTAACAGGCGCACTGCGACAAAGCAAAACCAGCCACGCGATCCAGATCGCGTAGTTGAATTTGGGGTAAAACTTCAGTGCGCATCGTATATCTCCTCTAAATCAAACACATTGTACCTTGGTCGGGTAGGCTGTCAAGCAAAATCGTGTTCCGCCAGAAACGTGGCGACCGGCGGAGCTATCGTGCTCCACCAAGTGGGCGAACCGACAAAAATCGTGTCGTCTTGTTCCTCATCAGATTCCCACCTGGACTCAGCATTCTAAAACCCAGCGTAGATAAAGGGAAGCTCATTCGCCACCCCCAGGTTCATAATGGCCAACCCTAAAAGCAGATAGACTGCCCAGCGAACGCCGGTTTTGCCGGTCATAACAGAGACCCAAGACGGTCGTCCGTCACGGCCCAGGTGAGTAAGAAACAGCAATCCAATCAATCCCCACGCCAGCGCCATCTCAACAACGGGGGCATCCGTCAGGCTGGCCCACGGCGCATAGATATCTGTCCCGCTGCCAAAGCGGAACAGATTGCGGATGAGAAGCAGTGCATCCGGGATAGATCGGGCATAGAAGAATATCCAAGAGAAACTGACCAGCAGAAGCATCGTCACCGTACCCATCATCTTTCGAACGGCTGTGTCTTCAAGGCGCAGAGCACTCGCAATACGATCGAGCGTGTCTTTGCTCCGCCTTTCCAGGATAAGGTAAATGCCATGCAAAGCGCCCCAGAACACGAAAGTCCAGGTTGCCCCATGCCATAATGCACTGGCCACGAAGACGATGAGGACGTTCAGGTCTTGACGCCATGGGGACACGCGGTTGCCACCTAACGGGATGTACATGTAATCGCGTAGCCAACTGGAGAACGAGATGTGCCAACGCCGCCAGAATTCGGTGATCGACGATGACAGGTAGGGTTGCCGGAAGTTCTGGATGACCTCAAGATCGAATAGACGAGCCACGCCAATGGCGATATCCGAGTAGGCGGAGAAGTCAATATAGATATGCGCGGTGCTGAATAGTATCGCGATCACAATCGTCCAACCGGCGTGACCACCCGGATCACCGTAAACTGCATTGACATAGACGGCAAGCCGATCGGCGATAACCACCTTTTTGAACATTCCCCACAGCACAAGTTGCAGTCCGCTAAACAGACGTGAAGCGTTAAGGATATGGGGCTGCTGGAACTGAGGGATCAAATGTTTGGCTCGCTCGATTGGTCCGGAGACCAGCCTGGGGAAAAAGGCCATATACAGCGCGAAGAGCCCCAGGTGCGTCTCAGGTTCGATTTCATCGCGAAACACATCGATCAAGTAGCTGATCGACTGGAGCGTGTAGAACGAGATCCCCACCGGCAGCAACAGGGTGGGCGCAGTCACCCGAAGCGTGATACCCACGTAGCCGAATAGTGTTCGCAAGGTGTCAACACCAAAGTCCAAGTACTTTAAGACAAAGTGCAAGCCCACATTGCTGACGATACCCAACACAAGCAGGACTTTGCGTTTACCTGGATCGGGCGTGGCCTTCATCACTCTCGCCAAAGTGTAGGCAATCAAAGTGGACAAGGCAAGCCAAATCATAAACTGTGGCGCAAAGGTAGCGCAGAACACATAGCTGGCGACCAGCAGCAACACCCATCGGAAACGCTGGGGAAGCAGCCAGTAGGCGACCACAATAAGGGTCAGAAATGCCAGGAAAGGGAGAGAATTAAAGGCCATGGGCTTCCACCTCAATCATGTTTTTACTCCGACAGTGGGCAATCGGAACGAGGAGCATTTCCCAGAACGGTGTCCTCCATCCAGGCGAGCACATCAGCATAGCTTCGCCACCGGATATCGGCATGAGTTGCGGCTTCGTACTCATACATAGTCACCGAGTTACCGAGCGCGCACAACTGGTCCATAAAAGCCTGTTGGCTGGGCGGTGTAATCACGGTATCGGCCGTGCCTTGCAGAATCAGCACCGGGATGTCTGTGCCGCCACCCAGTCCGGCGGTGTTTGCGGCGAGCTTCTCGGCAAACTCAGGATAGACAGCAGCCAGCCGACCGTCGTACAGTACCTCGCGGAATTCGGGCTCGTACATACGCCGCGCGCTGTGCGAGTAGTAGTAGAAGATCTGATCCACGCACGTGGACAGCACATCACCCTCGAAATCCGACACCCAAAGCGGCAAATAGACCTCGGCCGGGTCAATGATCTCTTCCCCATAGAAGTTGCGATAGGCATAGACGAGATAGGGACCGAAAATCGGGTCTTCCTGCAACAAG
Organism: Anaerolineae bacterium; assembly: GCA_016934645.1. The sequence goes on from JAFGSL010000583.1 coordinate 10,717, forward strand.
AGTCCGGGATTTGTCACCGCACCAAAGCCGATCACGCCTTCGACCGGCAGCTCAGGCGCGTAGGCCTGCGCGTGATCTTTGGCCGCGAAGATGGCGTGTCCGCCACTGGAATAGCCCATCATAAAGGCGGCCTGAGCCGGCTCAGCCTGCGTATCCAACGCTTGATTGAGATCCCAGAAACGGTAGGTTGCACGAACCGCATCGAGGAGCGTGTGACCCTGTAATTCGGCCACAAAGTAGCCATGAATCCGTTGCGGATCTTCGAAGTGCAGCCAGTTGGGAAAAACAATGATATAGCCTTGCGCGGCATAGGCGAGTGAATGGGCGTGATAGCTCCCCCAACTGCGTCCTGTAGCCCGTTCATCGAGCGGCGCGCAACCGTTACCGACGCCGGTGGTACCGGCGGCATGGCCCAGGACAGGAAAAGCCTCCTCGGTCTCGACGTAGGGGATGTACAAATCCGCCTGTGTCTCGACAATCTGGCCGAACTCATCCACGGTCTCGAACGTGATACGGTACAAATCCACGGGATAAGGGCCTGACGGCCAGAATCGCTCGATGTAACTCACCTCTGTCACATCGCCGCCAGTGACCATAGGGGTGGCTGTTACTTCGGCTACCGGCGTCGCTGTTGGCGTCGCCACCGGCGTGGCTGTCGGATTAGCTTGGACACGTGTGGGCAGCGGCGTCTGGACGGACGACGTCGGCGCTGCGGTTGCAGTTGGCGTTACTTCTGGTGCAGTTGATAGGGTTGCGTCCGTTTCGTCCTGGATCGCCACCGCGATCTGCTCAGCAACGTACTCCTTGCCGGTCTCGGTCAAGTGCTCCAAGTCCGTGAAGTCGAAGGCCGGCAGGTCAAAGGCCAGGTTCAGCAGCGTCACGTTATCCGGCGAGACAGCCTCAAGTGCAGACAGCACAACCTGGATGTTAGCAGCAAACCGTTCACGGAACGCAGGCCCCAGGAAGCGTTCACCCTGTTCCACATTGATGGGTGTGATGTAGAAGATCACGTTGACATCGTGCCTAGCAGCGAGTTCCGCCACCGCGACCATCGAATCCAGCTTGCGGTGATCCGGCTCAAGATTGAACATATAGTGGTAGGTGAGCACGGCCTGTGCGGTTTCCTCATCTTCCAGCTTGACCTCGCGGTAGGCGTTCTCCGATCCTTCCTGCAAGATCTCGTCGGCCGCAAGCATCTCAAAATCCCTGACGTACCCGACGCGTACGTCGCCATCGTAGACCGGCGTGTTTAGAAAGTCTTGCTGGCTAATCGATGGCCGAAAGAAACCAAACACATCCAATGGTCTGAAGAAAAGCCTTGCCCAGGGCAGTCCCAGAGCGAGTATCTTGCTTTCCTTCTCAAACTGAAATGCCGGACGCATATCCCATGCAGCGGAGAACGAACGAAGGTTGATCGGAAGAACGAGTGTAGTCGGCCAACCCCCATGTCGATCCACATATGCAGCGTAGTCGTAGAACAAATCGAGGCCATAGGCGGGATGGGCCACCTGCCCGATCCGCCGGTCGGGCAGAAGCTCTTGCAGGATCTCCCCGGTGGTCACCTCTCCGAAGGGGAGTAAAAGCGTGCTATCGCCAAGATACAGCACATCCACGCCCTGCTCAAGATAGCGATCAAACTGGACAATCTCAGCCGGCAATGAG
>JAFGSL010000584.1 GCA_016934645.1 Anaerolineae bacterium
CAAGACCTGGCCAAGTGGGACGAGAACTTCTACACCGGACAGGTCGGCGGGCCTGCGATCCTGGAACGTGTGGTACAGCCGGGATGGCTGAACGATGGCAGTCTATTGGACTATGCCTTTGGCCTGCAAGTCGGGCCGGCGCACCAACACCGGGGATGGCAAGTAGTCGAGCACGGCGGAGAGCATGGCGGTCACTGCTCCTGGATGGTACGTTTCCCCGAACTGCATATGAGCGTCGTCGTGCTGTTCAACCACTTTATGTGGGAGATGCGAGACTACGCTCTCAAAGTGGCCGATTTGTTTTTGGAGGACAAAGGGGGCACGGTACAGGAAACGGAAGTGCAGCCGGATCAGGCAAGCGTCGTTGTGCTAAGCGCGGACCAACTCCAAAGAAATGTGGGCAAGTACTTCAATTCCGAGCGTGCCTCCCTTCGCGAAGTAACGTATAGTGGCAACCGGCTTCAGTACCAGGGACTTGACCTGCTTCCGTTGAGCAACACACTTTTCTTCTTTGAAGTAGAATCTCAGACGCATGTTGAGTTTATCCCGCAACACGGCACTGTGGCAAGCATGAAAACCATAACGTCCTCCGGTGAGTATGACTATGATCGTGTTGAAACCTGCACTCCTACGCCTGACGAGCTGACGCAGTATGTGGGGCGATACTATAGCCCAGAACTGGACATCACCTGGACTTTGATCATCGAGGATGATCACCTGGTGGCTCAACGCCGCAAGTACGTGGATAGCAAACTCTCTCCGTTGTTTCGCGATGCTTTCAGCGACGACTGGGGTCCTCTGATGAGCTATCCAACGGCTTATCTGGTAATTTTCGAGCGTGATGCACATGACGCGATCACCGGTCTACGCGTCTCTGGTGCGTGTGTGCGGAACCTCAAATTCTCAAAAACAGAATAGTCGTAAGGTCATACGCATAAATTGCTATAAAAATGCACGTTGAGAGGAGACGCCCCATCTACCTGAGCCGATGTCGTGAAATTCGCGGAGGCGGAATATGAAACCAAGATTATGGTTCGTTTTACTTTGCATCATAGGATTGGTGGCCTGCACCTCGCAGCCGTCATCGAAACAGATCGGTGACGGCTGGCAGACAGCCAGTCCTACCGACGTGGGCTTGAACGAGTCGCCGCTCAGCACAGTTGTCGAGCGTATCCAGGATAAGAGATATCAGAATGTGGACAGCATCCTCATCGTCAAAGATGGGAAACTGGCTTTTGAGGCATACTTTGACGGCTACGAGTGGGACTACGACAGCCCGCAATTCAAGGGCTTCGCCCTTGAATACGGACCGGAGACGCGCCACAACCTGGCATCTGTCACCAAAAGCGTCACCTCGATCCTGGTCGGCATCGCCCTGGATCAGGGCAAGATTCAGAGCGTGGATGAGAAAGTGTTCGCCTTCTTCCCCGAACACGCCCATCTGAATGACGCAGAGAAAGACACCATTACAATGAAACACTTGCTCACCATGTCATCCGGGTTGCAGTGGAACGGTGCGGAAATGCCCCTCAGCGATCTGCAAAACGACATCGTGCAGTTGTATATCGTCGATGATCCTATCGCGCACATCCTTTCCAAGCCCATTGTCAATACTCCTGGCTCAACATTCCACTACAGCAGCGGCGACACCAACGTGATTGGAGAGATCATTCAGGCCGCTACTGGCCAAAGAATGGACATCTTCGCAGAAAAATACCTGTTTGCGCCGTTGGGTATCAGCGACTATGAATGGAAATTCATCAACGATGATATGGTCTTCGCTTCCGGTGACCTCCAATTGCGGCCCAGGGATATGGCAAAGCTAGGCCAATTGTGCCTGAACGGTGGCGTTTGGGAAGGCCAGCGCATCGTCTCGGAGGCGTGGATTGCCGAATCCACGCAGAAGCACGTCACCCACTCATCGACGAGTGACTATGGCTACCAGTGGTGGTTGGAAACCTATCGCGTAAGATCCACCGCTGTGGATGCGTTCTCTGCGGAGGGATGGGGCGGGCAAAGAATCATTGTGTTGCCCGATTTAGAGATGGTCGTCGTTTTCACGGGTGGCAATTACGTCTCTGAGGATCCGTCAGAAGAAATCCTCACGCGCTACATTCTACCCGCCGTGCAGAAGTGAACTATAACGTGAGGTTTGTAAATCAAATGAAGACGTACGCAGTTCTGTGTGTAATAATGACGTTAGTGATAGTGTGCAGTGGATGTCTAGGTGCCACCGGACCCAACGTGTACAAAGTAGGACAGGTGCGTGTAGGTGCAGCCTATGATGTCTATGTCGAAGGCGACTATGCCTACGTCACCAACAACGACGGCGTCGTGATTGTTGATGTGCAAAACCCACGGAAACCCCGAAAGGAAGGAACTATCTCCATTGGAGAACTCACAATGAGTGTCTTCGTATTGAAGGATTTGGCCTATATTGCTGGAGCCGGACAAGGGCTGTTCATTGCCGATGTCCGTGATCCTGCCAATCCCGAAATACTCGGGCACTACTATGACGGCGGTATGGCTAATCAGGTACACGTGGCGGGCAATTTTGCATTTGTCGCCGATGGTCCAGATGGCCTAGAAATCCTGGATGTGCGTGATCCACACAAACCAGCAGAGATCGCACAACTTAACAGTGGCGGCGATGGCGTTGCGCTTGAACTTGTCGGTGACACGATCTATCTGGCAAATTCTAAGAATGGGCTAGAGATCATAGACGTTGCGGACCCACATTCTCCTGAGATGATCAGAGCCGTTTCAGGTACAGAGGGTGTTCAGGATGTTTATGTGGGTGAAGACTGGCTGTATGTAGCCTGTCATGGACAGGGCATCAAGATCATCCATACCACAGGCGATCAAGCCTTTCGCGTGATTGGAACATTCTTCGATGGAGGCAAAGGGGAAGCGCTGGGTGTCTGGGCGACTGGCTCAAGACTGTACGTTGCCGATAACCGTGACGGACTTGAAGTACTAGACATGAGTGACCCGGCTGTACCCTATGAAATCGCAGAGTTCGGTGGATCAAGTCGGACTCGCGCCGTTCATAACCTTTTCATCGACGGTGAGTTCATTTATCTTGCGGATGGATGGAGTGGCCTGCTGGTTGTCGTGTTTGAGGATGAGCACTGAGGATGTCCTCCAAATGGTAGCACAGGCGCGTAGATGACGAAAAAACGAACACTCATTATCATCGCAACGCTGATACTGCTTACCGGTTGCAGGCAAACGCAACCGGTTCTTGAGAATACGCCTGCAGCCATTTCTCCATCGCCGTCGTTTACACCAACCCACGTGCCGACATCGACACCAACAATCACACCTACGCCCACCGCGACCCCAACACCGTCTGCGACGCCCACCCCGACCCCCATCGCGCAGCCGGTGTCGGTATCTGGTGACGGACGCAGCGGACGTTTGTTTGCTCCGACACCCCAAGCCGGCGCGCCTTGCGGTGTGGTCGATGTGCTCGACTTCTCTCTGGATCCCCCCGATGCACAGCACGTCGCGGTAGGTGGGCAAGATTTCGGCGACTACCGCCCTCACTTTGAGGGGTATCACGCTGGCGAGGATTGGTGGCGTTTACTGGGTGAGGATGCGAACTTTGGGGTGTCCGTCCACAGCATCGGCCATGGACAGGTAACCTACGCCGCGCCGAACGGCTGGGGTGTCGATCAAGGTACAGTGGTCATACGCCACACCTTTCCCGATGGTAGCTATCGCTATTCCTTTTATGGACATCTTGATCCACCCAGTGTCGTCCTCCGCGCAGGGGATTGCGTGGTGCGCGGCGATGTTATTGGCGAGATCGGCCGCCCGCGCGGAGCACCGCATCTCCACTTTGAGATTCGCACGCACATGCCAGATCGTCCGGGGCCGGGATACTGGGGCAGCGACCCACTCCTTGCCGGCTGGGAACCGCCATCACAGTTTATCTGGGATTACCGGATTGCGACCTCACCCGGCGTCGTTTGGACACAATCCACCACATCCACTTCCTGGCAAAGTTTAGGAGAATTACGTGACGGCACATTCGGCATTCTGGAAGACACGGATGTGCTGGGCATCAATCTCTCCGATGGTAGCATAGGTTGGCGCCAGCCCATTTCGACGACGTCGGCTACCGGCATGGTTAACGCTGACGGTTCGATGATCTACGTCGCCGAGCGAAATGGTACATTGCGTGCCTTTGGCATCCCCGATCCACCGGGTGATGAAGATACCCAAAACGCGTCTCTCAATCTTGAGCGCTCTTTGGTACCGCTGTGGGATATCAAACTCGGCACGCCGGGCCTCTCCACCTTATTGCCCCTGCCCGGCGACGGTATAGCGGTTTTCTTCATGCGGCAGATGTTTGGTATCTCATCAACAGGCCAGCAATTGTGGGAACATGAGTCCATTGGGACGCCACAATATTGGGCGTTGGGAGACGATGTTCTGGTCGTTGCGTTGTTGAGCAGAGCCGCTTCACTGTGGACGATAACGGAGTCTGGTGCAACGAACTGGGATACCCTCCTCAAGGGACGCCCTGCCACCGTTGAGGATCAGATTTGGGTTTACGACGCAGATGGTGTATACCGCCTGCACCTAGAGACTTTGACGGTTGAACGTTCGTACCTGTTGCCCACAGGCTTTCTGAAATACGGAGATATAGCTACTTTGCCCGACGGTGGTATACTGCTGGCGCATATGGGATATTCAGATAAGTGCCTCATTGCGTTGAACGCGGATGGCACACTGCACTGGCAACGGTCGTATGACAACATCATTCAAGGCAAGGTATCTCTGCAAGCACTCGATGATCGTGTTTACGCCGTAGTTCAGACGGAAACAAGGCCAGCCAGCGTTGTTCCATTTGACACATCGAGTGAAATCGCCATCTTCGCCATAGACACAGATATTACAGAGCTGACTCGAATCTTCACCGGGGCTACACGACGACCCGACCCGGAGTTGACAGCCGTCCATCCCGTCGGCGAGGACCATTTCTTAATCAACCTCGGCGGTGTCAGCCTGACGTTGTTTGATCCACAATCGGTCACCCAATGAGAAGGATAAAAACATGAAACGCTTCGCCAAGATTGTAGGGATTTCGACGCTCATTGTGCTAATCCTGGTTTGGCTCGTGTCCCTCATCATCTTTCCCCCAAAACATATCAAAGCTGATCCAGACTTTCCCCAACTCACCGGCCCGTATCTGGGCCAGCAACCTCCAGAATATAGACCCGAACGCTTTGCGCCGGACATTGTTAATGACGATGTCCACACGGCTGCGGTATTTTCGCCAGACGGCCAAGAAGTATATTGGCGGCCTATGGACGAAGACATCGACGACATTTTGTTTATGCATCGGGAAGAAAACGGATGGACTCCCCCTCAGGTAGTTCCCTTTGCATCACGCTTCTTCGATACCGACGATCCCTGCTTCTCACCAGATGGCGAAAAGCTCTTTTTCACATCCTGGCGACCTATCCGATGGTACGAACTGTTCAACAACAAGGAGCGCATTTGGTACGTTGAACGAACCGTGCATGGATGGTCAGAGGCAAAGCCAGTGAGTCCGGCGGTCAATACGATGGCGTTGCACTGGCAGTTTTCGGTGGCGGACAACAATTCACTGTACTTCGCTTCCGAAGGCGACATCTATCATTCGAGATTTAAGGCAGGGCAATACATGACGCCGGAACAGCTTGGAAACACGATCAACACCGAGTTTCGCGAAGACCTTCCCTTCGCCGCACCGAACGGTGACTACTTACTCTTTGCATCGGACAGACCCGGTGGGATGGGAGATTTCGATCTTTACATCAGTCTCCGCGATGCGGACGGTTCTTGGTTGCCAGCGGCCAATGCCGGGGATGTGGTGAATTCTCGCTACCAGGAGCTCTATCCGGTAGTATCGCCGGATGGAAAATACCTGTTTTTCCTAAGCAACCGCGGCGGTTCCCACAGTGTCTATTGGGTGGATCTAAGAATTTTGGACCTCACACCTACTACACTACAAACGCAGGAACCAACACCACCTCTGCCTCTATCTTCTGAGGACAACGGAGAGGCGGCAGCCAATCCTCCACCCAATAGTGAATCGCTCGTATTGTTCGGCACGCTCATTGACGGTACAGGAGCGGATCCGATACCTGATGCCGCACTTGTCATCCAGGATGGACACATTATTGCTGTCGGTCCGCGTGACGAGGTAGACATCCCCACCGGTGCACAACAAATCGAAGTTCGCGGCGCAAACATCCTGCCGGGGTTCATCAACGCGCACGTCCACGATACGTTTGATCGGGAACGGCTGGCAGCCTGGGCCTGGGAGGGTGTGACGACAGTGCGCGACGAGGGCATTCTGGACAATTCCCGCGATCTGGAGACACTGATGGCATGGCGCGCGGAACAGGCACAGCAACCTCAACTCGCACGGCTGGTCTCTGCCGGATATATGATCGGGCCACGCGGAGGGTATGGACAAAAGCTCGTCGGTACGCCGAAAAAGCTGGTGCGGACGGTGGAAGATGAATGCGAGGCCGGCGTGGACTTGATCAAGTTTGCTATGGAAGACGGCTACGCCCAGCGGCAAAATCTGCCCGTGTTTACAGATGAGGAAATCGCCGCCATTGTGACAGAAGCCCACGCGCGAGGCAAACGCGTTTCCGTCCACGTGACCGACGCCCAGTTCCTGCCTGCCGTCCTAGATGCCGGTGTAGATGACATCGCCCATATCCAATGGAATCCCGTGTCCGACGCGCTGATCGCACATCTCGTCGAGCAGGATGTTTACGTCGTCCCCACCCTCACCGTGTTGGAAGCTTACAACTCACTGAGCGGCGCGCAGAATAACTTGCGGCGCTTCGTCGCCGCCGGAGTCCCTATCGCATTAGGTAATGACTACACGCGGATTCCGCAAAACAACTTCGATCACTTCGATCTGGGGATGCCCATGCACGAAATCCAACGCATGTCCGAAGCCGGAATGACGCCGATGCAGATCATCGTCGCTGCCACGCGCAACGCCGCACACGTCTGTGATCTGGAGAACAAGTTAGGAACCTTAGAGGTTGGCAAGCTCGCGGATGTACTGGTGGTGGACGGAGATCCCCTACAGGACTTACAGGCACTGAAAGATGTGCACCTCGTTATCCACGGGGGCGTCATCATTCGTGATGAACGTTCCACAAGGGATTGAATAACTTCAACGGAACATAGTGCAATCTATTGAGGCCATTTTTACGGGAGGTATGCAGCATGAATGAAACAATCACACCAAAATCGTCAAAAGAAGTGACCCAAGGGGTCGTGAAATGGGCAGTTCGGGGCATGTTCGCCAAAGTCGTTGTAGCATTGATCCTGTTCCTCTCCGCCGGACGCTGGGATTGGGGGATGGGCTGGGTCTACGTGGGCGTGTTTTTCGCCTTTGATCTGGCGACGGCTTTGGTCGTCCTGCCACGCAATCCGGCCTTGCTGGCAGAGCGTGCGCAACTTCAGGAGGGCACAAAGGGTTGGGATAAAATCATCGTCAGGCTGGCAGCGGTCTATTTCCCGATGGCCTCGTGGATCGTGGCAGGATTGAATGAGCGGTGGGGCTGGAAACCTGACGTATCGCCGGCGGTGCACATCGTCGCGCTACTGATGGTGCTGGGGGGGTACGGCATCACTGTATGGGCGATGGGCGTCAACGCTTACTTTTCGACAACAGTACGGCTTCAGGAAGAGCGGGGACACAAAGTTGTGACCGACGGTCCGTATCGCATTGTGCGCCATCCGGGCTACGTGGGGGCGACCCTGTTCACCCTGAGCGCTCCCCTGCTGCTGGGCTCCGTGTGGGCGTTGATTCCGGCGTTGTTATCGGCGATATTTTATGTCATGCGGACAATTCTAGAGGATCGGATGTTGCACGATGAACTGGAAGGGTATCCAGAATACGCCGCCATCGTGCGGTATAAGCTATTACCACACATTTGGTAGGAGAGAGACCAATGGTAGATCAACAAGGATTTCGCGCACTGCTACAAACACGTAAAGTTTCCAATGAGAAAATAGAGGCAGCCATCGCGCTGGCAGAACGCTTTGAGCGGTTCGCCGAGGAGAGAAACGCCGTGCCCATAGCGGAAACAGCCTGGGCCTTCTCGGAGCGTCTGATCCGGGAAGGGCAGAACACCGAGGACAATTATCTGACGTTGGCGCGTTATGGTCTGTTCACCAAGGATGACGCGCTATTCGTCGCCATTCTCGAGCTGCTGGATGGAGCCGAGGCGCAAGGCAATCTCTATCGCCGGGTCGCCGAGGTGTTCAGCGAGGACGTGCGGGACGAGGTATTCGCCGGGATTGGCGTCGCGCCGCTGGGCCTGCCCACGCCTGACAAACCGCGCACGATGCATCCCGTCGTCGAACGGCTCGAGGCCAAAGTGGGCGCAGAAGCATGCAAGGCGCTGTTGGCGGACAGCCTACGCGATCTGCCGGACGCTTATTTTACGGATGAGCGGCAGCGTTATCAGGAGTCCTCCGGCGATCTGGACGAATACTTGCGCCGCAAAAAGCAGGCGTTTGTGGAACAACTGGAGACGTGCCAGCGCGAGGGGCGGCTGTTCTTCGCGCAGGAAATCACCGACGAGGTAATCGCGTTTGTCAAGAACGATCCCGAAATCGGCGGCGGGCAGCGGGAAGGGAATGTTATATACGAAACAAAAATCCCCTTTATGACA
>JAFGSL010000585.1 GCA_016934645.1 Anaerolineae bacterium
CTGCTCTACGACGGCGCGCTGCAAGGGCTGGCGGAGAAGCTCGCGCCGTTCAAGCTGATCCGGCTGGCGCTGCGGAACGGGCATACGGAGGAGGAGATTCTTCGCTCCGCTCAGAATGACGGACGCGCTCAGAATGACGGGGTCAATGTAGAGATGTTGGAATACGACGACAATCACTTCACGCTCCGCGTTCCCCGCGCAGAGACGCCCGCCATCGCCGCGCGCCTGCTCAACACGCTGCCCGTCGTCGATTTCGCCGTCGAAGACCCGCCGATTGAAGCCGTTATCGATCAAATCTATCAGGAAGGGAAAGTGGAGGTGTGATATGCTGCCGAAAATCATCCTGCATACCGAAGTAAGCGTCGATGGACGCATGGATTGGATGTTGGACGACAATTTCCTCTATTACCGCATGATTGCGGATTGGAAGCTAGACGGGATGCTCTCTGGCAGCAACACGATGCTGGCCGCGTATCCCGAACCCGACACGCCCAAAGCCTTGGCCGCGCCGCCGCCGGAAAAGGCACCGGGTCTACAACGCCTGCTCGTCGTCGATAGTCAAGGCCGTCTGCGCTGCTGGCGGCAGATGCAACAGAGCCAGTGGTGGGGCGAGGTGACGCTGCTATGCTCCCACGCCACGCCACCCGATTACGTCGAAGCCGTCACAAACCTGGGCGTCGATATCATCATCGCGGGTGAGGAAAAAGTAGACCTACGTGCGGCGCTAGAAGAAGCGAACGCTCGCTACAGCATCGAGGTCGTCCGCACCGACACTGGTGGCATTCTCCACGGAGCGTTGTTGCGTGCCGGTCTGGTTGACGAGGTCAGCGTGCTGCTCAACCCGTGTCTGGTGGGCGGCGTCTCCCCGCGCTCGATGTTTGTCGCACCCGATCTGGAGGCGAAGAGTGGGCTGATTCCCCTACGCCTGCTGGAGGTAAAGAATATCGGGGACGACTTCGTGACGCTGAGATATGCGGTCATCAAGGAAGAGACGGCATGAAACAAGAAGCTAGGAACAAGAGACACAAAGTAGTCACGCATCACGCATCACACATCACGATGCCACAAGTCAATCTGCGGGGCGGACTGGCGCTCATCCGTAAAACGTGGCTGAGTTGGGTGCAGCATCGCAGTTTCTTCTTTTTGCTGGCCTTCGGCTGGATGATTCCACCGCTTATCTATCTCTTCGTCTGGTCAACAGCAGCCAGCGGAGGAAAAGTAGGCGGATTTTCGCGTGGTGAATTCGTCGCTTACTACCTGATCCTGATTCTAGTCAATCAACTGACTTACTCACAGACCAACTGGACAGTTGGCGACGTGATCCGGTATGGAGGGATGAATTCACTATTGCTGCGTCCGCTCTCGCCAGTGTTCGATGCACTCTCGTCGGAAGTAGCGGGAAAGGTCGTCTACATGCTTTTCATCATCCCAGTGACGGCGGTCTTAGCGCTTTTGCTCCGTCCTGAACTGGACCTAACATTGCAAAGCAGCCTGGCCTTCTTCCCTGCGCTGGTACTCGCGTGGGCACTGCGTTTCTTCTGGGGTTACTGGTTGGCGCTGCTCGCCTTCTGGGCGACGCGTGCCGACGCGCTGATGGGCTTGCAGGACGCGCTCATCTTCTTGCTCGCGGGCCAGGTTGCACCGACGACATTGCTGCCCGAAATCCTACAACAGATCGCGACGTGGTTGCCGTTCCGCTACATGGTCGGCTTTCCCGTAGAAATCCTCACCGGGCAACTGGACACTGCCGGTATCCTCACGGGATTCGCCTTCCAGATCGGCTGGCTGGCGGCGGCTATGGCGCTGTTCGTGACGATGTGGAAAACCGGGATCAAACGTTATTCGGCGGTGGGAGGATAGTCTTAAGTCTTGTGGTCACGTAGTCGTGTAGTCAAAAACCTAGACGACTAAGGACTACAGGACTAACGACTAATTGACTACAAGACTGCTTTTAGCGAGGGAGTATGTACTACCTAAAACTTATAAAACGTTTCATCAGTATCGCCTTTCAAAACGTGCTGGCCTACCGCATGAATTTCTGGATCAGCCTGCTGTATTCGGTGCTGAATCTGGGAACCGGCGTGCTTGGTACTGTGGTGCTGTTCGGGCAGGTGGAAACATTGAACGGGTGGACGCTGGCCTCGACGCTGGCGCTGCTGGGCGTCTACCTGACCCTCGGCGCACTGCGCGGATTATTCCTCGGGCCGAGCCTGGAGGCACTGGCGGGGATGGATGGCGAAGTCTGGACCGGGCAGTTCGACTTCACGTTGCTGCGTCCGGTGGATGTACAGTTCCTCGCCAGTTTCCGGCATTGGCGGCCCCTCGCACTGCTGGACTTACTGCTGGCGCTCGGTGTTCTGGGAACAGGCATGGCGCAAATGGGGCAGACGTTGACGCCAGAGCGCGTGCTCGCCTTCGTCATTGGGATGGCGGCCGGGTTGCTCATCCTCTACGCGATTTTGCTGGCCTTCAGCGCACTGGTCTTTTGGAGCCCAGGCTTTCTGTTCACCTGGCTCTTCAACGCCCTATTACAGATGGCGCGTTATCCCGTGGGCCTCTACCCCGGCTGGCTGCGCTTGGTGCTCACGTGGATCGTGCCCGTCGGCGTGATGACGACGATCCCCGCGCAGGCGCTTAGCGGCGAACTGCCAGCGGGGACGCTTGCAGGTGCCGTCGCACTGTCGCTGGCATTCTTCGCTGGGGCGACAGCACTGTTCCGCACAGGGTTGCGACGGTACGCAAGTGCGTCGAGTTAATTTGGTAGACGGCAGACAGTAGACGGTAGACGGGCAGTAGGACCTGTCTACCGTTTACTCCTCTTGTCGTCCCATTCTCCAGCTAACCCACATCATTGAAAAGGCCGTGACGGCGCAAAGAACAAGCAGATCGACGAGCAGACGTGCCGTCACCGGGCCAACCATCACCTGGCGCAAGGCCGAGGCAGCATACGTCGCCGGGCTAAAGTATCCCAGGAACATCATAAAACCGGGCAGCCGGTCCGGCGGGACAACAACCGGGCCGAGCGCCGTCATCACCAACATAAGGATGAACGTGACATTGCCTGATTGATGCTGCGTGCGGCCTGTCATCCCCAAAGCGGCTCCCACCCCGGCCAACGGCGCGGTGCAACAGGGAATCACCAGCAGGATCAACGGGTGGATGCGCACCGGCGCGTTGAGCAACAACGGTCCCAGCACCGTCGTGACGACGACCGAAGGCAGCGAGAGCAACAGAAACGCGGCAACCATCGCCAGCACAAATGCCGAGCGGCGTACCGGCAGCGTGGCGACGTAGTCCAGGCCACCCTGGAAGCGCAGCCATGAGACACGGCTTTCCACACTCGTCATCGTCCCGAACAAGAGGCTGATGACGATATTGCCCGTCACAACGTACATCAGCATTTCGCGGCCCGAATCCCGGGCGAAGAGACCGAGCGCCAGCAGGCTGAAGATCGGCGTGATCGTCCCCTGCAACAGCGAACCACGCCAGCTCCAGCGCCAGTTCGTCAACTCCATCCAAAACAAATCCCACCATTGCACGGGCACAGGTTGCCCTCGGCGTTCAAGCGGCGTAGTGGACATAGAGATCTTCCAACGTGGGTGAGTACAGCCGAAAGTCATCCAACTGCCCAAGATCAAAGCGCTCAAGAAAAGTACTTGCATCACTGCGCTCGATCCAGACGATCCAATGCCCTGGCTGAAGCTCATGGGGCATCAATCCAGCGGGAAGCCGCGGTGGAGCATCTGGCGCGAAGAAGAGCTCCAGGCGTAGCTTTTGATCCATGTGCTTCTTGAGATCGCCAGGCCGGCCCACAGCGACCAGTTCGCCGTCGCGCATAATGCCCACACGCTGAATCACCTTCTCCGCCTCAATCGCATCGTGGGTGATGAAGAGGATTGTCGTCCCGTGCTCACGGTTGATCTGGCTGAGAACGCTCCACACTAGGCGGCGACGCTGTGGTGCAAGCTCGTTCGTCGGCTCATCGAGGATCAACACAGGCATCCGGCCCGCCATAGCGACCGCCAACCGCAGTAAGCGTCGCTCACCACCGGAAAGCCGCGTGCTGTATTTGTCGCGCAATGCGCCCATCTGCCATAGATCGAGCAGCGTGTCGCGCTCGCGACAGGCGTCGGTGCGGCTCAACCCTCGTAGGTGCGCTGTGAAGTACAGCGCCTCACCCACTGCCAGATTGTTGAGCGCGTGCGCCATCTGCGGCATATAACCGACGTGGTTCGCTACGTGTTGCGGATCTCCGGCAATGGATTTACCAAGCAAAGTAATGCGCCCCGACGTCGGGCGCAGCAGGTTCACCATCTGCCGGACGAGGGTGGTCTTGCCCGCGCCATTGTCACCTAGAAAGCCGAATATCTCCCCCTGGCGTATCTCGAACGAGATATCCTTGTTTGCCGGGGATGGTTGCTTGGGGTAAAACTTGGTCAGGTTTTCGACAGTATACACGGTGGTCATAGAATGAACGCCTCCCAGTAGCCCTCAGTTCTCAATCCAGGCACAATATTCTCATCATACTCGAAATTCGTGCGAATGCTTGACGAAATTCCTATAATCTTTCGCAAGAAAGATTGCTAATTTTTTATAGGTTTACACTCAACACCTTATTTTTTTCGTATCTTATCAATAAAACGAGGGAATCACGGCGCAGCCCAAGAATCCCCCAGATGCAGAGCTTGCGCCGTTTGAGCGATCAATTC
>JAFGSL010000586.1 GCA_016934645.1 Anaerolineae bacterium
CGGGTATGGTTTCCTCGATCCAGGGCAGCGCCTCGCGGTTGCCGAAGGTTTCTCCCGGCGTGCCGGGATTGGCCTCGCGCGGTTCCAGCGCCACAGCAGGATCGAGATACTTCAGCGTGATCTCCTTGCCGGCGAGGACCAGGCTACCGCGCGTGCCGAAGACCTGGTAAGTGGGCGCGCCGAGTGCCACACCGCCGCTGATTTCCAGGTCCACGATGCGCCCGTTCGCGCCCTTGAGCACGATCTTGAGGTGGTCTTCCGCATCGCCCACGGCGGCGACGCGCTTGAGGTCGCTGTATTGGCTGACGACCGGACTTTCGAGAAAGCGCAGCGCGTGATCAACAACGTGCGGTCCCCAGTTCAGCAGTTGTCCACCGCCGAATTGCTTGATCGTCTGCCAGTCGTCGCGGCGCTGGTAACCGTGCCGCGCTAGGCGAATTTCGTACACGTCGCCCAGGATACCGGAGGCGATGATGTCCCGGACGTGCAGAAAATCGGGATCGAAGCGGCGGTTGTGGCGGACGAAGAGCTGCCCGCCGGGTGACTGCAATGCATCGGCGCGCAACTGTACGGCTTCCGCATAGGAAATGCACATCGGCTTCTCCACAAGGACGTGCTTCCCCGCCGCCAGTGCCGCCGAGGCGTGCGCGTAGTGGTCGTTGGAGCGCGTGGCGATGTCCACGAGTTCCACCTCCGGATTGGCGGTCAGGTCTTCGATGTGTTCGTAGACCCGGCAACCGTAACGCTCCGCCATCCGCGCGCGACGTTCAGGGAGAATATCGCACGCCGCGACGATCTCGAACTTGTCCTCGCAGCCCTGCAATTCCTTGCAGTGCATGCCCCACCCCGCGCGCCCCAGTCCAACAATGCCGATTTTGATAGGTTGTGTCATGGTAGTCTCCTGAAAAATTAGAAATGAGAAATTAGAAATGAGTTAGGGTGGCTTCTTTTGGACAGGATTTACAGGATGAACAGGATAAGAACCCGTTTCATCCGTTCAATCCGTTGAGAAAACGGGCAGTCCCGCCTTTTCGCAGAGAGCATTGTAGGCCCACATATCCCACTCCGGTTCAACGCCGATGCCGTGGAGGTCGGGGTAGTTCTTGCAGATCAAACCGCCCTCGAAGATGTCGTACATCGTTCGCGCGCCGGCTTTGATGGTCTCACGATCGCCGGTGGGCAGGATTTTTTGGATGTCCACCGGACTCCACAGCGCGGCTTTGCGCTCCTTGAGCAGCGCCGCCAGCTTGGGCATGTCGTAGAGCGCGGGCTGGTCGAACTGGAAGACGTCCACCCCAGCATCCAGCAAGTCTGGGACGATGACCCAGTTCTGGCCGCAGGAATGCATCAGCACCTTCATCCCGTAGTCGTGCGCGATGCCCATGAGCCGCGTGTACATCGCCTTAAAATACTCGCGGAACATCTTGGGGCTGAAGAGCAGGCCCGTTTGCGTGCCCATGTCCTCGCCGATCATAATGCCGTCTGCTCCGGCCTTGCCCGCCAGGTGAATCTTCTGCTCGTAGACGTCCGCGACAATCTGGTGCATGCGCTTGAGTTCGTCGGGATAGAGGGCCATATCGGCGAAGTAGATCTCCATCTTGCGCAGGTAACGCGCGTTGTCGAAAATCCACCCGCCGATGTGGGCGATTTTGAACCGGACGTCTGCGTCCGACTCCGTCGGTTCAGCGAAGAGCGACGTCATAAACGCGGCGCAGTCAGGATGCGAGTAGTCCGGTGGCTGGAAGTCGTCAAGCTGCGACCACTCCTCGATGACGGGTTTGAAGATTTCGCCCTTGAGCGAACCGTCCCGCATCCGCACCCAGATGTTGCCCCACTCGTCGTCGTAGTATTCGCGCGGGCCTTCGGTCCAACGCTTTTGCTCGTAGCCATGGGGATGCAGACCGCAGCCGAGCATATCGTTGACCCGTCCACGGTCGAACGTCATCCCCGCGCGCGGCGGGTTCTCGTGGTTGATATTTGCCAGAATAATGTCACGTGGTTGCATAACAATATCTCCGATAGTCCAGTAGTCTGATCGTCTTTAGTCTCAGCAGATCACAAAAATGCTCCGAGGGGATCGTCAGATCCCCGATCCGGTCTGGATCGACGATCCAGACCAAGCGAAAATCGATGGGGACGTTTCTTCTTCACCTGATCTTTTGCCGGCCTTATTCGTAGCGGTTGAAGCGCAGGACGCCGGCGAGGGTGAACACAACGGCAAAGCCGAGTAACACGCCGACGCTCGGCAGCACGTTGCCCAGGGTCGCGCCGCGCGCCAGGATATCTTCGTAGGCGCGCACGGCCCAGGTGGAGGGCAGGACTTGCACGATCTGGCGGTACAGCGGCGGGGTGACCTCCAGGGGGAACCACGCTCCGCCCAAAGCCGCGGTCGTCATCGCCACCGCAGTGACGGCGCTGCTGGCCTGCCCGCCGGTTTTCACGAAAGTCGCCAGCAGCAGGCCCATCCCCGCCACGGCCAGCGTAAACGCGACAGAGATCGCCGTCACGGCCAGTGGCGCTTTATCCCATCCCACGTTGAACACCACCGCACCGCCGACCAGCAAAATCGCGATTTGCAACAGTCCGGAGAGCACCGTCGCCAGGACCTTGCCGCCCAGGATGAGCGCGCGGGACGTAGGCATGACCAGCATCCGCTTGAGCGTCCCGCGCAGGCGCTCGTCCACCAGCACTTCCGCCGCGCCGAGCAAGGTGATCTGCACCCAGGTGACAATCTGTCCGGCGGAAGCATGCTCCGCGCTGTTTGCCATATCCTGCGTGTCGCTCGCCAGCGTCACGCCTTCCGGCCAAACGACCTCAGCCACAGCCGCGGGCGTTTCGACGGCGGCGAGTGTGTCGAGCAGGAGATCAGCGAAGAAAGCGGTTTCCTCGTCCACGGCGACCAATCCCGCGTCGCGTGCCTGCTTCACCCCGGTCTGGGCGACGAGCGCCGCACCGCCCACCCGCCCAATCGCGGCCTGCACGGCCTGCTCCACAACCGGTGTGTTGCTGCTGTCGCTGCGGATGTGCAGGGTGAGTTCGACCTCCTCACCGGCCAGCAAGCGCTCAGAAAAGTCCGCCGGGACGATCAGGCCAAAGACATCGTCGGGGAATGTCTCCACCACGTCCAGATCGAAGTTGACACCCTCCAGTGCTGCAAAGAGCGCGTCCACCAAAGGTCCTTCATCGTGCTGGGCGACCGCCAGCGTGATACGGACTTCCTCCGGCGGTGCGTCCGACGGGTCCATCATCCCCCGCAGGCCCGCGCCCACCGCAGCGGTGAACAGGAACGGCAAAAGCAGGAAAAAGACCCACGCCGTCGGTCCATCAAACCGGCGTAAAAATTCTGTGCGAATGATACCCCACAAACGGTGCATAGTAGCTCCTTAGTTTCGGAGTATGGAGTATGGAGTAAGAGGTAGAGATAGAGGTAGAGGTAGAGGTAAATTGCTTCCTAATCACCAATTACTCAATCTCCAATCACCAAATCTCCAATCTCCAAATCTCCAATCTCCAAATCTCCAATCACTTGAACTGCCGGCGGAATCCCAGCAGTGCCAGGCCGTAATAGACGATGGTCAGCAACAGCATTCCACCGAGCCAGGGCAGGATGACAACAGGGTCACGCCCGGCCTGCAAGCGCGAGAGGATCTCAATGCCCCAGGCGTTAGGCGTGACGAGGCTAACATACTGTACCCACTGCGGTAGGTTCCAACGGACGAAAAAACTACCGGAAAGCGCGCCGCCGATCAACGTGATCGCCGAACCGATGGCGCTAGCCTGTCCAGGCGTCCTTGCCCACGCGGAGATGAGCGCACCGACGCTTGATGCACAGGTCACCAGCAGGACAATCGTCAGCAGCACACCGCCCGGATGTCCCCAGTACGCGCCGATAAGCGTGGTCGCTCCCCAGAGGATAAGCATTTGCAGTACGCCGGTCAGCACGATGCCGCCCATTTTGCCGAGGAGAACGGTGAGCGGCGTTGTCGGGGTAATCAACAACCGGGGCAGCGTGCCGCGTTGGCGCTCCGCCAATAGCGTGCGCCCGCCGGAGGTCACAGCGAACATCAGGAACAACACTGCCATGCTCGAAGCGTAATAGCCGAGCCAGCTAAATCCCCGTCCTGTCGCGGAGGTGATATTGAGCTTGATAGGCAAATCGGCAGCACTAGCCTCTTGGCCGGCAGTCTCGGGGTTCGTCGCCCCCATCGCTGCGGCCACATCCATGTCAGTTTGCCCGGCCTGGATCATCCCCGCCATCAGCCGGGTGACGATGTTGGTCGTCCCCGCAATCTGGATATTCAGCCGTTCAAGGCTCTGGCTGACAATAGCCTTGACAATCAACGTGCTGATGCGCCGGTCGGGGCTGGCGTAGATTTCGACAATCACCGGATCTACTGGTGCTTGACTCTCGACAAAAGCCTGTGCTAGACCGGCCTGCTGCTCCGGCGTCAAAGTTGCATCGGGCGCGAGCTTTGTCACATCCATGCCGGTGAGTTCCTGTGCCCGTGTGCCGAACGGGAAGACGCGCGCGCTGAAATCCTCTGGGATGATGACTAATGCGGCGACCTCATCAGCATCCACACGCGCGCGGGCTGCGGCCACAGTTGTGGCCTCGTCTTCGACTAGCGTCGGCGTCACCAAGTCACCCACCGACACCGAGAAGAAGACATCGGTGAGCGTCTGCCCAAAGACGCCCGTGTCCTTGTTTAACAACAAGACGGGAATGTCAGAGATCGGTGTGCTATCCCCGCTGCCGAACGCCGCCATCATCACCAACGTGAGCGCCAGCGGTGTCGCCAGCATCGTCACCAACGCGCCCACATCGCGGAACGCCACCATCACCTCTTTGAACGCGAGAACGGCCAGTTTACGCATACGCCCTCGTCAATCCCGCAGCGCGCGGCCGGTCAGATACAAGAAAACGGCTTCCAGGTTTGGCTCACGAATATCGATAGTGCGCACGCTTAGGCCCAACCCCGTCGCTATCCCGACAACGGATGCCAGGGTCGCCTCCGCCGAGGTGACATTGACCAACACCTCGCCGTCGGTTGCGCTGGCCTGAATGATACCTTCAATGGATTGGAGCGCCGCCGCCAACTCCGCTCCGCCCTGCTCTTGGATAAGCTGTAAACGCAGTGTCTCGTGCTGGCCGACCAGTTGAATCAGCTCGTCCAGCGTCCCCAGCGCGATGAGTTTGCCGTGGTCGATGATGCCGATGCGGTCGCTCAACTCCTGGGCCTCTTCCATGTAATGCGTGGTGTAGAGGATGGTTACCCCCTCCCCGCGCAACTTTTTGACCCAGTCGAGGATGTAGCGGCGGCTTTGCGGGTCAATGGCGACGGTCGGTTCGTCGAGCATGAGAAGTTTGGGGTGGCCTAACAAGCCCACCGCCAGGTTGAGACGTCGTTTCATCCCGCCGGAGAATGTGCTCACGCGATCTTTGGCGCGGTCGACCAACTCCATCAGCGCCAGCTTTTCGGCAATTTCGGCCTGTAGCTCCGGGCCGTGCAGGCCGCGCATCTCACCCCAGAAGCGCAGGTTCTCGTGCGCCGTCAGATCGTCGTAAAGCGCCAGCTCTTGCGGTGCCACGCCGATAACACGCCGCACGGCCATGGGGTCGCGCTGCACATCATGACCATCAACACGCACTACACCAGAAGTAGGCTCTAACAGTGTGCTGATCACCGAGATGGCCGTCGTCTTTCCCGCGCCATTCGGCCCAAGTAGACTAAACAACTCGCCGGAATGAATCTCGAAAGACACATCAGCTACCGCGTAGAAACTATCCGGTGTGTAGCGTTTGTACAAGTTCTGGACTTCGACTAAAGCTGTGGTTTCCATATTCCCCTCAATATGACATTCGACATTCGGCCAACCTTGCGAAGGTTGCTAACCTTCGCAAGGTTCATCTATAATTCGATTATACTACGTGACAAAGTCGCGCAAGTCGCATCGAACACTCCAACATAGACCGGCCCGAGTGATAGGCCACCTTCCACGGATTGCCAATCTTGGGATCAATGGGTTGCCCTGCCCGGTCAAGCAGCGTGCGCCACTCCCCTACCCCATGATTGATCATAAACGCGGTCACGAAACGCCATACGTTGGCGAAAGCATCCAAAAAACGCACCCCGTCAGGGGCGTCTCCGAAAGCTTCGTAGGCATCCAGAAAACCGATCAACACTTCGGCGTTCTGCCAGAACTCCTTGTCCTTGATGAGCGGGCCGGCACTCGCCGTGCCGTCGCGGTAGATACCACCGAGTTCCCAATCGACGCCATGATCACAGGCGTGTTCAACGAGACGCTGCATCGTGGGCGTGTAGGGAGCGAAATCTGCCTGCGCCGTCTGCAACGCGCGACGCATCAACCAAGCCAGCTCGACGTTGTGTCCATAGGACGTGGTGTCGGTTGGGATGGCAGGAGCCTCGCCCTCGCGTTCGGCGTTCCATGTGCGGCGGATGGCGATGGCAGGGATGGGCGTGAAGTCGAGTGTGAACTGGTTGCGCCCACAGCCGGTCACGGGATCGACCATCGCGTGCGCGATCAAGTCCAGCACTTCCAGCAGCTTGCGGCGGTGAATCTCCACCCCAGAGGCAGCATACAGCGTGGTGAACGCCTCCATCAGATGCATGGCTGAACCACCACACCAACCGCGCTTGCGTGTTGAGGTATTTCTCCGGTGTGTCGAGCGCGACACCGTTCTCATCGAAGTTGGTCAGAAAGCCGTCGTATTCCGCATCCCAAGCTCGCGCCAACCAGAAGGGAATAATGCCTTGCTCAAGATGGTGCGTTACTTCGGTATACAACTGTGCCAATCGCTGTTGACCTGTCATCATCCCTCCGCTTCCAAAACAAGGACCCAGTCGCAGCCACGGCCCGACGTGGGCGGCGTGAAGGTTTGGATGGTGGGCGTATCGGTAGTGTGCCAATGATGCTCCACGCCGTAGCAGGGATCGAACCAGGAGGCGCGGACCCGGGGAGCATGGACGACGCTCTGGCGCAGCGTAAACGCCGCGCCGCGCGGTGAGTAGACGAGAGCATAGCTCCCATCGACGGCGCGGGCAGCGCGGATTTTGGCCCCGCCGAAGGTCGGCCCATCCAGGATCAGCGATTGGTCCGGCACCAGCTTTTCGAATGGGCGCGCCTCGAAGAAGCGGCGCATCAACCCCATCTGGAACGCGCCAGGATGATCCAGCGCCTCGCGCCACGGCACGCACGCGCCGATGACGGGCTGCCGCCCCGGTTGCCACATCTGCCAGATGTTGTTGTTGCCGTAGGTATGCCCGCACGCGCCGGCCAGGATCGACCAGTAGGCCGCCTGGCGCACGTCGTAATCGTCGAAACGCCGCAGCTCGGTGGCATCTGCGTTGTAGAAGCCGACGGGGATGTTTTCGTAGCGCGGTTCGCCGTCGACTGTGGGTTTGGGCGGCTCCAGGGCGTAATCGCGTTCCGCAAACAAGCCGTTATCGTGATCCTGCGCGCCGTGGGAAGACTGCGACATGTTGAAGTCCAGCCACTCAGCGTGATGCAGGAAATCCGACGACTGCCCTGGCCCGCGCGGGTGGAAGGTGATAAGATGTGCGCCGCCGTCGCCATCCCGCAACCCGCGCGCCAATGCTTCAATCATGGTCATTTCCTGCGGCGTATCGACATTCTGATCGCCGCCCAGAATCCAGATCAGCGACGCATCCTGGTACCGTGTGCCGAGGAAACGCCCATAGATCGCCGCGCTCTGCGGCGTGAAGATGCCGGTGGGACCGCCGTTCCGGCTTTTCCAGTGACTGCCCCAGGTGGGCAACAGGCCGATGAACAGGCCCAATTGGGCGGCTTTATCCAAGACGTAATCTACGTGGGCAAAGTACGGTTCGTTGGGATGCGCGGGTTCGTTGTCGCGCAAGGGCACATCGCCGTAGGCATTGGGGGCATTCAGGCCGTCCAACTCGGCCAGCACTACCGTCTGGATCACGGTGAACCCCTTCCGAGCGCGGTTCTCCAGGTAATCGTCCGTCTCCTCGCGGTTGAGGCGGTGAAGCATTTCCCACGCTGTATCGCCGAGGTAGAAGAAGGGCACGCCATGAGCATATTCAAGATAGCGATGGTTGGCAGAGACACGCAAAACCAGGTTTTTTGTTTTCGCTGGCATAGAAAAGTCCTTTCACATAAGCACAAATAATGAAGCCATTGTACCAAACAACATCTTTCGGTTATTGTAGTTTGATTTCTTGATACGACAAAGGACAACTGCCCTTGGCATAAAATGCAGATCAGCATAAAATAGAAGCACATCCCGTTTCTGTCATTAACGAAGTGGAAGTCAACACGAAAGGAGCGCCATTATGTTAAAAGGACATCAGGATATGCTGTGGCTGGCGGGACAGGTTTTCCTCTGCCGGGATTTTGTCAAAGAAGTAGAGGCTGAGGGGTTCGAAACCGTTTTTGCGACATGTCCCTACGGCGACCTCACTGAACAGGAAAAAGCCGCGTTTCGCAGCGCCTTCGAGGATAAGGAATTACGGAAGGTGGTCAAACGTTGGTGGAAGGTCTACGACGAGGAACGCGCCGCAGATATAGTCGTTAAAGCCGGGAACTTCTGGGAATAAAAACTTGAATGCCTTGCCCGGAGAAGGAGCGCGTATCAACGCGGCACGGTGGATCCTCAGAGGATACGCTGTGTTCACCGCGCTTGGCGTCACTCTCCACATCATTGCACGAATAACCAATAAAGACGCTTTAGATGGATTATACATCGCCCTGATGTCGACCATCGGTATTGCTGCGCTCTACGCATTCAACAGACTCTCCCAATCGCTGTCGCGCGCGATGCTTATCTTTGCCTGGGTCGCCATGGCCTGCATCACCGGGCTGCTCATTTATACATTTGAAGTGCAAAAAGATTACCTAATGATCCTCCTTATGTTCCACGTGGGCATTTTTACGTTAGGGTTGGTTCTAGGGTTTCGCCCTGCTATGCAATATGCCATAGCCACATCCATAATCATTGTTGCTATAGGAATCGCCTACGGACTCGCACCGGCGGAGATCGTTGTCCCGGTCTTCCTTGCCTTTGCGCTCGCGCTGCCGTCGAAGGTCGTCGAACAGGTCATCGGACAAAGCACCGCCGAGCTTGCCCAAATCAACCTCCGGCTTGAGGAACTGGTCGAAGCGCGGACAGCAGAACTACGTGCTGAGATTGTCGAACGGCAGCAAGCGCAAGAGAGTCTATCCCAACGCACCGTCGAACTCGAAAAACGCAACGAAGAGCTGGATGCCTACGCCCATACCGTAGCTCATGATTTGAAAACTCCCCTGACCTCCGTGGTCGGTTTCAGTGATCTTCTGGAAAAGCGTTACGAGAAGATTCCCCCGGATAAGATCGCTTATTATTGCAGCAGCATCGCACAGAACGGCCGCAAAATCATTAATATCGTCGACACGTTGCTGCTGTTAGCCAGCGTGCGGAAAATCGAGGATGTGCCGGTCGAGAGGCTTGATCTATCCAGCGTCATGGCAGACATCCAAAGGCGTCTTGCCGATGCCATCATAGAGAGTCGCGCGGAGATTGTCACACCTGACCGTTGGCCCATTGTGACAGGCTACCAACCGTGGGTCGAGGAAATCCTGGTTAACTACATCAGCAATGCCATTAAGTATGGCGGGATACCGCCACGCATTGAAGTCGGCGCGACACATCTCGTTGACGGATATGTACGCTTTTGGGTGCGCGATAATGGCAGAGGACTGAAACCGGAAGAACAAGCCCGGCTATTTACACCCTTCACCCGGCTCGATCAGATCAGAGTGAAGGGATACGGACTGGGACTATCCATCGTGCAGCGCATTGCGGAAAAGCTCAACGGGCAGGTCGGCGTCGAAAGCGAAGTGGGACAGGGCAGTACATTTTACTTCACCTTGCCCCTGGCGGAAAACGATTTTTAGAACGTGATGCGTAAAGCGTGAAAGCCAATCACGCTTTGCGCGTCACGTTTTGTATCATTCAAATATATCCATTCAACGAAAGGAATCCAACTATGAACCAAGCCAAGTCCGTCAAAACCTTTGTGCAACGTCAAATTATCAACGCCTGGTGTATGTACGATTGGGGCAGTTCGGCCTTTTCGACAACCATCGAAGCAGCCGTCTTGCCGGTCTTCTTCGAAAATGTGATCGGCGCGCATCTGGGCGGCAATCTACCCACAGTGTATTGGGGATACACCAACTCTATCGCTCTGCTGGTTTCCGCGCTGCTGGCCCCCGTCCTCGGCGGCATCGCCGATTATATGGGCAACAAGAAAAAACTGCTGGCGGGGTTCGCCGGAATTGGCATCCTGGCGACTGCCTTGCTGACGTTTATGGACACCGGCATGGTCTGGCCGACGCTACTCCTGTTCTTCGTGGGGACGATAGGGCTGGCGGCTTCGTACATCTTTTACGACTCACTGCTCCCCCACATCGCAGGCGAGGACGATATCGACTTCGTCTCCTCCAAAGGATACGCACTCGGCTATCTGGGCGGCGGCATCTTGCTCGCCGTCAACATCGTGATGATTATGGTGATCTGGCCAGACAGCACCCTGGGAACACGCCTGTCGTTCCTCAGCGTGGCGATCTGGTGGGCTGTGTTCACGATCCCGCTGCTACAGCGCGTCCCCGAGCCACCCGCCAACACCGAAGGCATCGGCGCGGGCGTCAATCCGGTGCGCGCCAGCTTCAAACGCATCGGGCAGACGCTCAGTAGGATTCGCAAATACAGCGAACTGTTCAAATTCCTCATCGCCTTCTGGATTTACAACGACGGCATCGGTACGGTCATCAAGATGGCGACCATCTACGGCGCGGAAATCGGCATCGGGATGATCGACCTGATCGGCGCGCTGCTGCTGACGCAGTTCGTGGGCATCCCCTTCTCGCTGCTCTTCGGCAAGTTCAGCCACAAGCTCGGTA
This sequence comes from Anaerolineae bacterium, assembly GCA_016934645.1. The sequence goes on from JAFGSL010000586.1 coordinate 10,942, forward strand.
CCAAACGCTCGATTATGGTTGGACTAGGTTGGTACGCCCTGCTAATGATAGGCGGCTTCTTCATGAGCCAGCCGTGGCACTTCTGGGCATTGGCCGTGGGCGTAGGGATGGTGCAGGGCGGCACGCAGGCACTCAGCCGCAGCCTGTTCGGGCTGATGGCGCCGAAAGCCCGCAGCGCAGAATTCTTCGGCTTCTACGACGTATCCAGCAAGTTCGCGGGGATCATCGGGCCGCTGCTGTTTGGCGTCGTTGGGCAACTGATGGGGTCGAGCCGCCTAAGCATCGTATCGCTCATTGTGTTCTTCATCGGCGGCATTGTGCTGCTGACCCGTGTCAACGAGAAAGAAGGTATCCGCATCGCTGCTGAGGAAAATACGCGTGCCGAAGCTTTAGGAATAGCGTAGAACAACTGCTCCGATGAGGTCTGACAGGTCGGGCGTAAATCACGCCCGACCTGTCAGACCCATTTTGTTTATGGTTCCTCTAATCCTAATCGTTCAAATTGCTCCGGTGGCGCGTCCATAGCCTGCATCGTTTCGACGAGGAGCACGGCGTACTCAATCTCGGCTTTTGTCCCGGCAAGATTCCGCGTCTGCGCAGGATTGTTTTTGATGTCGTAGAGATGGTTGTCGGCCCAATCGGGACTGCGATGCCTGTGAGCACGGGCGCGGATGACGGGGTAGTCGGTGTACGGCAGCCATAAACCCAACTGCGCCTCATCGTAGAAGCTCAACGGGCACACATCGCGCATACTGAAGGAGCCGGGCGTGAGGAAATAGCGGTAGAGCGGCTGGTTCTCCTCGGTGACGGGCGCGCGGAAGTAGGTGTAGCGTCCATCCGTCACGTTGACCGTCTGTCCGTACCAACCGTAGAGTGCAGCTTTACGTCGCGCGGGCGCATTGGCCTCCAGCAGCGGTTTCCACGATTCGCCGTGAATTGGATGCTCGATGGAAACATCGTAGTAGTCGCAAACAGTGGGCATGATATCGATGTTCTGCGTGAGTTGATGGCGACGCTCGCCCGCGTGCGCGCCGCCGGGCAAATGGACCATCAACGGGATATGCGCCAGTTCGTTCCAGCAATGCCAGGCGTTCTTGCCGGTCAAGCCGCGCTCGCCGAGGAGATGCCCGTGGTCGGTGGTGACGATGATGAGCGTATCCTCGAAGGCGTTCTGGCGTTCCAGCTCATCCAGCAGCTTGCCAAACCACGCATCCATCATCGTGAGCGTGGCCGCGTACTGTTTGCGCAGGTGACGCGTGGCTTCGCTGTCCTCGTCCACCTTGTCGTAGGCGCTCCAGTTGTAGAGCGGGCCGTCCCAGTCGTCGCCGTACATATCGAGATACTTCTGAGGACAATCGAACGGCTCGTGGGGATCGAAGACCTCCACCCACAGCAGGTAATTGTCCGCGCCTTCGTTCGCTTTGAGCCAGTCGATGGCGCCCTGGAATGTCTGCGGCGTCGAGAAATCGGCCTCCGTCTTGAACGCGAGTTGGTTCTTCGCGTACTGCGCGCGCCAGCGCCCCAGATGCTCCGGCTCCTCCGGCGACGATACCCGCGACACGAATGCATCGGACTCCTGTCCACGGTGCAAGGCCCAAGTGTTGAACGGCATGTGATAGTTTTCACCGCCGACGTGGAAATAGTGGTAGTGATCGGTCTCCATGTGGCAGAAAACGCCACGACCATCTGCGGTCGCGTGGTCGCGCAGCAGGTGCTGGAAAGGAACGTCGAACGGCTCCAGCCCACCCCACTCGCGCTCGAGTAAATTCAACCGCCCGGTGAGCATGTCGCGTCGCGCAGGCATACACGGCGCAGAGCCGATCCAGTGATTATCGAAGATCACCGCGCGCTTGGAAAATCGGGCTAGATTGGGCGCAATCACCCACTCATTACCGTACATTGGCAGGTAGTGACGGTTTAGCGAATCGGATAGAATCACAATGGTTTTCATCAATACACTCCTAAAAATAGTCCAATAGTCATTAGTTCAATAGTCGGTTCACACATCACGCTTCACGCATCACGAAAAGAACTCGTAGCGCCGCGTCCAGCGCTGCGTTTCACCGGGCTGCACATTGACCGGCACGAAAACCTCCGCGCTGATGACGTGCGCTTCTCCCCACACGGCGACGCGAGCAGGTGCGAAATTGTCATACTCGCGCATCCCGACGCCTGTTGGCTCGTGGAGTAGCTCCCACTGTGCCGCGTCGGTCTGGAAGAAGCCGAGTGGGCGGCAATAGAAGGGATGTTGCGGCGTGGTCTTGCAACGGATGTCACCGCCTTGTACATCGAGGAGCGCCATCATGTGTTTCAGGCGTTCGGCAAATGGCCCCTCCTGCGCAGCAAAGGCGATGGTGTAGGGCATCTGTAGCCGGTAGTCCGGTCCAATCGCATGCTCATCGATGCGCATAAAGTTATGGACGTATTCGGTTGTGACGACCAGCTTCTCGCCTACGTTTTCTAGCGCGTAGGCAATCGTCATCCCTGCGCCCTCTACCGTCACCGTCTTGGTCAGCCGAACGGCGTAGCCGCGACATTCCACCGGCTCGACGGCAAACGCCACCTGAGTCGCGCTCGTCGTCACGTGGATTGGAAACGGCGCAACGACCTCATAAGGCCGGAAGAAGTTGTATGGAGCATCGTCAGAGCGCTTCAACAAACCGATACCCAGCTTTGGGAACAAATCGCCCGGCTGCGCATCGTCGTAGCCAATAGGCTCCTCGATACCAAACTCATTACACAGCCCCACGCCACCGCTGCCTTTTCCCGGTGTCAAGGACTCCGGTACACAGAATGTGTGCGCACCATCCAGCGTCACCTGGGTGATGAAACTTATCCAATCGAAGCGGGTGCCGCTGTAGATACTGCCCGGTTGAGCGATTTCGACCGTGAGACGTTCGCTGCGTAAAACAATCGGGGAATTTTCTGATGATTTCATGTCACAACTCCTTTGGGAAAATAGTCCAACATCTCAAGTTGGAAGTCCAGATCTATGCCACAAGCTGAGCTACGACGACGACCACTGCACCAAAATCGAACACTATATTCGCCTGAACCAAGTGCCGGTCGATGACTGAACACGCTGACGAATTCCGAGAATAGCTTCGTTACATCTAGTATAGCTCGGCGCAAATTCCTCCCTGATTTACAGCTTCAAGGGGAACGCCAGATCCCCGGCGATGTACAGGGGTCGGGGAACTGGCGTTCCCCTCTGAGCATCATTTCCGAGAAATAGCTTGCACCCTGCGGTACTAGGCCGTGACGACTTGCGCCATCAACTCCTGGATTTCCAACGGTGCGGGCCGTTCTGCGAGACGCGCCAAAGACAACGCCTCTTGCGGACACGTGTTGACGCACACCCCGCATCCCATACACGCCGCCGCATCCACCACGACATGTCCATCCTGCAATGCCAGCGCGCCAAACTGGCACTTTTCAACGCACGCGCCGCAACCCACGCAACGCTCCTCGTCCACCTGGCTGACGTAGCCCGACGAGATCAGCATCGGCACGCCGTTGCGGTGCGCCTGCATCGCGCCGCAGCAGCACGAACAGCAGTTGCAGATAGCGTAGAAACGTTGCAGCATCGCGTCCTTGAAGAAAGCGTGATGCACGTGCCCGCGTCGATCCTCGGCTTCGAGGATGCCCACAGCCTCATCCGGCGTGATGCGACGCGCGTGGTCCGGTTGGTGATCGAGGATGAAGCTGGCAAACGGCTCGCCCACGATGAGACATACATCGAGCGGCAAACACGGGTTTTCGCGCGCCATCCGGCAGGGACAGTCCAGCACGACGATGTGGTCGGGATGCTCCATCACGATGTCGCGGGCGACGGCAAAGGGGATGACGTGCTCCGGCACGGTCAGGCTTACGTCTTCGTTCACCCGCACCAGCCGCGCCGCCTCATCCAGCGGTATGACCTTACCGTGATAGGTATCGGCAATGGTCGGCGATGCCGGGCTATGCCCATCCCCATCCGCGTGACGGCTCACCTCGCGGCGGCGGATCAGCCAATCGGCAAAACGCGCCAGTGGGCGCAATGCACGCGGCGGGTTAACCGCCATTCCGATGTAGAAATAAGGCCAACGTCCATAAATATAACCGTGGATAAAATCAAACAGCGAAAAACCGGGGATCTGACGCGCTTTTTTAATAAATGATCGGGTTGATGATTTCAAAGATGACCTCCTTCAGTGTGCCTTAATCAGCGCAAGAACAGATGACTTCACTTCCGCATACACCTCCTCAAACGGCCTGTCGGCATCCATAAAATGTACCCCAGACGGGCGATCCAACTGCGAAAGGTATGCCCATATCGCGCGATTCTTCGGCTCCGTCGTGTATATCTCTGGCGGATCGTAGTACTCTGGATTGGCGGCATGCCGCAGCCGGATGCGCTCGATGCACGTCGCCAATGGACAGCGCAGGATGATGGGCAAAAATCGCGTTTGGGGATGCCGCGCAAGAATATCGTCCACCGTCAGCCATTGGAAGGCCCACCCCATCGTCATATCCAGCACCACCGGTGTCCCCGATTGCACAAATTCCCCGCACAGGGCGAAGAGCACATCATACGCGATCCAATAGGCGTCGCCGTCCTTGATCCCTTCAGAGCGCTTGATCGTGCGCCCGATGGTGTCGGAACCCAAGCGGGGAATGTGCAATTCGGCAGACAACCGCCGGGATATAGCGCTCTTGCCGGTCCCGGCAAAGCCACCGATGATGACTACTGATCCAAACATAACTTTCTAAATCTCTATACGCTTTCAGGAGAGCCGAAATAGTTGGTTTCATACACACGGATCAGTAAAACAGACTGATCTTTTTGTGCAGCAAGCATCACGAGGATATTGTACAGGCACTAGCTACAAATACAACGAAAGTGTCACATCCGAGCTTTGTGCATGCCGAGTAAAAGCTTCAGCGTAGGCACAGCCGCACTCCAATCCCCGGAAGGCCTCCATCTTGCCATGACTGTCGGCGTACCACTCGGTGACATGCTGGCTTTCATGCACGAGGCAGGCCTGGTGTTTCAGTTCGATAACCGCGGTGATGTCCACGTAATCGGTAGGAAAGAACTTGTGGCTCTGCTGCCCCGCCATACATTCGAAGTAAAACAGCGGAACGCAGCAACCCATCCGCAGCCATGCATCATACACCAGCGTGGAACACGCGCGGTGGTCGCGGTGCGTATCGATAGGCCAGTGCGTGAAAACGAGATCGGGTTGCTCCTGCTCAAAGAAGCAGCGCATCTCATCATACCGCGCCGGATTCACCTCGCACTGCCCGTCGATCTGCCCCAGGAAGACGGCGCAGGCGCCCAATAGCTCGCATGCCCGCAGTGCCTCTTTCGTGCGGATAGCAGCGGCGGCATCATGTGATATCCCTGGAATCCCCGCCTCGCCACGGGTCAAGTACGCTGCCACGACCTCGTGGCCCGCTTGCGACAGGAGCGCCATCGTCCCACCGCAGGCCGTTTCCGGATCGTCCGGGTGCGCGCCAAAGACGATGATTTTCTTACGTGATTCACGTGTCATATTATCAACACTCGCGCCTCTCAAGAAAACAAACCACGAATCTTCACGAATCTACACTAATTTTTGATTTCTATTCGTGAAAATTGGTGAAGATTCGTGGTAAAAGCTTGTCTATCCAGTAAGTAGACCTGACAGGTCTCGGAAGACCTGTCAGGTCCGGTGAATCGACTCTACAATCTCTGCCGCCAGATCGTAGCGACTGAAAGCGGGCATGAGATAGATACCGCCAGCCCAGTCGCGCATCTGCGCGATCAGCTCCAGCGCGATGCGCACGCCCTCATGCGGTGAATCCTTGCCCGCCGCCTCCAGCCGGGCGAAGAATGCAGGCGCAATCGTGATACCCGGCACCTCGTTGTGCAGAAAACGGGCGTGTTTCACACCGTACAACGGCAGCACACCGACCAGAACCGGCTTATCCAGCGGGCCGTACTTCTCCGCATACCGGTTGAGGAACGCCCATGCTGCCGGCGGATCGTACACCGGCTGCGTGAGGAAGAAATCCGCACCCGAACGCAGCTTGCGCCGCAGCACCTTGATCTCATTCTC
>JAFGSL010000587.1 GCA_016934645.1 Anaerolineae bacterium
TACTGCGGTGGAATCTGAATGATGCCGTCCTTAACATGCGTTTGAAACTCAATCGCATACATGGTTGGTTCTCTTACTTGCATTTTACTTACTCCTCTCATACCTTTATCATGCGCCACACCGCCCAACACGATGTTATCTAGATTCAACAGCAAATTGGAGTCTATTTGATTGTACCACAGAAAAACGTTGTCTACGAATGAGCGCGCTCCCCATTCTTTTATTCGTTTCCAATTCGTGGTCGGCAAATGCCCGGATTCTTGCAACTTTTGTAATTTGCTTACGTAATGTAATTGTAATCGAATAACGAATTACAAGTTACGAGTAACAAATTACAAAAACATTCAGTTACTGGAGGATAAAAATGGAATTCTTAATCAAATTGATCTTTTTGCCGTTCATCTTGCTCTTCAAGTTGATCTTCTGGATCATCGGCTTGACCGGGCGGCTGGTCGTGGGCATCGTGGGGCTGGTGCTGTTGATCGCGGGCGTCATCGTCAGCCTGACCATCGTCGGCGCAATTGTGGGGATTCCGCTGGCGTTGGTGGGGTTGCTGATGATCATCGGTAGCCTCTGCTAAGAGTCTGATCCACAAAGCGTGATGCGTGATCTTCGGGTCACGCATCACGCTTTTGTTTGCTATGCGCATAAGCTTGATTTACTGCCCTTTGAAAGGATAATGGGTTTCAGCACTTGAATAGACACACCTGGAGGGGAAAATGAGCACGATACATCCTGAACCGGACCTTTCACTGGCAGCCGTTTGTGGGTTATTTTGTCCCGCCTGTATCATCTACATCGCGGCGCGCGAGACGCCCGAAAAACGCGCGGAGATCGCGCGACAACGCAATCGCTCTGTAGAATCGCTCGTCTGCGATGGTTGCCGCTCGGAGCGGCGGTATAGTTACTGTGAATCGTGCACGCTCTATGCCTGTGCGGCGGAGAAGGGCGTGGATTTCTGCGGCCTGTGCGACGAATACCCTTGCGAAGATCTGAAGGCGTTCCAGGCCGCTCGTCCACATCGCATCGAGTTGTGGGAGGCGCAGGCGCGCATCCGCGAGGTGGACTATGAACAGTGGTTCGCCGAGATGGTGGAGCGTTACGCCTGCCCCGAATGTGGCACGCTGAACTCGGCCTATCATCTGGCCTGTCGCACATGCGGAGCGGAGCCCTCCAACGCCTACGTGGCGGAACACAAATCGGAGATCATAGGCTGGCAAAAATGACCGAGTACTACCCGGCGCTGATTACGGACATCGCCTCGCGAAGTGTCGCCGCGCGCGCGGGAGTGCGTGCGGGCGATGTGCTGTTGGCGCTCAATGGGATGCCGCTGCGCGACGTGATCGACGTGCAATTCTACGCCGCCGAACCCGAGCTGGAATTCCTCATCGAACGGGCGGGACGGCAAAAGACGCTGCGCGCTAGTCGCCGCTATGGGCAGGCCCTGGGCCTTGCGTTCGAGACGGAGTTATTCGACGGCAATATTCGTGCGTGCCGCAACAACTGCGACTTCTGTTTTGTCAGCCAAATGGCGCCCGATCTGCGTGGACCGCTCTACGTCAAGGATGATGACTACCGCCTCTCGTTCCTCCACGGCAACTACATCACCCTCACCAACCTGGATGAAAGCGATTGGGAACGGATCGAGGAACAACACCTCAGCCCGCTCTACGTCTCGGTCCATGCGACAGAGACGGATGTGCGCGTTGGACTGATGCACAACCCTCGTGCGGGGCAGATCATGGAACACCTGGCGCGCTTGGCCGAGATGGACATCGAGGTTCACACGCAAGCCGTGCTCGTGCCGGGCCGCAACGACGGCGCGCACCTCTATCGCACGATCGCGGACTTGGTCTCGCTCCATCCCACCGTCGCCGATGTGACCGTGGTGCCCGTGGGATTGACGCGCTGGCACAACCCCGCTCTGCGCCCCTACATCGACGCCGAGGCCAGTACAGTGTTGGCGCAGACGCTCGATTGGCAGACCCGCCTGCGCGCCGAATTGGACACCGGCTTCGTGTACCCCTCCGACGAGTGGTTTTTGCGGGCGGGCGTCCCAGTACCGGCTTTGGCGGACTACGACGGCTTGCTCCCGGCGCTCGTCGAAAACGGCGTGGGCATGGTGCGGCAGTTCCTGGATGGCTGGGACGCGCTCCAAGCAGAACTGGCGCAGCTTGGCGGTCCACGCCAGATGTGGGTGACGGGGACGCTGTTCGCGCCGGTGCTGCGTGCGAAAGCGGCTACCTTCGCCGCTCACACCGGCCTCACAGCGGACGTCGTGGCCGTGCCTAACCATACCTTTGGCGAAACCGTGACAGTCGCCGGGCTGCTCACGGTGGGCGATATCCTGACGGAACTGCGTGAGCACGAGATTGGCGATGTGCTGGTACTGCCGGACGAACTCTTCCGCGGGCCGGACGGTTGTGCCCTGGATGATCGACCGGCGGCGGAGATACAACAGACGACAGGGCGACCGGTGTTCATTGTCACACTGACAGAAGAGCGTTGGCAAGTCTGGGCAGCGGTGTTATAATCTGGTTAGGTATGTCTTGAGAACCACCTCTTCTTTGCACTGCCATTAACCACCCTATTGACGGCAGGAGGAGAATGATATGCGCACACAAAAGCGAAACCTTGTCGTCGTACTGGCCTTGATCGTGCTGGTTCTGCCGGTGGTTGTTGCGTGCGGGGGATTGAAGGACACCCCACCGCAATCATCGGCTGTCGATACGATACCCGAATCTTCCCTGGAGACGCTGCAAGAGACGCAACGGGAACCGTGCAATCCGGCATCGTCTGGCCTGCTGGCAGGCGTCGATCCGCGTGGACAGACGGTGATCTGGTGGCATCCCTACAGTGGCACACGCGAAGCCGATCTGCAAGCGCTGATCAATGCTTTCAATATCGCCAATGCGTGCGACATCACCGTGATTGCCGAGAATCACGGTGCTACCCTCCGTGATGAGATGATCGCAGCCCTCACCACGGGCGAGTTGCCCGGCTTGGTTGTCGGTGACCAAAACGATCAACTGCTTTACACTCTCTCCAACGGCCTCGCCGATGTGAGCGCCTACATCGACGACGAGATGTGGGGCCTTTCGCGGGAAGATCGGAGAGACTTTGTTAGGGCGTTCCTGGAAGGGGATGATGATCCACTTTTCGGATTCCCACTCACCCGCACTGTAGATGTGTTGTTCTACAACCAGACGTGGCTCGAAGAACTCCGCTTCACTGACCTGCCCACCGATACGGAAACGTTCAAGGATATGGCTTGTGCCGCCGTAAAAGTCAGAGATGCAGACGGTTACGTGTTCAATGACGTTGCATCCACTGTGGCCTCTTGGACCGATGCCCTGGGCGGCACCATCCTCAACAATGATCGTACCGGTTACTCCTACAATAACAAGACTGTTGTCGACGCCTTGACATTTCTCAAGGAACTCTACGACGAAGGTTGCGCCGACTTTTCCACCGAGGACTCCCTAAGCACGGAATTCGCCGCGCGCCGCGTCCTCTTTGCCCAAGGCTCCAGCGCCGACATTCCTGTCTACAGGGCTGCTATGGACGCCGCAGAAAACGCCGCTGAAAGCGGTGACGAATGGGCTGTACTCGCCATGCCGCACGGTGATGCCGAACCGGCTCCGACGATCCGCGGTAGCGATCTTATGATCCCCGCTACCAATCCCGAAACGCAACTTGCGGCATGGATCTTTCTCAAATGGTTTGCCGCGCCGGAACAGCAGGCCGAGTGGATTCACATCGACGAGGAATTTCCTAGCCGTGAAAGCGTCGTTGCGTTGCTCGATGAAGACGAATTGATGCTGCAGTGGGACCAGGCGTTCGCCCTGCTCTCCAACGGTGTCCCCGAACCGCGACTCGTCTCTTATCCGGCGGTACGTGAGGCAGTGACGGAGGCTTTTGACCGGATTATGCAAAGCGACAATATCCGGGGAACGTTGAGTCGGTTGAATTCTGAGGCCAATGACCTCCAGAAGAAGATGTTAGCGGAAGGGATTCAGTCATCTGGAGTTGGACTATGTAACCCTGCATCGTCCGGACTATTGGCAGGTATCGACCCGCGTGGACAGATGGTAACGTGGTGGCACTCCTATGATGGTGCGCTCGAAGCTGACCTGCAAGCGCTGATCGACGCTTTCAATGCCACCAATCCATGTGGCATCACGGTAGTAGGCCAAGGTCAGGGAGACACCCTTCGTGACAAGATGGATGCCGGTATTACTACAGGAGAACTGCCCGGCTTGGCGGTCGCTGACCAGAACGATCAAGCAGTCTACGCTTTGACGGGCGCACTGACCGATATGAATGCCTACATTGCCGATCCTGACTGGGGGTTCACGCAGGAGGAGCGCGCAGATTTCTTCGCACCGCTCCTGGCGCAGGGTATCCATCCAGCTTTTGGTGGCCAGCGCCTGGGCTTCCCACTCACCCGTTCTTTGGAGGTCCTGTTCTACAACCAGACGTGGCTTGAGACGCTGCGCTACTCCGGTCCGCTCACCAGCACCGAGGGGTTTGAGACTTTGACCTGCGCTGTTGGAAAAGCTCGCGACGCCGCCGAGACCAGCGTGACTGGTTACGTGCTGCGCGCCGACGCGACCGCGATGACGGCCTGGGCTGCCGCTTTTGGCGGTGTATCTCCTGCTGGTGGTGCAGTCCTCAACGCGGGTGGCGACGAGTACGCTTACAACACACCACCCGTTGTCGAGGCCATGACGTACCTCAAAGTCCTCTACGACGAGGGGTGCATCACCTCTACCATTACCGGCACACCGAGTGCACACTTCGCCGCGCGGCGCGCGCCTTTTATTCTGGGATCCAGCGCCGATATCCCCTTGTACCAACAGGCGATGGAAGTTGCCGAAAACGAGGACGTGTGGGGCGTAACCACGCTTCCATACAGTGGAACCGTACCCGCGCCAATCGTCTACGGCAACGACTTCATCATCCCCACGACGAATCCCGAGACGCAGTTGGCCGCGTGGATTTTCCTCAAGTGGTTCACCGCGCCAGAGCAGCAAACGCGATGGATACGCACTAGTGGCGAATTCCCCACCCGAGCCAGCGTCGCCGCACAGGTGGAGGGCGAGCAGTTCTCGTCGCAATGGCTTCAGGCTCAATGGCTTCAGGCGCTGGCACTGCTCCCTTACGGTGTCTATGAACCGCAGCTTATCTCCTATCCCTCCGTGGATGACGCATTGGCTAGCGCCTTCGATCGAATTATGCAGGGTATAAGAGTGCAACTCGCTCTGGATCGTCTGACGAGAGAGGCCAACACCCTCCAGAAGAGCATGATGGAGTAGACATTGATTTGCCCTATCCATATTTGCCATAAGTGAGATCTTCTGTATAATGCAATTAATTTGGAAGCCGATTATTGTACTTTTTCCGGTACGTCTTCGGCGATAAAGGAGGAATTGCTTATTGCCAATGCGATAAACTTTGCGGGGCTTTAAGCGCCTGACCCGGCCTTCGCCGGGTGACGAGGTGGCGGTTTATCGAATATGTCTGGTTGTTAGCTATGACCAGATTTTCGGCGGATGCCGCCAGGGATTAGCCTGTCCCTCTCGCGCCCCTCACAATGAGAAAGTCGTATCACAAAACCGGCGGGAAACCATCGGAACAAAAGATACGCCAGGGCCATCTACCAAACCCGGTAGAACGATTGCGGCAAGAAGCCGCCTCATCTTCTTCAGATGGGTTATCTCCCGTGTTTTGTATAGGGTGAAGTGCGTGTCATCACGCACCGTGTGTGCACGCGCGTCGGTGCATAGCTGCTTGTTGCATGGCTAGCTACCGCATGACAAGGTGCCATGCGGCACCTTGCCGCATGGACTATCAAACTAAGGACTATCTGACTATTATCGCAGGAGGCGAACAATGTGTGGTATTGTGGGGTACGTTGGGCCGCGACAGGCGGCACCGGTTGTATTGGGTGGGTTAAAGCGGCTGGAATATCGTGGCTATGACTCTGCCGGGATCGCCGTTTTACATCAGAACGGTGGCATTGTAGTCGAGCGCGCTGTGGGCAAGTTGAGTAACCTTCAGGAACGTTTGTACCAGAAGCCTCTAATCGGCAACATTGCCATCGGGCACACGCGCTGGGCCACTCACGGTGGTGTGACGGAGAGCAATGCCCATCCGCACGTGGGACGGAACGGGCGCGTGGCCGTTGTCCACAATGGCATCATTGAGAACTATGCCGAATTGCGCCAGGAGATGGCAGAAGAAGGCATCGTTTTCACCTCTGAGACTGACACCGAAGTGGTGGCGCATTTAGTGGATGGTTACCTGGCGAGCGGATTGGATCTGTTGACGGCGGTGCAGCGCGCACTGCCATCCATCCAGGGAGCAAGCGCATTCGTCTTTCTCAGCCCTGAGGAGCCGGAGCACCTGGTCGTTGCGCGGCTCGGCAATGCAGGTGGCATCGTGCTTGGGATAGGCGACCGACGCGAAGATTCGCGCGAGATGTTCGTTGCTTCGGATATCCCGGCAATTCTTGAATACACGCGCGATGTGATCTTCCTTGAGAACCGGCAGATGGCGCGCGTCTCACCCAGCGGTGTGGAGGTCTTCCGGCTGGACGGGACGCCTGTAATGCCTTCGCTGCATGCAATTCCTTGGGATCCGGTATCAGCAGAGAAAGGTCCCTACCGCCACTTTATGCAGAAGGAAATCTCGGAACAACCCCGTGCCATCACCGATACCATCCGCGGGCGGGTGGATTTCCGCCGAGACCATGTGCTGTTGGACAGCATTCCGCTCACCAAACCAGAAGCAAAGAAGCTGGATCGTATTATCATTGCAGCGTGTGGTTCCTCGTATCACGCTGGGCTTGTGGGTAAGTTTATGATCGAGACGCTGGCGCGCGTGCCCGTGGAAGTGGATTACGGGTCGGAGTTCCGCTATCGCGATCCGTTCATCACGCCGACCACGGCAGTGTTGGCAATCACCCAATCCGGCGAGACGGTGGACACCCTGGCGGCGATGGAAGAGGGACGCCGGCAAGGGGCCAAACTCTGGTCCATCGTCAACGTGATCGGCAGCCAGGCACAGCGCCTCGCCGATGGGTACATCTCAATGCAAGCTGGCCTAGAAATCGGCGTAGCGACGACGAAGGCCTTCACCGCAAGCTTGGTGGATCTCTACCTGCTCGCGCTCTATCTGGGCGAACTGCGCGACACGCTGTCCGCGGACGTGTTACGGCAGAGCGTGAACGACTTGGCCCGCCTGCCCGATCTGGTGGGACAAATCTCCGAACCGTTGCCGGTCTACGATGAACTCGCGGAAATCTTCTTCAAACGCCAGCATTTTCTGTTCCTGGGGCGCGGGCTTAATTATCCCGTGGCGTTGGAGGGTGCGCTCAAACTCAAGGAGATATCCTACATTCACGCGGAAGGCTACCCTGCCGGTGAGATGAAGCATGGCCCCATCGCCCTCATTGACGAGGTAATGCCGGTCGTCACCGTGGCGCCGCGCGATAGCGTCTACGACAAGATGATCAGCCAGATGGAACAGGTGAAGGCGCGGAATGGCATCGTCATCGGGTTGCTACAGGCAGGCGACACACTGGCCCGCAGCAAAGCCGATCACGTCCTCGAAGTGCCGGTCGCATCGCCGTTTCTCGCGCCGGTGCTCAACATCATCCCACTGCAATGGCTGGCCTATGCGATGGCCGTCCGTCGCGGAGCTGATGTGGATCAACCGAGGAATCTGGCAAAGAGCGTGACCGTCGAATAGCGAATCCACAGTCGCTATAGCCTATGTTTCAAGACAATAATGTCCTTCCCTAAACGATCTAGGAAGAGTGCCAGAAATACTATCAGGACTCGGGCCTGATATCCCGCCGGGGGCACCATTGGTGCCCCCGGCCTCCACTTGAACATAGGGCTGTCAGAATGGATAAATGGAGTCCCTTCAACACTCTCGGAACGACAATCCGAAAATCACCAATGATGCAAGATTATGGGTAAATAGATACTTCTCTCATCTGGTTGTACATTGATGTATTCGGCTCTCACTTCTGTATCCGTGCCTCCAAAGCCACCTGCTACTAGAGTGACAGTATAAATCCCCGTTACCATATAAGTGTGAGTGGGATTTTCCAGTGTGCTAGTCATCCCATCGCCAAAGGACCACAGACTGTTTTCGTAATCACCTGTTGATAGGTTGGTGAAGGTCACGGTCAGGGGGGGAGCCCCGACGGTGGGGCTGGCCACGAAACTGGCACTTACCGGTTCGTATACTGTGACGCAGTCTGTGCGAGTGAGCCCGTTTGTTCCCTCTGGTCCACTGACAAGCAGCGTGACGGTGTATTCTCCTTGTATAAAATATAGTCATATAGTGGTCAAATTGGGTGTTCCGACGACAATAGCAGCAACTCAGAAGGTCTGAGCCGCTGA
>JAFGSL010000588.1 GCA_016934645.1 Anaerolineae bacterium
GCACGCCGAGGGCGCGGGACTGTATGCCGGTGTGCGCGCGGTGATGCAGGCTACCGAGCGCGATGAACTGCGCGGCTTGCCGGGGACTGTCGCTGCGCTGGTGAGCGTCCCCGCGCATCTGGATCGCGCGATCGAGACGGCACTGGGCGGGCAGTTGCAGGACATCGTCGCCGAAAGATGGGCCGATGCGCAAGCTGCCATCGAGTGGCTCAAGCGCCGCCGCGCCGGGCGCGCGACGTTCCTGCCGCTGGATACGTTAAATCCAATGCCCGTATTGGAGGTCGCCGGCGGTGCCGGCAGCGGCAATGGCGTCATCGGCGTTGCATCGGAACTGGTGAATTATGAGGCGCGTTACCGGCCCGTTGTACTGCTGCTGTTGGGCCGTACCGCGATCGCGCAGAGCCTGGACGCCGCGCGCGAATTGTACCGCAAACTGAACGGTAGCTTTCGCATCGTCACAGTGGAGGGCGAGATCGTGCGTTCCGGCGGCGCGGTGACAGGCGGCGAGGAACGGCAGTCACAGTCCCAGGGCGGGGGACTGCTGGCCCGCGAACGCGAGCGCCGCGAGTTGCCGGAGAACGTTGCGGCGTTGGAGGCCGAGGTCAAAGCATTGCAGAACGGACTGCGCGAGCACGAGACGCAGTTCCAGGCCTTGCAGAAAGCGCTTCAGACTGCTACCGAGCAGCGACGAGCCGCTGTGCAGCGCCGTCAGGAAGCCGACCGCGCGGTAGAGCGCGAGGTGGGCGCGCTGGATAAGTTGATCCAGGAGAGCGAGTGGCAGCGCAATTTGCTCGACGAGGCCGGGCAGGAGCGCGAGCGTTTGCAAGCGACGTGTGAACGTCTGGAGCAGGAGCACGAAGAGGCCGCCGCCGCGTTGCGCGAGGCCGAAGTGCAGATTGGGTCATTGTCTCATGACTTGGGCACACTTGCCGGCGATGACACAGCCCTCGTGACGGCAGAACGCCGCACACATGTCGCGCTGCTGGAACAGGAGCACGACAACCGGCGCGTGTTGCTGGCGACGCGCCAGCGCGAGGTGCAGCGTTTGCAGGCGCAGATTACGGCCTCAGCACAGCATCTCGATGGCCTGATGGAGGAGTTCGCGCAATTGGAAGCGCAATTGGAGGCGCTGCAAAGCGCTTACGACGAAGCGCGCGCTGCGGCGAACGCGCTCTCGGCGCAGGTTCCGTCGTTGGAGGCCGAGTTGGCGAAGCACGAGCAGACGCTGGCGACGCACGAGGGACGGGAACGCGAGGCGCGTCGCGTGCTGCACGACGCGGAGCAACGGCGCACTCAATCCGAAGTCGAGGCCAATCGCCGCGAGGACCAATTGCAGACGCTGCGCCGCGAGATCGAGGAAGCGCTGGACATCGTCATCGGCGATTTGCCAGAGACGCTTTCCGCGCAGCAGCCGTTGCCGTTGGACGCGATTGTGTCGCCACTGCCGGTGGTGAAGGAACTGCCGGAGGGCTTGGAACGCCAGATCCGCGACTTGCGCACGCAGATCCGCCGCCTGGAGCCGGTGAACTTCGCGGCGAAGGAGGAGTACGACGAACTCGAAGAGCGGCACGGCTTCCTCCGCGAGCAGATGATGGACCTGGAAAACGCCTCCGCACACTTGCGGCAGATCATCGCCGAGTTGGACGAGATGATGGAGACCACCTTCCGCACGACGTTCAAGGCGATTGCCACAGAGTTCTCGCGCATCTTCGAGCTGCTGTTCAACGGTGGTACGGCAAAGCTGACGATGCTGAGCGACGAGGGCGAAGCGAACGGCGGCGACGGTGTGGAGATTATGGCCCGCCCGCCGGGCAAGCGCACGTCGGGCTTGGGGATGCTCTCCGGCGGCGAGCGCACGCTGACGGCGGTGGCGCTACTCTTTGCCGTGATGCGCGTCAGCCCGACGCCGTTCTGCATTCTCGACGAGGTGGACGCGATGCTCGACGAGGCTAACGTGGGTCGGTTCCGCGCCATGCTGCGCGAGCTTTCGCGGCAGACGCAGTTCATCATCATCACGCACAATCGCGGGACGGTGGAGGTGTCGGATACGATCTACGGCGTGTCGATGGGCGATGATGGCATCTCGCAGGTGCTATCGTTGAGTCTGGAGGATTTGCCGGCGGCGGAAGCTTAACCCCAATTCCTTATCCCGCAAGGTACACTTTGACGCTTCCTCCCACGAGGGCACAAATTTCTCGTGGGAGGAAGCGTCGCAAAACCCTTTACGCGTCTATTGCAGAACGCGCTATGATGACGTGGCTACGCTCTCGCCAACCTTCGCTTGCGCAAGAGCAAAACTACCCCCAGCGCCAGCCCGATGACGACGATCCCATAAAGGTTTGCGCTGCCTGCCAGGCCATGCGGGACGACGGCAGTGGGCGCTTCTGGTGACTTGATGATGAAGGGCGAGAAGCCGGTCGCCGCTACCGTGATCCACTCCCACTCGCCGCTCGCGCCGCGGGCAAGCCTGGGCATTTCATCCCAAACACCACCACCTGCGTAGTGGTATACGTTTACTGTCGTCGGGTCGTTGCCGTTGAGTACGCCGCTGGCATACCAGAAGGTGACCGGCACCATCGATGGGATGGCTACCGGGTAGGTCGGTGTGATATCGAACCACGTCTCGACCGTCTGCGAGAGATTGCCCGTCCCTTCGATGCCTTGCCCGTAGATATCCACACTGGTGTAACCCATATTCACGCCCGCAGCCTCCACCGTCACGCCGTGGAACTTGACGTTGCCCATCCCGTCGTCCAGCATCAGGAAATCCACCGTTCCACTGCCATCGACGAGGGCCACCTGGTGCAATTGCCCCTGATTTGTGACTGTGCCGTACACATTGAGGGTGTCGGCGACGTTCAGTTGCGCCCCCGCTTCTACGGTGAGGTTGAAACACTCCGATGTGTCGGCCACGGTAATCTCTGTGCCCGCCGCGATGGTGACGTCATCGGCGGTGGTGGGCAACCTGGTTGGACTGCCGCTCCAACTGCCCAGGTCATTCCAGTCGCCGGTGCCGCTGGAGACGTAGAGGGTGGGAGTGACGACGGTCAGCGTTACTGGGATGCTCACGTCTCCATAAGGGCTATCGTTGGTAAGGTTGAGTGTGGCGTAGTAGTTGCCGACGGCGCTGGCAGCGGCGCTGTCGAAGGTGACATCCACCACAACTTGTCCGCTCGCCGCTACCGTGCCTGTGACCGGGTCTGTGGCAAGCCAGGGTACGTCGGTGACTCCCAAGAAGATCAGGACGCGGCGGATGAGTTCGATCCCATTGGCGGTGCCGGCGATATACTGGAAGTCGAAGGAGGTGTAGACGGCGCGGTAACCATTGCGATCCACGGCTACGCCTGCGGCATTGTGGCTGATGGGCGCATCGAAGAGCTTGACCCCCGCCGCGCCCACTGTGAAACCATCGGGGTAGGGATCCGCTGTGGTGTCCGGATTTAACCCGGTCATAAAGTCCATGCCGGTGATGGGGCCGTCGCCATAATTATCCAGGACCCAATCGGACTGTAGGTAGGTCCCGTAGAATCCGGCAGGGTCAGTACTGCGGTGATAGTACCCTAAGTCGTTGTCGGAAACATAGAGCCGTCCGCCGTTATCCAGATAGCTGATTAGCTGTGTGTGATCCGCACCACTGCTACCGAGGTCCGGCGCACCGGCGTAGAAGACTGCTTCATAGGATAACAAGTCATTAACACTCATTGCCTGGAACTCGGCGGTGGTGACATCCGCGAAGGTGTAGCCGAGTGCGGTGAGCGCGTTCTGCATAACGCCGGCGGCGGTGGTATCGCGCCGCACGACCAGTATGTCCTCACCGGCCAACTCCGGCACGAATCCGCCGTCCCGCTCCCGGAACTCGAAATCGAAGGCGACGTAGGCATTGGCGTTGCTCACGATGAGTTCTCGTGTGGTGGACAGCCCGGTGCCTACGGTGACATGCAATGCGCCAGGGGTAACCTGCGGATGGCCCGCGTGCAGGAAGAAATCCTGCCCTTGCGTGACGCTGTCCTGCACGGGGTAGTTGTTGACGACGCTGTCCACATAGCCGGACATGGTGGCGGTGAAGGTCTGTGAGCCACTCGGCGCGTAAATGGCGTAGAGAGCGTCGCTGATGGTGGGGCTGCCGGGGGTTGCCTGTGCTGTCACCGTTTCGCCGAGACTGTTATGAACCTGCGCACCGGTGAGATGCCCGTTAGTGTTGAAATCGTAGACGCTGCCAACGAGCAGACCGCCTGGCGGCACACTGCATGGCGCGTTGAGGTGCACATCATCGATGTACCAACTCGCTCCATCATTGCCCTCGTAACGGAAGGCCAAGTACACGGTCTGTCCGGCGTAGGCGCTCAAGTCCGTCGCACGCTCGCCCCAGGTGTCTTCGGTCGGACCGTCGTACTCGTCAACCTCCGTGTAATTGGCGGGCGGGGTATTGCACGCCGTGGTGCAGGCCCACAGGCTGTGTTTGACATAGTAACTGGCCCAATCGACCCGTTCCCAGAAGCGTAATTCCGGCGCTGTGCCGAGTGTCACTTGTGGGGAACGCAGCCAGCCGTCTTCCGCTGGCGCACTGGCGTCGAAAAGATGCAAGGCCGACGCCGTGCCGCTATGGGCGAGGGATGTGTTGCGCGCCCACTGTGTGCCGCTGCCGTCCACGTTATAGGCCACCCATCCGGTGGGAGGGAAGGTGGCGTTTTCAAAGCCTTCGTCCAGACTGTTAGATTCTTCATATCCCGGGGCATTACACGTTGCATCGTCCACCTCCAGCGCGAAATCCTCGACCGAATTGCCGGTCAGGTATACGTCGCGGGACTGGGGTAGGTAGCCATCGATGCCATCCCAGGTTTCGACGTTGAGCGTGTGGGTGAACTGTCCAGGGATGGTGAGACTGTAAACGCCTGTCCAGGGATTGGTCCACACGGTCTGCGCGGGATAGCCATTGGGAATGATCTCCACACTGGCGTAGAGCCCCCAGCCGGTATTGGCATCCGTTACCGTGCCGTTGAGGATGTAACTCGGTGCGGGGACAAGGGACACGTTTTGTGTTGTGGTCACACCGGAGATCACATCGACGCTGGCGATTTGCGCCGGCTGGTAGCCATACGCGGAAACGGTCAGGGTGTACGTGTCCGAGATTAAAGCCATGTGGTAGGCGCCATCTGCGGCGCTCACGGCGCTGCTGCTGTGGGATGGGGTGGCGCTCGTCGCCTGGATGGTAGCAGCCGCAAGGGGGGCCAGCGTATTCGCGTCGGAGATCGTCCCGTCCAACCAGCCCAGTCCTTCAGGCGGCGCAACGTTGGAAATGACCAACGCGAAATCCTGGTCCGTGGTGTCGCCATTGTACGGGACGCCATCGCCAGCGACGTTGACTGCATTGACCGTCACCTGGATCATCCCTGTGGTGCCTGCGGGCAGGAAGACGTTTTCGATGTTGTTCAGGCTATCGGCGGTACCGCCGGTGGCGGACCACCCGCCGGAAAAGACATTGCCGAGGTAAGTATCGCCGCCAACGGTCACCACCAGGTCGAGGTCGTTGACCAGGGCCGGGCTGGCGCCGATGGCTCCCGGCGCATCCGACCAGATCAGGCTCACCTTAACCGGTTGGGAAGGCGTGGCGGTGTTGTACAATTGCTGCCAGTTTTCGCCCGTGGCGTTGAAAGTAGCGCTCTGGTCGATATAGTCACTGAACACGCCGGGATCAATGACGTTGTCCAGGTTCATACGCCCCCAACCCTGGTTGTTGTTCGGGATGCTGGATGAGGACATCGGTGTTGCGCCGTTGATGAGTAGCGCCTTCGCCATTGCGGGGCTGGGGTCGGCCCCGCCCTTGATGCTGCGCCACCACTGAGTGATGAGCGCCGCGCCGCCGGAAACCATCGGGCAGGCCATACTGGTGCCGCTCATGTACACGTAATCCGGTCGTCCGGCGACAACTTGCCCGCAGCCGCTGTAGCTGCCGGTATACGAACGCAACGACGCGACATCGCTGCCAGGCGCGACGATGTTCGGCAAGAGGCGGCCATCCAACGCCGGGCCGCGGCTGGAAAAGCTGACGACGTTCTCGATATTGCTTGATGCGCCGCAGCCTGCCCCAAGGGGATTGTCGGGCCGGTAGTTCTCCGATGCGCCTACGACGATCAGGTTTTTGGCCTCTTTCGGTTCGGTGATACTGGAGACGGTGGGACCGCTGTTACCGGCAGAGAAGACCATGATGAGCGGTTCGGCGGTGGTGGCTGTGTCAAAGTTGGCGTCACGCACCATAAAGTCGTGGGTGCGAGCTGCGCTGGAATAACCTTGTGCGCCTGACGCTCCGGTGTACCAACTATTGCTGGAGCCCACGGCATTGTTCAGCACTGAATCGCGGCTGAGGGCTTGCCATCCACCACTGGGCGGCCAGGAAGACCCCAGGAGCGCGTTCTGCACCACCAATTGTGCGCCGGGGGCCACACCTTGCCCATATAAAAATCCATTGGGATCGGTGATGCCCAGCGCGCCATTCCCCGCGATGATCCCGCCGGTGTGTGTGCCGTGCCCATCCGTGTCAGTGGCGTCGCTGCCTGGATAACTCACGAATGCTGCAATGCGTCCCCGGATATCTACGTGGGCAGTGGCACTGTTGTTGGTATCCAGGCCCGTGTCCACATCAGCAAAGGTCACTCCGGTGCCATCTACACCTTTGGCGGTGAGCCAGCTTTGATAGCCGGTGAAGGGGATGCCGCCCGTGTAGTCGCCTGCATTGATCTGGTTACTCACTTCGTCATCCAGGCCGGGTTGAGGTGAACTATAGTCGATGGCCCACACTACCGGCAATCTGACGACTTCCGTCAGACGTTCCGCTGGCAACTTGAGAATGATTGTTTGAAATGCGCCATCGGGTTGTGCGGCAAAGTGTTGAATGTATTGCCCGCCCAGACTTTCCAAGGCTTTGATTGTGGTCTCCAATGAACCATCATTATAGAGGGTGAGGGCCACGTCCTCAATCATAGCGGTGGCCTCCATCCTTTGGGTGAAGGCCGTGAGAGCGGGATTGATTTTGTATGCAGGTTGGAACACGCCACTCCAACGCACGTACGGCGCGCGCATGGCGGTTTCTACTGTTGCCGCTTTACCCCATATCAGATACGCATTCTGTGGATAATACTGAAGCGGGATTAGACCAGCCGTGCGTAAATCCTGGAGCCAGGCGTCAGTAACGGGACCGTGAAATTGTATTAGATATAGACCTGCGTCTGTTTTGGATTCCGCGCGCAGGTTTTGAGGGATTTCCGGTTCACCGCGCAATGGATCAAATCGGAAATCGTGGATACCGAGGATCAGTTGGATGACCTGGTAGGTCTCGTCGCCGACCTGTGGTAAAGGCAACTGGTCGACTGGAAGCTCAAGCCATGTGAAACTACCGTAGTTCGCTGCCCACACAGGGGTCACACCATCGGCCAGTGCGGTCACTTTCGACATGCGTATGCCTACGGTCTCTATCTCATTCGGAGTGGAATCTGCCGCAGCTTGTATTGGAATGATGGCGAGTAATAGTGTTACTAGAACGATTAGGCGAAACCATTTGACGTGTTGCATTGCAGAGCCTCCATTGAATGAGTTTTATGATCTGGCAGTGTTTTTCGTTGAGTTACCTCTGGTTGTAGGCCCGTTAGGCCAAGATATTCACCTTCGATTTGCTATCGCCCGCTCGTATGCCGCGAGGTACGCCCTGGCGCTCTCCTCCCACGAGAAATCCTGCGCCATCGCCTTCTGGATCATCTGCGCGATGTGCGCCGGGCGGTCATAGTAGGTGCTGACGGCCCAGCCGACGGCATAGTAGACGGCGTGGGCGCTTGGTTCCCAGAACTTGAAGCCGGTGCCCTCGCCGGTGGCTTCGTCGTACTGCTCGACGGTGTCTGCCAGGCCGCCGGTGTTGCGCACGATGGGCAGTGTCCCGTATTTGAGCGAGTAAATCTGGTTGAGGCCGCACGGTTCATAGCGTGATGGCATTATGAAGAAGTCCGCCCCGGCCTCGATCCAGTGCGCCAATGTGTTGTCGTAGCCGATATAGCTGCCGATGCGTCCCGGGTAGCGCGCGGACAGGTTGCCGTAGAAGGATTCCAGCCGCTTTTCGCCCGATCCCAGGATGACGCATTGCACTTGCATCGTATTGACGATGGCCTCGATAGAACTCGCCAGCAAATCCAGTCCCTTCTGATCCGCGAAGCGGCTGACCACACCGGCGATGGGGATCGCCGGATCGACGTCCAGCAGGAAGCGCTTTTGCAACTCGCTTTTGCACACTGCCTTGCCGCGCAGGTCGTCGGCGGTATACTGCGCCGGGATGAGTTTATCCGTGGCGGGGTCCCATTGCGCGTAGTCCACGCCGTTGAGGATGCCGATGTAGTCCGCGCCCTTGTCGTTGAGGTAGGGGGCCATACCGTGGGCATATTCGGGCGTGCACGTCTCCTCTGCGTAGGTCGGGCTGACGGTATTGACGAGGTCCGCGTATTGGATGCCGCCCTTGAGGAAATTGACCTGCCCATGATCCTCGAGCTTTTCCGGCGTGAAGTTGCCCCATTGCAGCCCGATGTAGTCGTAGTGTTCCGCGCCGTAGACGCCCTGGTAGCCGATGTTGTGGATGGTGAGGACGCTCGCGGCTTTGCCGATCGTGGGATCGTTCCAGTGCCATACCTTGAGATAGGCTGGGGCCAGCGCGGACTGCCAGTCGTGGACGTGGACGATGTCCGCATCGAAGCCGGTGTCGCGAGCGAGTTGCAGCGCAGCACGCGTGAGGAAGGCGAATCGGCGTGGGTTGTCGCCGTAGTCGTTAAACTCTGCATCGTGATAGAGACCAGAACGGGCGAAATACTTGTCCGATTCGATGAAGTACACGGGAACACCGTCCATAGTGGTGGTGCGGACCGCGCACCATTCCTCGGCGTTGCCCATCCACCCGCACATTTGGTTGAGGAAGGGCTTGATCTGATGTCTGTTGACGTCAATGCGGCCGTATTTGGGCATCATGACGATGATCTCGTGACCGAGCGCGCGAAGCGCGATGGGCAGCGCCCCTACCACGTCGGCCAACCCGCCTGTCTTGGCGAACGGCACACATTCCGAAGCGATCATCATAATCTTCATAGCATTCACCTCATCTGTAGTCGCAAGTCTAAAGTCCAAGGTTGAAAGTCAAGAGTCGATAATCCGAAGTCTTTTACTGACCTGAAAATTATACGGTCATTTCAGAGCATCGGCAAGTAGGTCGGCGGCGACGGTTGGGTCGGCTTCGCCGAAGACGGCGGCGAGCAGTGCCTTGTTGACGTCAGCGGCCAGCACGCCGTCGACGTCCGCGCCGTTGAGCGCCGCCAGACCCGCCGAGGCAGCGTCGGCATCGGCGTACTGCACCATAAGCAGATGCACAGGAGCGCCGTCCACAGTGTAACGCGCCAGGACGCCTTCAGTGTCCGAGGTGAGGCCCAGGATGTTCTCGCCACCGAGCCAGATTTCGTCCTGGATGGAGATTTCCTGCCGGAAGAAGATGGCTTGGAAGCGTGAGCGGCTGCTGCCTGCGACCAATCCTTCGGGCGGAAGTTGGCCGATCAAGGCGGGCGTCTCGCCGCCGGTGGGTAGTGCTGCGACGATGTCTTCGGCAAACGCGCGCAGTGTGGCGTCCTCGATCGCCTGCCGTCCCCGCACTTGGGCGTAGTAGCGATCCTGCCAGAAAGCCAGCCGCCGGCCTGGGTCTGTGTCGCCTTCGTTGCCGACGTCTGCCGGTTCGCCGGAGCGGTTGCGTGTGAAGAGGCCGTAGGCATCGGCGGGCGTCGCCAGTTGCCAGATTTCGATGCGCAGCACGGTATCCTCGCCCGCGTAGCTCTGCACGGCGACCTCCTCGAAGTTGTAGGCGAAGAAGGCATCCGCCTGGCCGTCCACCAGATCGTAGAGCGTGTCGCTGTTATAGGTTTCTGTGTCGCCGTCGCACGTCCAGCCAGAGATAGCGTTGTCGCCAGGAAAAACGTCGCGCAGCGAGACGGCAGAGGGCGTCGTCGTCTTTTGCCCACAACCGGCGACAAACAGGACGATCCACATGAGATTCAGTAGTTTGATTCTTGCCATTTGCTATTTGCGTTACAATTGGATTTCGGCGAGGTCCATATCGTCGAAGTTGTGCGTCCCCAATCCGATCTTGGTCGCGTTCTCCAGCCAGGGTGTCGCCATGTTGGTGGCTGCGGCGGTATTGTGACCTTCCGCCGCCATAAGATCGGTCATCAGTTTAAAGCCCACCGCGTCGTGTGCCACCGGATCGAAGCTCATCATAATCGAGTCGCCGGTGTAGTCCGCCTCCCAATACGGCCACGAGTTGGCGTAGCGCAAGCAGGCAGTGAGCGCATCCCCGATGATGAGCCGCGTGCGGTCCTTGATAGCCGGCAGCATATTTAGCTCCGGCAGTCCCATATTGAGTCTGGTTCCGCCATGGAAGCTGTCGGGGCGACTCAACGTGCCATAGTGGTTTTTCAGCGCGTACGACATCCCCGCGAGCATGTGCGATTTGAGCACCGGCATGTTGATGAGTGCGTCACAGCCCAGCAGCACGTTACTCAACTGAATTTTGGCCCCCACGATCTCGAAACCGTCAGAGTACTCTCTATCCGTACCGACACAGCGCACGCCGGGACCGTCGGGGTTGACGGCGAACCCGGCTTCCTCTAACTCGGACGTGTAATAGTCGTAGATGACGATGTTTTCCGCCGGAATGCCCGCTTCCTGAAGCGAGTCGGTCACCGCCGTTACCAGCGGAACGTGGGTAAAAATGAGGCTGTTGCGGAAGGCATTGACCTTGATAGCGATGCGCTCGCCGGGATCGAAGAGCGCGCGCCATGCCTCGCGGGCGTCGTTCAACCCGGTAAGCTGGGTGATGGAGGCATCGAGCATTTGCCGGATGGCGTTGGGAACCAGCTCGTCGCCGCTCCACACGCCCGCATGGTGTGTGTGGACGACGGTACTCGGCTTTGCGGGGTACGTGGTGATGATGTCCGGCTTGCGGACGGTCGTGGTTGGCAGTGGTGTGAAGGTTACCGTTGGTGGGTGAGTGGGTGCGGGTGTTGGCGTATTCGTAGGCGCAGACATTGGCGTGTTGGTTGGCGCGGGAACCGGCGTGTCTGTCGGTACATTCGCTTGTGCCTCCGCTACCAATGCAGTGCTCTCTGCGTCAGTCACTGTAGACGGCGCTTGCGTCGGATTGCATCCCGCCAGCAGGCCAACCGCCGCGATCTTCAGGAAATCCCGCCGCGAAAGACGCGTTTTTCGTCTTTGTGGATAGTTTGTCATCGTTTGTGCTTTCCTCTTGAGACAGTCTGGTAGTCTTTAGTCCGGTAGTTTTTGGGTGATTTGCCAGTCTCCGCTGTCGCCGGAGAGAGGGGCGAAATAGAGTTCGCCGGATTCACCTACGACGACTTGGAATTCGCCGCTTACAGTGAACCCTCTGTAGAATGTGCAGGTTGCCAGCACGCTCCCCGGCGTGAGGCCGGTCAGTGGCGATTCGGGGGCGACGCCGTCCGCATAGCGCACGGTCGAAGAGCCCCAGAGATTGTCGAGCAGGAAATTGAGCATCCCTTCACCCTCCGGGCGCTTTTCTTCAGTCAGGGGTGTGAAAGTGTAGGTAACATTCATCAATGTCAGCGTGCCGTTGAATTCTACCGTTTCCCCATCCACCGTGTACATCTGTGTCACCTGCCACGGCCTTTGCAGCGCCCACGCGACCGTGCCTTCCACCACCGGTGTGGCCGGTGCCACTGTCGCCGTAGGCGGGAAGTCGCGGACTTCAATGGTGGGTGTGGGGGTGTCGGTGGGCATAACCACCTCTGGCGGGAGATCACGGACTTCGATGGTGGGTGTTGGTGTGTCCGTGGGAGGTGCAACGATGGGCGGCGTCTCGCGGACTTCGATACAACCGGTCGCCAGTGTGCCGATGACGGCAGCTGCTGTCGCGGTCTGCGCCAGGCGTTCAAAGGGACCGCGTTTTACCACCAACGGGGCGGGGGCGGCGATGGCAGCCGCTTCGCCGTGGATGTGGATGCGCAGGTGGCACGCGCCCACATTCACTTCGTCCTTATCCAGGAGGATAACGGGTTTTTCGCAGGGAGCGTCCAGGCTGCGCCCGGCACGCCGTACCTGTACCGGTGGCGCGCCATCCGGGCGGTAGAGGATCAGCCGGTTGTCCGCCGAGACCCACAGCTCACAGGCGACCGCTTTCTCGCTGAACCAGCGCGCGCGCCCGTCTCCATCCAGCCGCAATCCTGGCTGGCGCCCCGGCAGCGCCACACACTGCGTATAACGAGATGTCTTTTTCGACGCGTCCAAATCTTCGACACAAATAGCCAGTGGCTTTATCATATCCCACCTCGCTCGAGTTCCCCCCCGTCTACCGTCAACTGTCTACCGTCTACCTCACGACGTATCGATCAAATGCCGCGAAGGATGCAGCGGGCGCAGGTCCGGCGTCTCGATGCCACGACGGTGTGCTTCGTGAAGCAGAAAAGCGACCGACCATTCCACGGCGGTGATGCGGTCTTCGGCCAGCAACTCGCTGAGAACGCGCACGCGCCAGGGACCGCAGGGTGGAACGTCAGCATCCCCAGTATACAACAAATTTTCCGAGCGGCATCCGCCCCCGCACAACGTGGCGAGTGGGCACGCGGCGCAGGTCGGCAGATCGACAGCGCGGTGCGGGTGCGCGCGGATGGTCTGCGCTGCCGCCGCAAAGCCGCTCGCATCGAGGTGGCCCACCTGTTCTTCCATCTTGAAGCAGTTGAAGAGCGCGCCGTCGCTGCGCACGTGGACGTGTTGGCCCAACGCGCAGCCGCAACCCTCACGGCGATGCGTCACCGGGGCGATTTCTGCGGCGGGGATCGCCTCGCCGGCCTCGAACGCCACCCGGTCCAGCGCATCGTCCAGGGCCGCCCGTCCGGGGAACAGATGCGCGCCGGTTTCGCGCCCGCTCATGTACAGCACGCCGAACGTCAGTGGCGTGTGTGGTGGCAGGCGCTGCCGGAGTTGCGCCAACTCGCTCGCAATCGCATTGACGTGCTGCGGCATAAACATCAAATCCACGGTGGCCTGCCCGCCATAGGCCGCGAGTTTGTGGATACCGCGTAGCGCTGCCTCGAACCGGCGCGCGCCGGAGATGTCGTCGCACGTCGCCGGGTCCGGCCCGCCAAGGCTCACTCGCACCAACGCGCCGTCCTGAACGAGGCGTGCCGTCCGTGCCGCAATCGTATCATCGGCGAGGAGGATGCCGTTGGTGAAGATCGACAGCGGCAAGCCTAACCGCACGATTTCACCGGCCAAATCGAGCGCCCAGGGGACCAGCAGCGGTTCGCCACCGAGCAGGGCCACCGCCGTCTGTGGACCGAGGGTTTCGGGAATCTGGCGTACCACGTCGAGCAGCCGCTCGTAGCTGATCTCGTCTGCGCGCGGGCCGCCGGAGTTGGTGCAGCAGTAGGCGCAGGCGAGGTTGCAGGCGTTGGTGAGCTGCAACTGCACGGTCGGCGCGTCGTGGCGGGGCGGGCGCGGCGGGCCGAAGAAGCCGTGACGTTCCAGGTCGGCGTGCAACGGCGACGAGAGCGTCTCCAGCGCAGCGTCCCCCGCGATGACGGCGCGTGTGGTCTCCACTTCGCCCGGCGGGATGCGGCAAAACGTCGCGTGGTCACGGGAGACCAGCAATGCGCCGTCGGTCACGGGCAGCAGCGTGCAATCACGTGGCAACATTCTCAAGTTCCTCAGTTATGTCAACGGATTCAACGGATGAAACGGATTGGAAGGACACGCCGGTGCTGCCGCACGCTGTGCAAGCATAAAAACAGCGCGACAGTGCCCGACTACAAGACTAACGACTACGCGACTATTTCAAAGGAGTCCTCGGGCCATCTACTTGGCGTCTCAAAAACTTGCATTGTGCCGTCTCAATCATCGCGGTGGACTTCCTTGAAATGCCCGCCGGTGTAGTCGGCGATGACTGTGCGCCAGAAGGTCTGGACCGGCAGGTTGCCGGCGATCTGCCCGACTTCCCACATTCCCGGGAACAGGTCGAAAAGCCGGTGAGCGATGGTTTTCCCAACGCCCAGCCGCCGGTACTTCCGCATGATGAAAAACTCGGCGATGCTGTGCGCCGGACGCCCATCCGGCAGCGTTACCGCCCGCACCAGTGCCAATCCCGCCCACCTGCCGGAGACCCGGATCAGAAATGGGTAGCGCCCTTCGTCGGTCCAGTAATGATCGAGGCGATGGTAGCCGTACAGCCCGTGCTCATCTACGTCAGCGCCGTCGTACTCGCTGAAATCGTAGGCATAAAGTTCCAGCAGGTTACGCAGGATGCTTTTGTCTTCGATTTGGGTAGGATGCAGTTCGATTTCAAGCATGGATATACAGCTTATTCCCGAACATACTTCAGAAATTCTCTAACCCTCTCTTTCCTATCTTCTGCAAGGGGCCAATCACAAAGAATTTTCAAATCATATGCAAGGTGATACATATCTACACGTGTCTCCATATGTTCAAATCTAAATGCTTCAGGGTAGTAGGTGCCGAACAACTTGTAGATCTCTGTGTAATCTTCATCGACAATCGATTCTTCTTGTTCTTCTGAAGCATATTCTTTCGGCATGATAGACATTCTTCGTACCACTTGTAATGGATAATCAATGGACATAATGTCAACATCTTCTAGGTCAAGCATCCCCACTAACCTACCGTTTTGGACAAGAAAATTATCAAAGTGTATATCCCAAAACGTAAGCACATCATAACTCGCGTGTAACAGGTGCATGTTAAAGTCCCAAAACTTGATAGCTAAACTTAATGTTTGGGCGTCCAAAATATCTCTCTCTTCCAAGATGGCTATACTGTTAGTGAATTCCTGATTTTGAAAGTCTGCCCAAGAGATGTACGTTCGGAATAAGCCAGAATTTACAAAAGAAGAAATGTCTGTGTTGTTAAGAATTCTCAAACATTCAATTATTTCCCTAACAATGGTTTTCCTCTCATTGTCGTTTAACTGCGCCCACACCTGATAAAGATTGATCCCTTCAACTTTAGTTACTAGAAGATAAGAATAAGGTACTATTTTCTTGGAAAAATCAGATGCGATGATATTCGCTATAGGTAGTTTGTTCCTGAATATCTCTAATAGTAGTCCCTCTTTTCGGACTTTATCTTCAATTTTAGCGTTGGTAACTATTTTTAATACGTATTTGTTGTTTACGAAAATGATTCTACTGTTAAATCCAATAGGGTGTTCATCCACCTCAGTCACAGTGCCTAAGTTGTTTCGGTCAAATATGGATTGAATTTGTGAACGTAAAAGTAACATGGAGAAACCATACCTTAGCGCAATTCGATTGTATCAACAGCTGTATCACCTCTGGCTATTCTAAATGCTGATTTCTTGTATCTTATCAATAATCTGGGGGAGACCCCCCTCGCGTCACAGGCACTTGCCGAAAATGCCAAATGCAGGTACACTGCGCAACC
>JAFGSL010000074.1 GCA_016934645.1 Anaerolineae bacterium
CGGCAGGCGGATGTGGCCCATCTCCGTGTGCATCAGGCCGTGCAGCAAGCGGCCTTCCACCATCGCGCCGCCGCCGATGCCCGTGCCCACGGTGAGATAGACGAAGGTATCCAGCCCTTGCGCCGCACCCCATGTGCCCTCGCCGAGCGCCGCCCCGTTGACATCTGTGTCGAAGCCGACGGGGACGTCGAGTGCGGCGCGCACCACCCTGGCAAAGTCGGTGTTGCCCCAGCCCGCTTTGGGCGTTGAGGTGATGTAGCCCCAGGTGGGCGAGTGCGGGTTCGGGTCTACCGGGCCGAACGCAGCGATACCTACCGCGCGCAGTGTTGTGCCCTTAGCCATCACGTCGCGAAAGAAATCGATGGCTTTGTCGATGGTTTCTTCCGGCGTCGTCGTCGGAAACCGGATTTCATCCACAATATCGTCGGGGCCGTTGCCCACCGCGCAAATGAACTTCGTGCCACCCGCTTCGATGCCGCCGAATACTTCCATGGGGAACCTCCAGAGATTGTAGATAGGGATTGGTGATTGGTGATTGGGGACTGGTGATTAGGCCAACCTCGATCCCTAATCACGAATCATCAATCCCTGTTTTCTATCCAAACCGTCCGGTTATGTACTCTTCCGTCTTAGGATTCTTGGGCTTGAGGAACATCTCGCGGCCCACGCCGTGCTCGATCAGTTCGCCTTGCAAGAAAAACGTCGCCCAGTCGGCGACACGCGCGGCCTGCTGGACGCTGTGCGGGACGATGACGAAGGTGTAGTCGGATTTCAGTTCTTGCAGCGTGGCTTCGATTTTGGCGGTCGAGATGGGGTCGAGGCCGGAGGTGGGTTCGTCCAGCAGGATGACCTCCGGTTGCAAAGCGAGCGAGCGCGCCAGACAGAGTCGTTGTTGCTGCCCACCGGAGAGGGCGTGCGCGGGATCGCCCAAGCGGTCGTGGACTTCATCCCACAGCGCCGACTGCTGCAAGGAGCGGGTCACGGCGGAATCCAGTGTGGCGCGGTCGCGAATGCCCGCCAGTTCCAGACCGTAGGTGATGTTACGGTAGATACTCATCGGCAGGGCAACGGGCCGCGCAAAGACGATGCCCACGCGCCGCCGCAGGCGCACGACATCGTAAGTGGGCTGGGTAACGTCCTCGCCGTCCAGCAGGATGTTCCCGGTCTGTTCGACCACATCCGTCAGATCGTTTAGGCGGTTCATCGCCCGCAGCAACGTGCTCTTGCCACCGCCGGCGGGCCCAAAGAGGACGTTGATCTGGTTGGCGTAGATGTCGAGCGTGATGTCGTGCAGGCTCTCCGTCCCGTCGGAGTAGCGCAGGCCAAAGTTCTCGATGTGGATTTTGACTTTGGATGGCATCGTTGACCTCACCAGAATCTTTGCTTCCGGTAGTGATTGCGGATGAGTGTTGCCAGGATGTTCATCGACAACACGAAGATAAGCAGGACCAGCGCCGTACCATACTGAATCTCGATGGGCATCCCCGGAACCTGCGTACTGATGACGAAGAGATGGTAGGGTAGGGCCATTGTTTGGTCGAACATGGATGTGGGCAGGCGCGGCAGGAAGAACGCTGCCACGGTGAAGAGGATGGGCGCGGTCTCTCCGGCGGCGCGCTCCAGGCCGAGAATCACCCCGGTGATGATGCCGGGCAGGGCTTGTGGGAGGACCACGCGGCGGATGGTTTGCCAGCGCGTCCCCCCTAGACTGACGCTGACCAGACGGAACGGCTGCGGGACGGCGCGCAGCGCCTCTTCCGCCGTGCTGATGATGACCGGGAGCGTCATAATGCCCAGGGTCAGCGACCCCGCCAGGATCGACGTCCCAAAATTAAGGAAGATGACGAACAATCCCAGGCCAAACAGCCCGAAGACGACCGAGGGGATGCCCGCCAGGTTGATGATGGCGACGCGAATCGCACGCGTGAGAGCATTGTCTTTGGCGTATTCGGAGAGGTAGATCGCTGCGCCGATGCCGATGGGCACGGCGACGACCGCTGTGCCGAGCGTGAGCCACAGCGTGCCGACGATAGCGGGCAGCAGACCTCCGGCTTTCATCCCGTTGTAAGGGTACGCGGTGAGGAATTCCCAACTGATGGCGGATGCGCCTTCGTAGACGATGTAGCCGACAATGAAGAAGATCGGCGCGACGACGACGATCGCCGCCAACGTGATAAGCGCGAACGCGACGCGTTGCGAATTTTGCCGCGAAAGTTTAGGCATTAGCATCATTCCTCGGCTGAGAATTTAAACCACAGAGACACAGCGGCAATCTTGCCGCGTACACAGAGATTTTTTTTGCGTTGCTAGCAACACCGTTTTCTCTGTGCCTCTGTGGTGAATTAGTTTTGTATTCACGATAACATCCTTTCCGCGCGTTTGACCTGGCGAAAGACCACCGAGGCCGCGGCCATATTCACCGCAAAGGTGATGACGAAGAGCGTGAGACCCACGGCGAAAAGCACGTGATAGTGCGGGCTGCCTTGCGCTACTTCACCCATTTCGGCGGCGATGGTCGCCGTCATTGTGCGTACCGGCATAAAGAAATCGCTCAAGCCGAGTGGCATCCGCGCCGCATTGCCGGTGACCATCATCACAGTCATCGTCTCACCGATGGCGCGTCCCACCCCCAACATCAACGCCATCAGCACGCCGGAGCGCCCGGCGGGCAACACGATGCGCCAGATCACCTGCCAACGCGTCATCCCCAGCGCCAACCCGGCATCGCGATAGGTCTTGGGGACGGTATCCAGTACGTCTTCTGCTACACTGACGACGGTGGGCAGCGCCATCCACGCCAGCAGCAACACGCCGGTGAAGGCGGTGAGGCCGGTGGGGATGCTCAACGCGACGCGGATAAGCGGTGCGAAGACCAGCATCCCGATAAAGCCGATGACAACCGAGGGGATGCCCGCCAGCACTTCGACGAAGGGCTTTAGGATGTCGCGCACCCAATCAGGCGCAATCTCTGCGATGAAGATCGCCGTTGCCAGACCAAGCGGCAGTGAGACGACCGCCGCGCCGATGGTGATGATCAACGATCCCAGGATCAGGGGCAGCAGACCGAAGTAATCTTCGATGGGATACCAGCGCGTGGCGAACAGGCTCGCGATGGGGACTTCCACGAAGGTCGGAGTCCCTTCTTTGATCAGGAACAGGAAAATGAGCACCACCAGAATGATGGCGGAAATGCCCGCCACATGGATGGCGCGTTCAATGAGAAATTCGCCCCATAAGAGCGAACGAGTGGAAGTTCGTCCTTTGTCGTGTACATCTGATGCATCGCTCATGGTGTTTCCTCTTCGGTGGTGACTGGCACAAATCCTAGCTCCAGAACGATCTCTTGCGCTGCCGAGCTGAGGATCCAATCCAGGTAGGCTTTGATTTGCCCCTGTGGTTCGCCGGCGGTGTACATGTAAAGGTCGCGGGCGATGGGGTACTGTCCCGTGTTCACCGTCTCGGCCGTGGGTGAGTAGTAAGGCTCACCCGGCCCGTGGCTCACGGCGATGGTTTTCATGTCCGATGTGACGTAGCCCAGGCCATCGTAGCCGATGGCGTTGGGGTTTTGACGTACTTCCACGCCAATGCCTTCCGACGAGGGCAAGAGGAGGGTATCCTGAGAGAAAAGCGTTTGGTTGTCCGATTGTCCCAGGCGGATGACTTCCTCAAGGAAGTAGACGTGCGTGCCGGAGTTCGTTTCACGCGAGAGTAGCACGATGGGCTGATCTTCCCCACCGACTTCCTGCCAGTTGGTGATTTTGCCGCTGTAGATGTCGGAGATTTGTTGCAGCGTCAGCTCATCTACGGGATTGTTGGGGTGGGCGATAACGGCGATGGCGTCGCGGGCGATGACGTATTCAACGGGGTCGATGCCATTGGCTTGCGCTGCTTCCATTTCTTCGGTCTTTATCTGCCGCGAAGCGTTCGCCAGATCCACCGTGCCGTTGATCAACGCCGCGATGCCGGTCCCGGAGC
>JAFGSL010000589.1 GCA_016934645.1 Anaerolineae bacterium
CATATGCTGATAACTGATTTTCATTGCGCCCTCGGGTGGCATGATTTCTCACAGTCTACCCGTTTTTGCTTATTGTGCAACAACTCTGTTATTCGTCGTCCGGTTCGGTCATCCGGTAAGGATCGAGCAGCGCGGAAAGCGTCTCTGCGGACAACACATCCCACGCCAGAGTAACCTCACGGACGGTTTTGCCGGTACGCTGTGCCTCCTTGGCGATCTCGGCGGCTTTATCGTAACCAAGCGCGGGAGCCAATGCTGTCGCCAGTGCCAGATTGCGTTCGACGGTCTCAGTGCAACGGTCGGCATCGGCTTCCAGGTCGGTAACGCAACGATCGGCAAAGACGCGCGCTGCGTTCGCCAGCAGCGCGATTGCAGCAAGCATGTTGTCGGCGATGAGTGGCATCATCAGATTCAGCTCGAAGTAACCACCTAGCCCGCCGAGTGTGATCGCCGCATCGTAGCCGATGACTTGCGCGCATGCCATGATGACTGCCTCCGGGATCACCGGATTGACCTTGCCCGGCATAATCGACGATCCGGGCTGGACGGCGGGCAAACGAAGTTCGCCCAAACCATTGCGCGGTCCCGAAGCCAGCCAACGGATGTCGTTAGCGACTTTATGCAGGCTCACGGCGATCGTTTTGAGCATGCCAGAAGCTTCAACCAGCACGTCACGGGCGGCGTTAGCCTCTACGTGGTTATGTGCTTCGACAAAACTCGTCGCCAAAGCGGTGTTGAGGTGAGTAATGGCGCGCTCTGCAAAACCGGCCGGACAGTTGATACCGGTGCCGACGGCTGTGCCACCCAGGGGCAGTTCCCGCAGTATCTCAATCATGCGCCGTACGCGGAACGTCGCCTCCTCGATTTGCGCTGCGTATCCCCCGAAGACCTGCCCTAGGCGGATAGGTGTCGCGTCTTGCAAGTGCGTGCGACCGGTCTTGACAATAGCGTCGAAAGCTATGGCTTTGGACAGCAAGAGCGTGTGCAAATGCGCCAGCGCTGGAAGCAGATCATCGTGCAGCGCGATTGTCGCCGCCACGTGGATCGCGGTAGGGATCACGTCATTACTCGACTGGCTCATGTTGACGTGATCGTTGGGATGTACCGGTGCCTTGCTCCCAACTTCCCCGTCGAGTAACTGAATGGCACGGTTGGCAATCCCTTCGTTGGCGTTCATGTTGGTCGACGTACCGGAGCCGGTCTGAAAGACATCAATCGGAAAATGCGCGTCGAGA
Organism: Anaerolineae bacterium; assembly: GCA_016934645.1. Next base: position 1,236 of record JAFGSL010000589.1, read on the forward strand.
TCCCCAGCGATGACTTCGTCGCACGCCTGCGCGATGGCGACCCACAAGCGTGGATCGAGATGGCCCAGGTCCATATTAGCGCGCGCGCAAGCACATTTGACCTGCCCCAGGGCCGCGATAAACCGGCGGGCAAAACGCCGCCCGGAGATGGCAAAGTTTTCAACGGCTCGCTGTGTTTGCGCCCCCCACAGCGCCTGGGCTGGAACGCGGACTTCACCCATAGCATCGCGTTCGATACGGTCTGGCTCAAAGTTTAGTATCAATCGTCGTCTCCTAAAAAGTCGGGAAGCCGTTGGTCCGGTAGTCGCCTTCGTAAGAGTCAAAGTTATGCTTCGCACCAGTGACACAACGAATGCTGACGCTCTCAAGCCTAGCGATTAGCAAACCACACACGATAGTTTTGAATGATCACGTAATTTCCTGACGTCTCGTCAAGCGCGGCCAAATCGCATAGCGGAAAGTCGAACTGTTGCCGCCCTCGACGCAGCCGCACAATGATGCCGTAGAATTCATCCGCATCCATGATGCAATGCACACGCACACGAGATCCGGCCTGCAAAGGGCCATGCTCTTGAAACTCATCCACTACGGCGTCGAAAGGAAAGACAAGGTGAGCCTGCATATACTCGTCCCAGACTTCGATCACCTCCACTTCATCATCTGGATCCACATCCTTGAGCACATGGCGAATCAATTCCCCCTCTTCTCCCAACCATTCCCAGGCATGGCTAGATTCCAGTTCCTCGATAGCAGCCTCGACATCTGCCAGCGTATCGCGGGCCTGAGCCAGCTCGAGATCATTCCGATCGCAGCCGTAAGTCTCCCACCCAAATCCCTGTTCTTCGCATGCAGTGATCATCGTTGCTGGCATATCGCGCAGCAATGTATGACTATCCCAGGCCACCATCACGTTGTCGTCAGGCCCTATTTCAATCACACGTCCTTGCCAGCCATCGAGATCGACGTCAAAATCCACATCTTTTACGCCGGGCTTAACCCGTACTACATTGCCTTTTTTCATGAAGTACTTCCTAGAACACAGTTTCTTATTTTGGTTCAGTACAAACCTTCACAAGGTACGTCAGTGCCGCAGGAGGCGCTGACGCCTCCAAGTCAAGACGATGACGCTAACCGCCCCCGCCAGATTCAAGAGTGTCATCACCACTGGAAGAATCAAGCGTTGTCTGGCCCGGCCAACAAAAGCGCGATACGTCCCCACGTACACGATATCGGCCCAGATAGTTCCGCTGGCTTCCTTCGTACCGATGACGATAACCGGCTCGCCGGGCGCGAGGTAGTCTGCCGAATAGAGCGGTTCCGGCGGGTTGTTCGCTGCAGGCCAGGCCAAGGCCTGGAAGTCATTGTTGCGGATGATCGCGTCACCGTCATCAAGCGAGATGTGCAGATTCTCCGGTATGTAGCCGAGCTGGCACGTATCTTCGTCACAGGCGGTATAGGCCACGTAGTTCGAAAGCACCATAGGATTGTCGATGCTTACGATGCCGTCAAGGATCACCAGTTCGCCGGCCAAAACATCGCCAAACACGCTCGCTGACGTCACCGCTGGCGAGGTAGCTGCCGCCCACAAACTACGCGCGCCGAGTCCCGCGAGAAACGCGTTCCCCAGGAAAATTACGCCAAACGCAATCAAGAAGTAGCGCAGCGGTCTAAAATCCGCCTGCGTTGTCGCCCGCTGCATGGGGAAGGCGTAGAGCAAGCCCCACATAAGCGCGATGAACAGGAAAATGAAAATATTAACCGCCATACGTCAGTCCTCTGAGGCAACGCATCCTGCGTGCCAGGCGCTCAGTTCCGGCGCAATGAGAGCTTCAGCGGCCAGCGGACCCCAACTGCCCACCAGGTACGATAGAGGCTGCCTGGCCTCCGTCAGTGGATCGACGATGCGCCACGCCAGCTCAATCTCATCGGCACGGATGAACAGGGAAGCATCACCTTGCAGTGCATCGAGCAGCAGTCGCTCGTAGGCATCCGGCAGCGCAGTCTCACCAGAGTGCTCACTAAAGCTCTTGTCAAGGTGCTCGCGATAATGGAACTCCATATCCACCGGCTCGACGTGCATTCCCGCGCCGGGCATCTTGGTCGCAAAATTCAAGTGGATGGCCTCATCGGGTTGAATACATAAGGAGAGGTGATTGGGCGTCAAGTCGACGTTCTCCGGGAAAAGCAGGTGTGGCACGCGCTTAAATTCGATGGTGATCTCGGTCAGTCCGCGGGCCAACCCTTTGCCGGAACGCAGATAGAACGGCACGCCCTGCCAGCGCCAGTTGTCGATGGACAGGCGCAACGCACCATAGGTTGGTGTTTGTGAGTCCGGCGCAACGTTATCCTCACTTAGGTAACCTTCATACTGGCCCAAAACCAGATCGTCCGGGCATGGGGGACGCACAGCCTGAAGGACTTTGACTTTTTCGTCGCGCAAGGCCTGTGCGTCGAAGGCCGAGGGCGGCTCCATCGCCATGAGCGTGAATAACTGCAACAGGTGATTTTGGAACATGTCACGCAGCACACCGGAGCGATCGTAATATCCAGCCCGCTTTCCTACCAGGCCTGTCTCCGCCACGGTAGTCTGCACGCAGGCGACGTAATTGCGATTCCACAGCGGTTCGAAGATGGCATTGGCAAAGCGGAATGCCAAGATGTTCTGCACCGTCTCCTTGCCTAGGTAGTGATCAATGCGATAAACCTGCTGCTCGTCAAAGGCTGCGTGGACCTGCGCGTTGAGCTCCTGGGCACTGGTGAGATCGTGTCCGAAGGGCTTCTCAATGATAATGCGCGTCCATCCACCCTCTTGCCGATTGAGACCAGCGCGGTGCAACTGCTCCACGATCACAGGATAGAGAAATGGCGGTGTGGAAAGATAGAAGAGGCAATTATCCGGTGCGCCGAACTGCTCCACAAGTTGCGCCAGATGCTGCGTGAGACGTTGGTAGGTCTCAGGATCATCATAGTTTCCAGAAAGGTAGGTATAGTGCTCCCTGGAACCTTCCCACAGTGAACACTGACGCCGGTTGTAGCGTGAGTAGGCTTCTACACCCTCGTAAATCTGCTCGCGGAACGCCTCATCCGAAAGGGATGAACGCGCCACGCCAACGATCTGTGTCTGTTCAGGCAATAGTCCGGCGCAAGCCAAGCTGTGCAGTGCCGGTCCGAGCTTGCGCTGTGCCAGATCGCCGGACGCGCCGAAAATCACAATCACTGCTGGTTCAGGCTTCGTCGCCATTTTCCCCCAAAACATTGGAATTATCATGCGCCAGAGCGTCGTTTCGCTTTAACTCACGGGACAGAAATACCAAGAAGACAACCAGCGCGACGCCGAGGAGGATCAACACCGGCTTCAGCGGGATCCAAATCAGCAATATAAAAGCGTCGAGTAACGCCAAGCCAGCCAATAAAAAGCCGTCTGCCCGACTCGTTCCCATCTCAAGCACAGCATTCTCAGGGTGAAGTGGATCATAGTAAACAGTGACTTCCTGATCCTTCTCGTATTGCGCCGCCAGCTTTTTTAAATCCCCGAAGAACCACGCAAAGCTTTTAAATGCCATACGGTTTCCCTCGTGGGTGATGCCATCAACAGTGTAGTAGTAAGATAACTGGAGAACCTCCTTGGCGACATCTTTGCCACGGTAGTAACGTTCGACATTCGAGAATAGCATCACGCCGGAGGTTTCACGCCAATTGGCAGTACGCAGCCCGCGCAAGATCCCCCTTGCCACGTAGAACGTCCCGTAGAGGAACAACGGCAGAGCCAGGGTCAGGAGAACGAGAAAGATAACGAGCATGAACACTCCTTACGATAGAATGAGCAAATGCGTGAATCAGCAGATGCTTACAAGCTCTATTATAGTCAAAAGCGCAGGAGAGACTACAAAAGATTGTGGCTCAGTCCACGAGGAAATCTGGCCCCGTCATATCCGCAATACACGCGCTATCCGGTTCGATTGTAGGATCAGCCAGAAACGCCAACACCATCTCGAAGGGACAATTGCGGCCGTCATCGCGCACATCAAAGCTGGACGTATGCCCGCGACCGGCAAACTCGAAGAAATAGCTGCCGGACAAGTTATCCGCCACCTGACGACCGAACATTGGCGGCGTCGCCGGGTCGTACTCGCCCACGAGAATCAACGCAGGGATGTCACTATGCACCGGCTCGACCTCGCGTGGGTCGAACGGCGCAGCACCCCAGGCCTCACACAGTGCGTAGTGCTCCTCCGCACTGCCGAAGAGCGCCGAATGCCCAAAAGCCGCCGTATTCGGATAGGCGTCGTTGGCGGCATTGATCTCCTCCGGTGTCGTCGCGAAAATTTCCTCGTGGCAATTGACCGACAGCATCATACCGATGCTGAGATCATCCTCCAGATTCATCGGTGCAGCGAGGAAGATGCGCAGCCACGTGAAGTCACCCAGGCGCACGTCCTCGATCATTTGCGGGGCCATCGGGATGAGGTCGGTAGAGTACATAGCGAAGAAGACAGCGCTGGTTAGCTCCACACCATCTACCTGGGCATTGAACGTGCGTCCATCGCTTGCCAGAACACCCCACACCGAAAGCGGTTCGACGTCCAGCTCCGCCACGAGATCGTAGTAAGTCCCCTCCAAATCGGGATAGGCTGCATGGCAGGCAGGATCCGTGGTGCATCCATCAAACAGCTTGTTGAGCGCGTAATTGGTCTTGGCAGCCTGTTCGTTATAGATATGGATTTCGAGGGGCAGCGCCGAA
>JAFGSL010000075.1 GCA_016934645.1 Anaerolineae bacterium
CGTATAGGGATGGTAGGGATTGCGAATCAGATCGTTGATCAAGGAGTTCTCGACGATCTTCCCGGCGTACATCACAAAAACGCGCTCCGAGAAATAACGCACGGTCGAAAGGTCGTGCGTGATGTAGATGACCGCCAGGTTGTGCAGTTCCTGCAAATTGCGCAACAGCTTGAGGATCTCCACGCGCACCGAGGCGTCCAGCATCGAAACCGGTTCATCGGCCACGATGAGTTTCGGGTCTAGCAACATCGCTCGTGCGATAACCACGCGCTGCTGCTGCCCTCCACTCAGCATATGCGGGAATTTGGGCAAGAAGTCATCTACGGGACTCATTTTGACTTCTTCCATAGCGCGGCGCAAACGAAAATCACGCTCCGATTTGTCCTTGATCCCGTTGATAATTTGTGGCTCTTCAAGAATCCGCTGAATGCTCATAAAAGGGGCCAATGCCCCATAGGGATCCTGCTGCACATAACCGACTTGGGAGCGGTATTTCTGCATCTCGCTGCCCCTGAGTGCATTCAGGCTTTGACCCTCGAAAATGACGTCTCCCTTGGTGGGACGATGCAGCGCCAAAATCGTCTTCATCAACGTCGATTTACCGCAGCCACTCTCGCCGACGATAGCGATGGTTCCACCAAGATTCAGATTGAAGGAGACGCCATCAACGGCCCGCACGTACCCGGCGTGTCCAAAGCCAAAACGCCGCAACTCAAACCAGACCCGCAGGTCCTTGACCGATAACAAGACATCATCCGATGCCAGTTTACCGTTTCCCATTGCCAATGCCTTATCTTGATCTTCTACATTCATTTGAACGGACATAGAACAGCGCTCCTCTCGCTCACGCGTACAACCAACACTTAACCGAACGCCCATCCTGTTCGATAACCGGGGGTTCTTCGTCACAGCGGGCGAAGCGCCTGGTGCAACGATCGGCAAAGCGACACCCGGTGGGCGGCGAAAGCAAGCTTGGTGGTTGACCGGTGATGAAATCCGGCTCCTGATCGCCGCGCAGACGCGGCACACTATTCATCAACTTCTCTGAATACGGGTGCAGCGGTTTATCAAAGAACCGGTGCGCATCACTCCGCTCCACGATTTGACCAGCGTACATCACGGCCACGCTATTAGCCAACTCGCTAGAGGTGGCGATGTCGTGAGTAATGAGGATAAAGCTAAGCCCCAACTCGCCCTTAAGTTCCTTTAGGACGTTGAAGATATTCGCCTGCGTCAAAACATCCAACGCCGAGGTCGGCTCATCGAGCACGATGAGCTCTGGCCAGGTCACCAGGGCCATTGCAATAGCAACACGCTGGCGCATCCCGCCGCTCAATTCAAAGGCATAGCGATTCAAAAAGTCCAGCGGGACACCCACGTGCTGGAACATCTTGGCAGCCTGCTCCAGAGCTTCCTCTTTGTGCATCCCGGCGTGGATGATGGAAGGTTCGGCTACCTGATCGCCGACCTTGAGGACCGGGTTGAGCGCGTTCATCGCTGCCTGTGGCACCATCGACATCTTGCGCCAGCGCACCTGCCGGCGATACTGCTCGTCGGTCAACGGCATCACGTCATCGCCTTTGAGATAGACACTACCACTGTAAGTGTGCACATTGCGGGGTAACAAACGCAAAATCGCTCTAGCCAGCGAGGTCTTACCACACCCTGATTCACCCACAACGACCACCGCTTCATCGCTGTTCAGTTGGAAATTCACACCGTCCACAGCCCGTACCACGCCTTTGGACGTGGCGAAGTGCAAAACAAGATCCTTCACATCGAGTAAGACTTCTTTTTCGGCCACGGTTATACCTCCCTCAGGCGGGGGTTGAAGATACGATCCAGCGCAAAACCCACCATGGCAAAAGCAAGACCAGCGATCATCAACAACGCCCCCGGTTCCAGAATCCAATAATACAGCCCATTGTACAGGGCGCCATTGGCGCGGGCATCGTCAATCAGCTTCCCCCAGGTCGGGAGAACAGGATCACCCAGGCCCAACACAGCCAGTGAGGCCTCCAGGAAGACAAACCCCGGAATTGACCCCACCAACCCGGGGATCAGTACCGGGATGATGCGCGGGACCAGGTATAACATAATCAACCGCCAGTTGCTGGCACCGTAGGCCCGTGCTGCCTCAATATAGGGCGACTCCTTGACCTGTAGGAAGATCGCCCGATAGCCCTTGATCGCGCCGCCGAAGATGCTCAAAAGAATGATCCAGACCAGAATAGTCCACAGGCTGCGCGACATGAACATCCCCACCATGATGAGGATGGGTAAGAAGGGCAAGAGCATATTGATCTCGGTAATGCGCTGGATCAATTCGTCCACGACCCCGCCAAACCAGACCCCAGCCGCAGCGATGATCATGGTGGTGATCGTCGTACCGACCGCGGCAATCAACCCGAAAGCCAGGGCGATGGGTGTTCCCCAGAGCAATGCAACGGAGATGTCGCGCCGCTGGTGATCGGTGCCCGCCAGGCCGTGGACCCTGCCGTAGAGCACGGCCTTGGCGTCCACGTCCGAATCCTTCTCAAAGGTAGTCGCCTGAACCAACAGCGTGTAAGTCCCCTCGATGGCAACAGGGTCCCCCGCTTGCTCAGGATCGGCAAAGAGACCAATACGAGGCTCTACACCGTCCAGCCGGCGGATCAGACGCTCGTCCTGATCAATGCGGTAGGTTAGCTTGTAGTCCGCGGTTATATCACCTACCCGGATCTTCCGTCCATCAGGAGTGATCCACGAGATGGAAAGGTGAGGGGCACGCTCTTCGTACTGCGTGGTGAAAAAGAGCGTCATCGATTGGGGAAAGTCGTCGTAGGGATAATCGAAAGTATACTCCAGCGTCACGTCATACATGTCTTCAGAGATGACCGAGGTACTCTTCGTGACATTGTCCCCGTCGGGGGTAAGCACAATCGTCTCCGGCAGTTTCTTGCTACGGAACAGATTGGTCCACGCCGGCGGGGCGAGGCGTGGGTTATCTCCCCACACATCTTCACCGCCTCGCCATAGCCTGACGGCTTCGCTGTAGGGAATGGCAATCACCGTATAGATTGCCAGCGCGACCAACAACAGGATGATCACCACCCCCCCGACCGCCGAGGGATACTGCTTGATATCATTATACGTCCGTCGCAACCATTTCATTTGCTTGTTCCTCCACTGCCCACGCGTACCCGGGGATCAACAAGGGCATAAATGAAATCCAGGAAGAAGACGGTGAACGCCAGCAAGTAGGCATAAATGACCGTGTTGCCGACAATCACCGGCGAATCAAAGAGGCCGATGGCCTGATAGAACAATCGCCCCAAACCGGGCCAGTTGAACATCGTCTCCAGAATCGTCGCGCCCTGCCACAAAGTGATCAACCTCAGTGCAAAATTGGTAATAATATTGGGTAACGTGGGTTGAAGGATGTAGCGGCGCTCGATCTGCCGGCTCGATAGCCCCTTGGCCCGCGCCAACTCCACGTAATCCTCCATTGAGAAGATCAGGAAAAAGGTGCGCCAGCCGTAAACCCCCCCGAAAAATCCGCTGATCAACCACGCAATGACCGGGAGAATAAGGTGCCGTCCGAGGCTCAACAAGTATGGTCCCACTTGCTCGGGTGGCGGCGCTGCCACCATACCCCCAAACGGGAGCCAGCCCAAGAGCGCGGCGAAAAACAAAATCAAGAGAATGCCATAAAACCAGGCGGGCGCCGAAGAGATAGGAGAAAGCGAGATGACCACCTTATCCAGGAGACTCCCATAATGCCGCGAAAGGAACAGAGCAAAGAAGAGGCAGACAAAAAACAGGAACAGGTTCGACGTGGCCATCAACAGCAATGTCGGCGCCAGCCGTTCCAGGATGATGTTCTTCACCAGGCGGGAACCACTGTCGCTGGACATAAACTGCGCCCGCCCTAACTGCAGGGTCAGGGCATTCCACAAGAATCGGAAACTGCGGATCAGAAACGGTTGGTCGAACCCCAGACGCTTCTCTTCTATCGCCACCAGATCGTCAATCATCTTGAGACGTTCTTCTGTGGGGAGTTGCTTGAGTTCCGGATCCATACTCACCTGCAACGAGATCCGCTCGCGGGCCTGGCCGATAATCATCTGATCCACATACCCACCCATATTGGCGATCAAAACAACTAAATAAATACCGATGGCGACCGCAATAAAGAGCGCTCCCAGTTTAAGGGCAGTATAACGCAGCAACTTAACCAGCATATTAGAGGAAGGCGCGCTCTTCTGTGCCGGTAATCCAGCAGCAGATTGCACAGACTGAGTTTCTACAGACATAATCACGATCCTCTCTTTCTCATTAAGTACCTATCCAAAAATTCAATTTTGCGTAGCCATTGCGCCTGAAGGCGCAGGATAGTCTAAAAGCGGCTTTAGCCGCAAAATCTGGCTTAATCACAAGTAACTTGCCGGGAGCGAGTCAACGCCCGCCCCCGGCAAGATACGTTCGGGTCAGTCAACTACTTTGCTGTTACGAAGGAGAGAGAATCGGTGGCAGGTACAGCGACCCGCTTGGACACGACCACGACCTCTAGCTGGTTGGAACCAGCTTCGAGGGCGCCTGTTGTCTCGGCGCTGAGCACGATCTTCCACAGCCCATCCTCGACAGCCTCAGCCGCACCAACGAAAGCGACGTTGCCGGTGGCATCGACAACCAGGTACTTGACGTTGTCGATGTCATCGACGGCGTAAGGTGCGCCCGCGAATTCCACGGCAACTTCGTACTCGGCTGCTTCACCGATGGTCACGCGGCCGGGGCCATCCACCAACACCTCGGGAATGGGAGCCTCGGCGAAGCCCATCCAGCGGGTGGCCATGTCGGGGTAATCCCGGTTGCGCTGCAACACGACCGTACCCTCGACGGGGAAGGCGCGTTCCATGTAGAAGGGGCCTGTGCCGATCCAGAAGTGACCGCGGCGGCGGTACCACTCCGCGAGATTGGCAAAGCGGGCCTGCATTTCATCGGCAGTCACAAACTGGCTCATCGTAGGCTCGTAAGGCAGCGTCGCGGTCATACCCACCATAGCATTCAGCTTCGCTTCCAGAACAGCGACGGTCGGGCCGGCGATGTAGCTGAGCCACTCGACCTCATTGGCCTCGGCCTTCGGAGCGGAGAAAGCAGCTTCGCCATCCGCCTCGGCCATGATACCCAGCGCCAGCGCGTGCCAGGAGCTTTGCCCCTGACCGTAGTAGGGCCACCAGGTGGTGACGCTAGCCTCAGCGTCCAACTCGTAGTAGTCGCTGTAGGTCTCGATAACCAGCGGATCCTCGGAGACAATGCGCACGCCACGGAAGTTACCGGAAAGCCAGGATTCGTACCCCGGTACAACCGATTCGTCGTAGATAGCACTGGCCTCCTGCGCCGTGTCGAACTGCATAATCATATACATGACCACATCGGCGATGGAGAAGGAGCTGCCATCGTGCCATTTGACGGCGTCATACAGGTCATCGGGGTAGTAGACGACGCTCTTGCGCTTTGCCGTCATCGGCTCGGTGTAAACCTCAGATGCCGTCAGGAAGGTCTGTGTCTCGGCATCCCAACCCGCCCAGGCGTCATCGGGAACGACGATCTCGGGGGCGAAGTCCAGGGTCACCCAGTCAAGCGTCTTGAAGACGGGGAGGCCTTCCTGCACCGTGACCTCGGCCCGCTCGATGCGGTTCGGCCACCAGAGACCGGTGTAGGGATCGGGCACCAAAGCGCTCTCGCCCGTACCGCGGATCAGCATCATGTCGTAGACCCAGTTGGTGCCGTCGATGGGGTTCCAGGGTTCAACCAGCATACTGGGCATAGCAATGTTCATCGAGCCACCGATCTCGCCCGGGCGTTGAATGGTCTGGGCCCACAGCCACGCGCCATTGACGCCAGCGTACAGGTCAGCAGCCACGGAGACTTCCTTGCGCTTAGGGGTAATGGAGGCACGATCCACCAGCCAGATACGCTGGGATTCTGGCATCGCCATTTCCAGAGCCTTGGTCAGCATCTCGACTTTCTCTGCGACCGTTGAGTACTGGTTGTACAGCAGCTTATCGGCCAGGTCGTAGAATTCGGGATCATTCTCGTAAATTTGCCACAGCGGGATGCCGTAGCCCATGTCGGTGTAGAAGAAGGCGAAGTTGTCGGTCAGCGAGCGCGGCACGACGGTGGAAACCCAGCCGCCGGTGTAAATGTTGAACAATCCTTCGTTGGGGTCACTCTGGACCCAGATGGGGGACGCCTCAGCGGAGGTGCGGTAGTCGCGGATAACGGTGAAGCCGATGTCTTCCAACTGGTTGCCAACGTAGTCACCGATCTCACGGCGCGCGTCCTCGACGCGGATGAGTATGAGGATCTCGACAGGCTCGCCTTCGTACGTCCAGATGCCATCCACGCGAGTCGCCCCCAGCTTCTCCATCTCCTCGGTGATGATGGTATCAGCCATCTCGAGGTTGTAGGCGTACTTCAGCTCGATCCCACGGATCACGTCGGCCATCAGTGCAGCGTCATTGGAATCGCTGTTGAAGCACGTCCAGCGCGGGACGCCCATACCGCCCATGATCTCCTCGGCGATGTAGTCGCGGTCCACGAGGTAGTTCATGGCCTCGCGGATGCGCGCCACGCCAAAGGGATTCAACTTGCCGGTGCCATCGAAGACGGGACCCGCGGTGTTGAAGGTCAGCTCGTTGTAGGAGCCTAAGGACGAATAGGAATCGAGAGCATCAGAAGCCTCAACCGACGCAGCAACGTCAGGATCAGCAACAGCATAAGCGTAGACGTCGAGCTCGCCGACTTCGAGGCGGGTCACAGCCTGCTCCGAAGAGGGCTCTTCGACCACGACAACGGTGTCGACCCAGGCGCCCGTGCGGTCAATCACGACAGGTTCGGGGGTCACCATAACCTCAACCGTCTTCTCGACCACCTTCTCGACCTCAACCGTCTTCTCGACCTCAACCTCGACCGTCTTCTCGACTTCAACCTCGACCGTCTTTTCAACGATCTGGGTGACGATCACTTGTTCCGGTGTGGCACAAGCAGAGAGGGCGAGGCTAAAAAGCACGATTACAGCCAACAGATTCATCCACTTCTTGGTAATCATCAGTTTCTCCTCCTAAAGAATTTTACAAATAGATTGTCGATTTATTTTATTGACATTACTAACACTTATTCACATTGTCAAGAAATGGCATCACCTCCTTTCTTGATAACAACTGATTAACACCCTAGTTAAAATGACTCCCGACACTCTTCCAGCCCCAGGGTCTTATCACTCTACTCACCCCGAGTTTCTGTCACCCACAGTTGTAGCCACCACTGTGGGCTGAAGGCCGGGGCCCAAACGCCGCTTTAGCGGCAAAATAACGCATACATATCTCTTGGCCCACAAAGATAATAAAGTCCTGACTTTCAGCCAATAGCCTACTAATACCGCGCGGCTGAAATAGCTTCCCGGTTTATGCTTGCCAGGGATCGTCAGATCCCGGCGTGGTGCGCAAAATCGCGGATCTAGCGATCCGCTCCGAGCATAGCCAACTAGTGCAGGACTTCTGCCACGATGTACTGAATATAAAAGTGCTGTAGTATACCACTTGAATAAAGAGCGTCAAATTTGAACAGCATATACATTATTGACAGCAGTGCTTCACAAAGTGCATACACAAAATGTGTCCGCAGAATGCGTCCGCAAAATGCGTCCACCTGTGTTCGACAATGGATGCGATTCTGAAAAGATCACCTCTGCCTTTACGACGCCAGACGCAAATCAAACATCTGCGTCCAAGTTATATCCCAAAACGACGCGGTCGGACAGCGCCCACTTCGGTCAACACAATACACTCGACTCGAGAACAACGGCACATACGTCACGTTGCTCGCCCTCAGCCCAGAGAGAAACCCCAGACAGCGGGAAAAGGTCGCCGGAAGACCGGCGGGCACCAGCAAACCGGCAAACACCCGGTGAACAATGGATGCCTCACACTCAGGGCTCAACAAACGCACAGCCCGGAGCACGCGCCGCCACACCCTCACTGGCGGTTCAGCTTCAGCAAAGGGATAAAGAGCCTGTCGAAACAGATCATCCAGTATGCCGTCAAACTCACGTGAACTCATAGGTCATCTCGGGTACAGGCCGCTGGCGCTGTGCCAGGGCATCGCGCAGACGCTTACGCGCGTGATACAGCCGGGACTTGACCGTCCCAACCGGTAGTTCCACCACCTCAGCAACTTCTTCGAGAGATAGATTCTCCAAATAGAAAAGAACAACAACGGCCTGATGGGGCATCGGCAGTTCCTTGACTATGTCGCGAACCATTTTATGCAGTTCCCGCTCCTCAGCTTTATGGTCAGGAGATGGCAAAACGTTCGGTAACCCGGATAACCATTCCATAACATCATCAAGCGGTTGCAACGTCGGCTTTCGCGAAAACCAGTCGTAGGATAAATTGACCACAACCCGGTAAAGCCATGGTTTCAACGGGCGCTCGGTATCAATAGAGTCAGCATATTGATATAAACGTACAAAACATTCTTGAAGAATGTCCTCTGCAGCATGTTCATCGTGCGTAATTGCCAATGCAGTACGATAGACGACGTCTTTGAACAACTCGAAAAGTTCTCCAAGCGCTGCCAAGTCTCCGCCTTGCAGCCTTCGGATCAAGCGAGGTTCAACACTCATCGGTGGACCACCCGCTGCACCCTTATCACACGCTCTATATAAATATACTTCACACCATATCATCGGGTTCACCCAAAGTGCGACGAAATTCCTGTAAAAGCACCCTATCCTCGGCGCTCAGAGATACAGTTTCCAAAAGCTCAGGACGCCGTGCCAACGTCCGCTGCAAAGCCATCGCGCGTTTCCAACGTGCGACTCGGCTATGATCGCCTGATGTCAAAACCTGCGGAACGCGCCAACCCTCAAAGACCGGAGGACGCGTATATTGCGGACCTTCCAACAGACCATCGCTGTAGGAATCGTCATGGGCGCCCTCAGCGGCTCCCAATACCCCAGGCACGAACCGCGCGACCGCATCCACCACCACCATCGCCGCCAACTCACCGCCGGTCAAGACATAATCGCCAATTGAAAGCTCATCCGTAATCCCGTACTCGCGCACACGCTCGTCAACACCTTCATAATGACCGCAAACCAACAGCATCCGTGGATGTCGCGCCAGTTCCTCGACCACCGTCTGGGTCAACGTCCGCCCCTGCGGAGTCAACAGGATTACGGGAGCATCTGCGGTGCCCAGCACAGCGCGCACCGCACGGAAGACCGGTTCGGGCTTCATAATCATGCCCACGCCGCCGCCATAAGGCACATCGTCGGTCATTTGATGCCGGTCCAACGCATAATCGCGGATCTGATGGATGACCAGGTTAAGTAAGCCACGCTGCTGAGCGCGCTTGAGAATGCTCTCCTGCAACGCGCCACAAAACATCGTTGGAAATAAAGTTAGAATGTCGATCCGCATCAACCGTATTCTAGCATAACATGACAAATGAACAAGGGAAAAGTGATAAATGTTCTATTTTACAGCTCAAACTCGCGCCCATAATGCCGCAGCCAGCTCGCGCGAACGCGCGGTTATAGCCTCCTCATCCAGCGTGAGCAGACGGCGATCCCGCATTAGTACGCGTCCAGCGCTGATCGTGGTGGTGATGGCCGAGGCCTCATAACCAAAGAGGATATGCCACGGCAGATTGCCCGTGGTCAACGGCGTCGTCGGTTTGTAATCCACGAGGATGAGGTCGGCCATCGCGCCTGGCGCGAGCACACCCAGAGGTTGCGCGGGCCAGAAGATGCGTGCCAGTTTGGCATTAGCAGGATAGGCCAGACGGAAGACAAGGTCGCCGGGCATCACCCGTGGATCGCGTTGCACCAACTTATGGCCCAGGTACACCGTCTTCATTTCGGCGACCATGTTGTTGCTGAAGCCGTCGTTGCCCAAAGCTACCCGCACACCGCGTGCCAGCATGGTCTCCACTTGCGCAAAGCCGACAGCGTTGTTCATGTTCGAGCGTGCTTGGTGCGTCACCCACGTGCCGGTGTCTGCCAGCACATCCATCTCGCTTTCGTCAACGTGGACGGCGTGCGCCACGATGGAGCGCGGGCCAAGGATGCCCGCGTCGTGCAGCCGGTGGACAACGCGCTTGCCGGATTTCGCCAGGCTGTCCTCAACATCCTCGATGCCCTCCGCCGCGTGGATGTGAAATCCCGTCTCGAGCCCAGCGGCAGCAGCAACGGCATCCGCCAGCGTCGCATCACTCAATGTCAACGAAGCGTGCAGCCCAAAGGTCGCGGCCAACTGTGGATGTGGATCAGCGCGCATCCGCCGCAGAAAACGAACGTTCTCCGCAATGCCTGCCGCCGCGCGTGCGGGACCGTCGCGGTCGCTGACTTCATAGCACAGCGATACGCGTATGCCGGACTGCACCACCGCTTCGGCCAGCACGTCGAGCGAACCGTCGATGGCGTTCGGGCTGGCGTGATGATCGATGAGCGTCGTCGCGCCGTGGCGGACGGCGTCAACCAGACACACCAGTGCAGAATAGCGGACGTCATCCAGCGTCAAACCCCTGTCGAGCCGCCACCACAGCCGTTCGAGGATTTCACCGAAACGGGTGGCGGGCGGGCCGGGATAGGCCCAGCCCCGTGCAAACGCGCCGTAGAAGTGCGTGTGCCCGCACAACATCGCAGGCAACGCGAGCTGCCCGTCAGCATCCAGGCGCTCCTCATGCGGGCACCGTGTCGCCAGTGCCATTGTGGTATCCAACGCAGCGATTTTGCCATCACGGATAAGCAGCGCGCCATCGTCAAGTATCTTTGGATCGTCGCCAAGCGTAGCAATGCGAGCATGCGTGATTAACATAAAGCCTCCCAGATCCGAATTTCGAATTACGAATAGCGAATTACGAATTGGTTGATCCCGTAATTCGCTATTCGTAATTCGCACCTACCTCTTAAAACGCGGGTCCTCCGCCAACGTGCGCCGCAGGCCCTCTAACAGCGCGACTTTCGGTTCGTATCCCAACACCTGGCGCGCCAGGCTCACATCCGAACGCAGGCGCATCACCCCCCCACTCTCCACAGGACTGTTGATGATGTTGCTGGAGGAGCCGGTCAGGGCGAGTA
>JAFGSL010000590.1 GCA_016934645.1 Anaerolineae bacterium
GCCCCACAAACTTCGCGTCCACGTCCACACATTGCCCACCATATCCAGGCACCCATACGGGCTAACACCTTCGGGGTACATCCCCACAGGAGACGTTGTCCCCAGACCGCTTTCGCTTGTGTTGCACTTCCCCGCGTCCCACTCGTCCACCTGCTGTAACCGCGCGCCTTCATTCTCCAACAAGACCTGTGCTGCCAGTAACGCCCCCCAACACTCGGAATCCTCATCAGCAGCGCAACCTGTGACCGGCGGCTTACGATAGCACAAGGCTTCGGCCAGATTCCACGCCGCCGAGGCCGTGCCGCGCGCAGCTTTGGCCCCCGCCAACAGCGTCGCCTCGCGCCAGCGTTGCGGATCGGCCCGCAGGAGTTGCGCGACCTGACGAGGGAAACCGTGATCGGTGAGATAACAAGCCGCCAGGTATTCCTGGAATGTGCGATGCGGGAACGTGTACACCCCCTCGCCGCGCGCCGCCAATACCCCCGCCCGGTCACGCAGGTACTCGGCCAACCGCACCGGATTGACCTCCGGGTTGGGTGTGGCCCGCAGCAGCCCATCTACCAAGCGTGTTTGAGCAATGTCCGCCGTCCCCTCGAGCCGCGGTTGGTCGCGGTGCGCCTCAAACGCGAGCCATTCCAATTCTTTCCGTACCACAGCTCGGTCTACTTTCAGCCATTCCGCCAAACTCGGCTGCTGCACCTGCGCCCGCCCGGCTGCGTCCCGCACGACTTTGGGGCTTTCCCATTGATCCAGCAGCAAGTCCACCGTGTTCGCATACAATTCTTCTCGCTTTTCTGGTAGACTGCCCCCACGCCAGGCGTGCAAACTCGCCATCAATGTCAGCAACAAAGGCCGCGCTGCCAGTTCTGCCAGGCGTTCACTGCGCTCAATGGCCGTCTTGAGCAGAACAGCGCGTCCCTGAGCATCCGCCGCATCCAGTCCTCGCACGACAGCGATGTGCGCGTACCACCCGTCTACAAAGCGCGTTATTTGTCCTGGCGTGAATGGATTGAGCACCACCTCTGAGAAGTCGTCCAGCTTCCAATCCTGCCGTTGGTAAGCGTAAGTACGGCTGGTGACTAGGAACCGGCAGCGTGGGAAGCACGCTGCGAAGTCCTGCACCGCCGCCTTGACCTGTACCCGTCGCTGCGCTGCGTCGGGCACTTCATCCAGCCCGTCCAGGAGGATCAAACCGCCGCGTTCCAGGAGTTCCTGTTTGAGATGCGGCACGTATTCCTTGAGCGTCTCGCCTACTTCAGCGGCGATGAAGGCCCACAGGGTATCGCCATTGACGCCACGACACGCCGGATCACCCGCCGCTGGCAAACCACGCGCGGCGAAATCGCGCAGTACCACCCGCACCGGCAAGAGCGCACCGTGCTTCCAGGGTTGCGGTTGTGGCTTTTCATCTTCACGCCGTTGCCTTTCTGGGCGTTCGTCAGGCAATGGCGCGGTGAGCGCACTGAGGTTGGCTTCTGTGTCCTTGAGCGTTTCCCCTGCCAGACACAGCGCCACGAAGTTGACGAACGTGGTCTTGCCGCCGCCCGGATCGCCTAACAGCACCAAACGCGGTTCCGTGTTCAACACTTCCACCGCGGAAAGGCGGCGGCTTTCTCGTTCTGACGTTGCTTCTGCAAGGCGCGCGTCAGCTTCCACGCGCTGCGTCAACAGGGCCGTGTAGACCGCCGACAGACGCAACTCGCTGCTCTGCGCGTCGCTGGCGGATTTGGGATCGACCCCGCCCAGGGGCAAGCGGCGCGTCTGCTGCATCAAGCGATACAAGTACGCCTGCCGCAGTACCTCTGCCGACGCGCCGGGCTGCTTGGCCTGCTCAAGGATAAGATTACCCGCAATGTTGTATTGCGTTTCCACCGTCTGCTCGCGCTGGTCGAAGACGGCGACGCTGCCTTTCAGGGCGGCGATCTCCGCCTGGTATTCATCCTCAGTCAGGCGGCCTTGTTCATAGAGTCGTTTCAGTAATGCCAATTGCGCTTGTGTAGCTGTGTCCATTATCATTCCTTCAATCTAGCTCTTGCCCTGTCAGCTATTGTGGCTCTTGAGCATCTTCCCACAGTGTACTTGGTATACTATCTATTCCTGTCGTGACACGACGCACACCCGAAAACCGTAGGTTCTGTCCCAGTAAAACGGGTAGTTTCTATTACGATAAGTGCAGCGAGCATAGTCTCCGTAGTAGTTGAAGGCCCCTCCCCGCAACACTCGGTATATTCCATCCCCAATTTCCGTGTTCTCCCGCCCGTCATCTACCCGGTAAACATACCTAAAATCTGACTCGCGCATATATTTCCCCCAAAGACTCCTCGTCCATTCCCAGACGTTGCCAGCCATATCAAAACACCCATATGGCGATGTGCCATCCGAGAATATTCCTACCGGTGTCGTACCACCTATGCTCAACTCACTTGAATTGCAATAACCTTCTTTCCAGGCATCTCCCCACGGATACTTGCGTTTGTCCGTCTCGCCACGCGCGGCTTTTTCCCATTCTGCTTCGCTGGGTAAGGTGATTGATTTACTACTCACTTCACTCAGCCAACGGCAATATGCTATCGCATCGTGCCATGTTACTCTAGTCACCGGATGACTCTCCAATCCACGGGGAACTTTGCCATCCTCCCAATGATTGGGTGGCTCGTATTGGCATATTTCTACAAAGAAGCGATATTGCGCATTAGTAATCGGCACTTTGGCGATCCAGTAACGTTCAAGATGAACTTTGTGGACAGGTCGCTCCTCGCCATCACCTTCCTCGCTCCCCATCCAAAACTCGCCGGCGGGAATTTCCACCCACTCCGGCTCGCCATTGGGCAACGTCCAGTAGCCCGCTCCAACTCGTCCCAGGGCTTCCATCGCTGTAGCACGTTGTTGCACCCAGGTTCGTGTCCACACCTTACCTAGCCGACGTGACCAAGCCGGACGAGGCTTTTCCAAAACCTGACGTAATTGACGTTGCACCTGCGTTTCCAATTCCGTTTCCACTCGGCTGCCCCCGACATCGCGCAGTATTTCGGCAGCTAATACTAAGTTATGATAAGGTGCTGGCTGTTGCTTACACTCAGCAATCTCCTTCACTAAGCGCGTTGTTCGCTCTCGACTTTGGCTACTCAAGTAACCTGCCTCGAGCAAAATTGTTTCCCGCCACCACGGTTCTCTACAGCGTGCCAGGGTATAGGCCACGTAGTCATCCCGTGCTGCCACACTGAGCGCTGCCAGATATTCCTGAAAAGTGAGGTGCGAAAAAGCATATACACCCTCACCGCGCCCAATCAACAATCCGGCCCGTTCCTCCACAACCTGTAAAAAACGCTCTGTAGCCCGCCGTGCTTCCCCCACATCAGTCGTAATTTCGCGTAGATATTCGTGTACCACTTCGAGTAGCTTACTCAATTCGATATCACGCAACCGTTCTTCCTGCATCGTCAACGCAATTCGCTGTAACAACAGTTTTTTGTCCTTCGCATCGAAAGGCTGATTTACCAATACCGCGATCTCTCGGACTCCTTTAGCTTCATCCCACTTGCCAAGTAACACATCTACGGCTTCTGCATAGAGTTCTGCCCGGCGGTCAGGTAGATTTACTCGGTCCCGATGCACCAATGCGATCACTGTAAGTAACAATGGGTTGAGCGCCAGTTCGCGTACCCGCGCGTTAGCCTGTATGGCACTGAATAACTGCTGGGTTTGCCCCTCAGCGCGATGATGCGCGCTCTCACCAGGTCCCATTTCACCTACAGCCACAGCCAAGTGCCAGTTGTGCAGAAACTGCATGATGTCTGCATCGGTGAAATCACGTATGGTAGTAGCCGCAAAATCCCCACCTAGGCGTGCTGAACCGCTATAACCCACAATACGGCTCGTGACAATGAACCGGCATTGTGGATACGAGATAGTCAATGTATCGACCAGTCGCGCAACTCGCCGCCGTATCTCAGGATCGGCCACCTCGTCCAAGCCATCGAGTAGCACCACGGCCTCTCCGGTTTCTAGGTAAGAATTGAAAAAGCCCTGGGGCAATGGCACTTGTTCACCGACAAGCATCTCCCATAGGTACTCCAACAGCAGCGCGCATCCCTCAGTACCGTCTTCAGTGGGCCGGCGTGTTTTCAAATAGGAAGCTAATCGCCGTAGCGGGACAAGTACCGGCAGAAAACCGCTTTCGGCAAGCCCCAAGCGTGTAGCAACCAGGTCGCCACCCTCGGCCATATCATGGGCATAGAGCAGTGTCAAGTAGCGCAGCAGTGTGGTCTTGCCGCTACCCGGATCACCGAGCACGACCAGATGCAAGTGCGCGTCTAGCGCTTCGTTTACACTTACGGTAACAGTCTCGGTATGGGACTGGCTGGCGGTTGCGGATTTTTCGCGCGAGCCTATAGCAAACCGCCGCACCGCAAGTTCATCCGGCAAGCGGCGCATTTCCTCAGAAAGCCATTCTTCCCCGGCACTCACCACACGCTGACGGGTAGCGCGCAGGGTCACGTAGATTTGCTCAAGCTCGATGCTCACCAGCTTACCGCCAGAGCGAATGCCTTGTAGGGCCAGGTAGCGGTTTTGAGCAATCAGATGTCGCAGGTAGTGTGCCAAGGCTGAGGCTGGTTCCACGGCGGGCGTTTCTACTGGCGGCTCGCCCACAATGACTTTGGCCCCTTCACCGGCAATGATGATGTGTCCACCGGACGTCTTGATCTTTTCCAGGTGAGTGAGGCGCGAGGCATCACCGACGAGGTTATCGTTGCCTTCAATGGTGGTAGAATCCCCCGCGATGTTGGTTTGTTGTTGAACTTGTTGTTCGTGCTGGGCGAAAACGGTTTCTTGTGACTGCTTTAGCGCGGCTACTTGCGCCTCTAACTCGGCAATCTTCTGGCGTAGGGCTTCTGCGGTCTCAGTCATCGCGCGCACGCTCCTTCCCGGGGTAGTAATTCCCGGCGACGTTGACCTGCGTCCCGACCTGCTGACCCTGCTGGTTGAAAATCGTTGTGCCCGCAGACGGCGGCGCTGGCGGCGCGCCAGCAAACAATGCGTCCGCGCGTAGCGCAGCAGACACTTCCGCCGCCAGCGCCGCCAGGTGTCCCCGGCAAGCGTCGTCGGGCGGCGTGTTCTCGGCGATAACGCGCAGCAGCAAGACCAGGGCGTTGTCGCCGTTCGGGTTTTCGCGTTCGCTCAAGGCATCGACGATGGCCCGCGCCCGGTCCACGCGGCTGCCCGCTTCGGGGAGCAGGTCGCGCCACGCGCTCAGGCGGGCATCGACAAAGAGGGGGCGCAGCGTGCGGTCGCTGTCGAAGGGGCCGCAGCGCAACAGCGCCGACTGTACACGTCCATAGAGGTCACCCGGAATCCCGTTCATACGCACTCACCTCCGGCATTCGATGAAAAGCTATGCAGTAGAGTATAGAGATTTTTGCATGATTGGCAAAAAGAACAGAGCTGTGCTATACTGAAATTACAAGTCGGGAGGGGTGAAATGACACTGACGATTTCTCCCATCTGATCCCCAACAGTTGTCTAGAGCTTAACTTGCTGATCAAACAGCAAACTTCACGATTCCAAATGGAGGCAACCCATGAAAATCACCGATCTAAAATGTGCCATTATCGGCCAAAACCCCGTGGTGCGCATCACCACGGACGAAGGTATCGACGGCTACGGC
>JAFGSL010000591.1 GCA_016934645.1 Anaerolineae bacterium
CTCTCAAGCCTAATGCTGTTGACTCAAAATGCAAGAGTCAGGTAGCTCAATAACTAATCAGACAGTTATTTAATTCTCAATCCTTAGGAACATACTGGATAATCAAGTGCGTTTGGAAATCACAAGACCTTGTCTGGCAAGCCCTTGCTGGGGGATGCCTCGCCCCTACTGGCGTCGTGCGCGGCGGATCACAATCCGCGCAAAGCATGGATAGGGTATTCTAGGTCAAAGTTAATGGACAACACAATCGTTATCACCGGTGAACACCTGACGATGGAAGACGTCGCCGCCGTCGCGGCGGGGGCGCGGGCGGCGCTTGCGCCTTATGCGGCGGAAGCGATGGCGCGTTCGTGGGAGGGCGTGCAGACGCTTCTGTCGAACGGCGAGATCGCTTACGGCATCACCACGGGTTTCGGCGCGTTCAAGGGACGCATCATCCCGCCGCACGAGGTGGCGGCGTTGCAGCGCAATCTGGTCTTGAGCCACGCGGCGGGCGTCGGTCCGGCGCTGGACGCAGCGACGGTGCGCGCGATCATCGCAGTGCGCGTCAACACGCTGGCGATGGGCTATTCCGGCATCCGTCCACAGACCGTGGAGGCGCTGCTGGCGTTGCTGAATGCGGGCATTGTGCCGGTGATCCCCGCCTACGGTTCCCTCGGCGCGAGTGGCGATCTGGCCCCGCTGGCGCATCTGGCGTGCGTCCTCATCGGTGAGGGCGAGGCGTTCTACGACGGCGAACGGTTGCCCGGCGCCGAGGTTCTGCGCCGCGCAGGCCTCACGCCGGTGGAACTCGGCGCGAAGGAGGGGCTGGCGCTCCTCAACGGCACGGCGATGACCACGGCTATCGGCACGCTGGTGACGCTGCGCGCGGAGAACCTGGTGCGCGCCGCCGACATCGCAGGCGCGCTTTCGCTTGAGGCGCTGCGCGGCACGCTCGCCGCCTTCGATCCGCGCATTCACCTCGTCCGCCCGCACCCACGGCAGGTGGACGCCGCCGCTTACGTCCGCCGCCTGCTCGAAGGTAGCACGTTCGTCCGCCCGCACGATCCCCGCGACATTCAGGACGCCTACAGCCTGCGCTGCATTCCGCAGGTCCACGGTGCGGTGCGCGACACGGTCGCCTACGCGCGCTGGGCGTTGGAAATCGAACTGAACGCCGTCACCGATAATCCGCTGATCTTCTTCGAGCCGGATGGTCGCCCGGTGGTGCTCTCCGGCGGGAATTTTCACGCGGAGCCAGTGGGGTTGGCGTTGGATTACGCCAAGCTGGGTCTGGTGGATTTGGGCAACATCAGCGAGCGGCGCACGGCGCGGCTGGTGGATGAGGCGTTGAGCAATGGGCTTCCGCCGTTCCTCACACGCCACGGCGGATTGGAGAGCGGCTTTATGATCGCGCAGTATACGGCGGCGGCGCTGGCTTCAGAGAACAAGGTGCTGGCGCATCCATCGACGGCGGACACGATCCCGACGTCGGCGAACACCGAGGATCACGTGAGCATGGCGACGAACGCGGCGCACCACGCACGCCAGGTGATGGAGAACGTCGAGCACATCGTCGCTATTGAGTTGCTGGCGGCGGCGCAGGGCATCGACTTCAGACGCGAGCACTTTCACACCGACTGTTGCCTGGGGCGGGGCACGGCAGCCGCTTACGCGGCGATCCGCGAGCGCGTGCCCTTCCTCGAACACGACGCGCCGCTTTCCCCGCTTATCGAGGCTGTGCGGGATTTGGTGGCTAGTGGCGATCTGGTGGCGGCGGTGGATGGAGCATTGTAGATTTGTTGATTGGAAATTTAAGGATTGAAGATTGTGAATTTTGAGCGGTTTACTCATTCGCTGATTCTTGATTCGCTCATTCGCTGATTCTTGACTCACTGATTCCTATGGCTAAATATGCATTGGTAACCGGAGCCACTGGCTGCGTCGGTGCGAACGTCGTCGAGGCGTTGCTGGCGCGCGGGTATGCGGTTCGGGCGCTGCGGCGGGCCACGTCGAAGCTGGATGCGCTTGCGGGACTGGACCCAGAATACGCGACCGGCGACGTGCTGGACGAGGCGTCGCTGTCCGCGGCGATGGCTGGCTGCGAGCTGGTCTTCCACGCAGCGGCGGTCTCGCAGTATTGGCGCAACAAGCCGGAGGCGATCTACGCGGCGAACGTCGATGGGACGCGCAATGTGCTGCGTGCGGCGATGGCGCAGAGCGTGCGGCGCGTTGTCTTCACCAGTTCGGTGGCGGTGCTGGGTGTTCCCACGCGGCGCGGGCAATGCCTCGACGAATCTGCCGCGTTCAACCTGCGCCCGGCGCAGTTCCACTATGGCCACAGCAAGGTGTTGGCCGAAGCGGAGGTGCAGCGCGCTGTGGCCGAGGGGTTGGACGTGGTGATCGTCAACCCTGTGTCGGTGATCGGACAACGAGATATCTACTTCGTGGGCGGCGAAATCCTGCGGACGGCGAAACGGGGCCTGCTCATCGGTGCGCCGCCGGGCGGGATGGGCATCGTTTCGGCGAAGGCCACCGGCGAAGGGCACGTGCTGGCGGCGGAACGTGGCGCTACGGGCGAGCGCTATATCCTCAATGGCGAGAATGTTTCGCACCGCGCATTGATGGCGCTGGCAGCGGAGGTCACAGGCGGGCGTGCGCCGTGGTTCATCATCCCGCGTGTGCTGATGTCGCCGTTTGCCGCGCTCGTTGATCTGTTGAACCGCGTCTGGCGCGCAACACCGTTGGTCGATGGCAGCCAGTTGCACTTGAGTGCGCGTGATATGTATTTCGACGGCAGCAAAGCCGAACGCGAGTTGGGCTTCGTTGGCGGTTCTGCGCAGGCTGCAATAGCAGAAGCGTGGGCGTGGTACAGTGAGCATAGGCTATTGTAGAAGGAGCGCGCTGATGTATCTTCCCCCGTCTACCGCCGCGCGAATCTTCGCGCCCCGTCTACCGTCTACTTCCAAAGGAACACCGTGTACCTAAAATCTGACCGCGACCTCTATCGCCGCCGGAGACGCATCCCCTGGCTGCGCCTGTTGACGCTGATCGCGTTGATCGGGGCAGGCGTTTACGTCGTCAATACCGTGATGGATGTGATGCAGGAGCGTCCCGGCGGCGGGGCGGAGTATGAACCCACGCCTATCCCTTCGCCTACACCGACGCCTTCTCCCGCCATCTACGTCGCCAGGGCCGAAGACGCCTACTGGGCCGGCGACATGGAAGGCGCTATCGACGCTTACCAGCATGCTTTGGACATTGAGCCGAACCAGTTCGACCTGTACGTGGCGTTGTCGCGGCTGTTGACACTCCAGTCGGAGCCTGAGCGGGGCCTGGAAATGGCCCGCGAGGCGCTGCGCCGCCAGCCGGAGAACGCCCGTGCCTGGGCCGTGTTGTGTCTTGCCTACGACTGGGTTGGGATGCCGCTGGATGCGGTATCAGCGTGTGAGAAGGCTGTCACATTCGATCCCACCCTGCCGGAAGCGTATGCCTATCTGGCCGAAGCCTATATCGACGCCGGGAACTGGTACGCTGCCAACAGCACCATCGCCACGGCGGTGGAATTGGGGGAGAACAACGTCGACGTGTTGCGCAATCGTGCCTACGTGTTGGAGACGCAGGGGAATTATTACGGTGCGATCAGTGCGTACCGAGAGGCGCTGGAGATTCACGACAAGCTGGTCCACATCTACATGGCGATCGGCCGCAATGCCAACGCCCTCGGTAGCTGGACGCTGGCGGTCGAAGCGTATACCGACGCCGTGGAAGCCGACCCGAATCATGTACCGGCGCTCGCGCGCCTGGGATTGTTGCTTTTGCTCACCGGCGACTATACAAAGGCAGAGGCGCAACTCACCAAAGCAATCACCCTCGATCCCACGTTTGGCGATGCCTATGCCCATCTGGGGACGCTCTATTTCCAGCAGCGCAACTATGAGGACGCCATCGAGGATTTGAAACTCGCCGTCCGCTATGGCGAGGCGCGTTCCCGTAGGCGGGTGGTTTACCTGGTCATCACAACGGAGGACACCAATGCGGTTGGAGAAGAGCCAGGCGGGACAGAAGTGGCGCGTGCTGCGTTTGTCCATCCATCCGATTTTGAAGTGCCGCTGCGCGGGATCATCAAGGGCGATATGGTGGGTACGGAGATCACAGGGCACGTTCGCTTTGATGTGATGAGCGGGCGGTATGTGATGGAAATGCAAGGATTGCCTCCCGCTCCCGCCGGGAAGATTTACGTGGGCTGGTTCTTGCCTCTGTACTCCCTGGAACGCCAACTTGTGCACACCGAGGCAATTTACCCTGCGCCGGATGGCCGGGTACAGTCCTCAGGGGACATTGGCCGGGTCAAAGGTCCGGCGATTGAGACCTATTACACGCTGGCGCTATCATACTATCTCCTGGACCAATGTGATGAAGCTATGCCCTACATCGATGCTGCGCTGCGCATCAATCCCGAAGACGAGAATGCGCTCCAGACACGGCAGTTGTGTCAACCGTGATTGGCAAATGGTAAACGGCGTACACTCTGAAATGACCGGAAGCTCCGGGTGTTTGCGACTGCGGACTTTGGACGACGGCAAATTGCCGCTTGGACTTTGGACTTATATCCCGTACTTCTTGATGTTGCTTGGCATATTGTTCCTCTATCGCCGGTTGGTCGCCGGGTGGGTGTTGGCCGGCGGCGATTTGCAGACGTATTTCTTCCCCTACTGGACCGCTGCCGTGCGTGCTTTTCAGGCAGGGCGGTTGCCGTTATGGAATCCTGACCTTTTCGTAGGTGCCCCGCTACTCGCCAATTCCCAGGCTGGTGTATTTTATCCTCTCAACTGGCCGTTGTGGTGGCTTTCCGGTTCCTCGTTAGGAGGGATGGCACGCACGTTACATTGGAGCGTGCTGCTGCATTTGGGACTGGCTGCGCTGAACGCTTCTCTGCTCGCGCGGCGTCTAGGGCTGACACGATGGAGCGCGGCCCTGAGCAGCCTGTTGTACGCCGGGAGCGGCTATCTGGGCATCCACGTAGAACATCTCAACCAATTGCAGGGTTTGGCGTGGTTGCCGTTGGTGTTGTTACCGGTAGACGGTGCGCAAAAATTTGCGCGACGGCAGACGGTAGACGGGAGGGGAGAGAGGGAGAGGGGGAAATGGGGGTGGCCTGCGCCGGTAAGTGTGGGGGCGCTGGCGATGATCGTGCTGGCAGGCCACACGCAGATGGCGTTTATCGCGGCGGTGGGGCTGATCGTTTGGGTTGTGGGGCGCGAGTTGAATGGCAAATGGCAAATCGGCAAATCCAGCAAGGAACAGCCAGCATCCAGTGTCCAGCATCCAGCGCCAAGCCGTCAATTGAATGTCCCCCGTCTACCGTCTACCGTCTACCGTCTATTGCCCTATTCCCTTGCCGGACTGATCGCAGCGGCACAATTGCTCCCCACCGTGGAATTGTCGCGTTACTCGATGCGCAGCGGGGGATTGCCCTGGCGCGAGGCGGTCTCCTTTTCCGTGCGCCCGTGGGAATTGCTGCGTGCGCTCGTCCCGCCGTATTTCACTGCGCTCTTGCTGCCCGAAGCGGTGGCCTACATCGGCCTGGTGGGGATGGCGTTGGCAGTATGGGGCGCGTGGCACGCCTTGCGTACCCGTAAGGCGTACAGCCTGGCCCTAATCCTGTTGGGCGGGGTGGGGGTGTTCTGCGCATTAGGCGGCTACAATCCGCTTTACCTGGCGGCGGTACGACTGGGCGTGCCGGGATTCGTTCACTTCCGCGCGCCGGTGCGTTTTCTGGCGCTGTACGTGTTGGCGGCAACACTGCTGGCGGGGATGGGCTTTGATGCATTACGACAAGGGTTAGGCTCTCATTTATTCAATGTTCCAAGGGGATCGTCAGATCCCCGGTTATACGCAAGTATCGGGGATCTGGCGATCCCCGCCAAGCATAGTGACGCGGGTAGAAATTCTCACTGGAGTGTACTAGCAAGTTGCCTTGTGCCGTTGGTGTTGACCGGAGCGGTCTGCGCGGAACTGCTGTGGTCCGCGGAGCAGATGCCGCACGCTGATGCCACGACGTCGCGTGCCTACACCGATCTCCGCCCGGCGACGGCGCATCTCGTCGCGGCAACGCGCGCGGATGCTGAACGAGATCTCCCACCCGGACGTTTCCTCAGCATCACACCGACGCTCTTCGAGGCGGGCGACGAGGCTGATATCGAGGCTGTATATGGCGCGGCGCTGTCGCCTGATGCGCTTTGGGCTTACGAGGTCGCTGTCAAACAACGGGAAGTGTTGGCGCCGAACCTCTCGCTGGCCTTTGAAGTTCCCGCCGTGGATGGCTACGACGGCGGCCTGCTCCCGCTGCGCCATTACGTCGCTTTCTCGCGGCTTTTCCTGCCCGAAGGGACGCTCGATGGTCGTCTGCGCGAGAACCTCACGGCGGTCCCTGAAGGCCGCTGGCTTTCGCTGCTCGGCGTACGCTTCCTGATGACCGACAAAACCGGCGACCTCTGGGTCGATGGTGTTTTCTACGATCGCCAGTTTCAGCCGCACCTAGAAGCCGGAGAGACGCTCACGCTTGCCTGGTTGCCGAGGGATTTCGCAGCAGACGCGCTTGGCTGGCTGTACGCGGGGGCCGGGGAGGTGCAGGTCACGTCCGCGGATGGGACGACGCGCGCGTTTCCCTTGCCAGCGCAAGAAACCGCCGATATCGCTTACCGTCTTCCGTTGGATGAGGTGACGACAGTGACAGCCCTCACCGTGCGGGCTGCGGCGGACGGCCTGACGTTGACCGGCGCCAGTCTTATAGATGGACGCACCGGCGCGTTCTATCCCCTGGTGGTCTCTGAGGATTTCCACCTGGTTCATTCCGGCGATGTCAAGATTTACGAGAACCTACATGTGCTGCCACACGCTTTCCTGATCCAGGACGCGCAGTGTGTCGCTTCGGACGACGCCGCGCTGGACGTGATGCGGAATCCGGCTTTCGATCCGGCGATGCAGGCGACCGTCGTCAACTGTGACGCACCGGTGGTAGAGACACGGGCGGATGCATCGACAAGTTTTGCAATGGTAGTCGAGTATGCACCAGAGCGCGTCGTCGTAGATGTGGTCGCGGATGCGCCTGCATTGGTCATCTTGACGGATGCATGGTATCCTGGATGGCAAGCGGATGTGCAGCCCCTCGCTCCGGGCGCCGCTACGGCTGTGCGTGCAGAGGTGCTTCGCACCGACCTGCTCTTCCGTGGCGTGAAGGTGGAACCCGGCGCGTGGCGTATTACCTTCACGTATCGCTCGACATGGCTGGCTATAGGAATAGGTGTAAGTGTTTTAGGAGTAATGACACTGATTGTTTACATTTATTTTAGTTGTATTATTGTTCGTACAAGGATATAATTGGTATACAAATCTGCGTTGTAAGTTACTGTGTGATTTGCTATCAACTTTATGTTAATTGCATCATTGGTTGATATTTTTCAAACATTAACCAAACGTTTATCATTAAAGTGATTTCACGAAAGCCTTTCATGCTATAATTAAACCGTAACACATATACAGAGGTGAACATGGGTGCAAAGATTCTCTATATTGAAGATAACCCCGGAAATCGTATGTTAGTGCAACGCATTCTCCTGGTTGAGGACTATGAGGTTTTCGAGGCCGAGGATGGCCCGACAGGCATTGAGATCGCACTGCGTGAGAAACCGGATCTCATCTTAATGGATATGAACCTCCCCGACCTGGATGGGTATGAAATGACGCGGCGCATGCGAGCGATTCCCGAACTGGCAACGATCCCGATCATCGCGATGACGGCGAATGTGATGCAGGGCGACCGCGAGAAGACTCTGGCGGCCGGGTGCAGCGGTTACATTCCCAAGCCGATCGACGTCGATGAACTCCCGAATCAAATCGCGCGCTTCCTCAAACTAAAAGGAGCCTAGTCGCTGGACTTCGTCTCAGGAAGTACTTCATGAAATGGAAACCTATTTCCCCATCATACGCAGTCATCTTGATTGTTGAGGATAACCTCAACAACTTCATCTTGATGACCCGGTTGTTGGCCTTTCTCGGTGTCAAAAAATGCGAATGGAAGGCCTCGGGGTGGAAGGTGCTTGAATTTGCGGAGACGTTGGGAGATATTAATCTGATCTTGATGGACATTGCTTTGCCCGATGCGGATGGTTATGAGTCCCTGGCCTCTTTGCGTTCGCATCCCCGTTTTCAGGAAGTGCCGATTGTGGCAGTGACGGCTGATGTATCGGCAAAGAATGTGGCCCGTGCGCATGAAGCCGGATTCAACGGTTTTATTGGCAAACCCTTGGACCCAGATCGATTCCCAGAACAAGTTCGGCGGGTTTTACAGGGTGAGGAGGTATGGGAACGGGAGTAAAAGCCAGTGTTCAGGCTCCACGAGGACTGCGCTCAATTCCAACAACGGGAATGCGCGGGGGACTGGGGCGAACCCTGCTGACCGCCTTTCTCATTTTAACAATCCTTCCTTTAGCGTTAATCGGAGGTTATGCCGCGAAGAGCAATCGCGATAGCCTTCAAAAGGAAGTCAAAAGTAAGCTGCAAGCAGTGGCGACTTTAAAAGGTGAGGAGTTGCGCCAATGGTTTGCACGCACACACCAGCAATTGTTGGCAGCCACTTTTGAAGACGATCTCTCTGGTACTGGGCGTGACGTATGGTGGGCAACGGTTAGCGACCAGAATCCTGACTTGCTCGGTGCGACGCTTGTGGATCAGAATGGGCAATTGTTGTGGATGGTGGGAACGTGCCATAGCGCCCTTCAGACAGTAGCGTCTGCAAGAGCGGCCGTTTCATCACTCGCAGCTTCAGCCCAAGACACCGATTCTCCCCAGGGACAATTTGTCCTATCGCGTACAGATTCCAATTTGTGGTTATTGGTGGGGGAAACCAGGTCTCAAACGTTAGTTTTCTGTTTGAGCGGTGCAGCGATGGCCCGTACGATCCGGTACGATGTCTTGCTCGGTGAAACGCTGATCGGCAAGACCGGCAAGGTTTATCTGATCTTTCAATCATGGGTTTGGCCGGATGGCACAGACGCGGTGATGTTGCTCGAAGGTAGCGATCCGCCGAAATTGGCCGGCGATGGGGTGTACGTGAATCACCTGGGCGTTCCAGTGATCGGTGCGTACTATCACGTGGCAGATTGCGATATTGGCGTGTTGGTCGAACAGGCGCAATCTGAGACTCTGGAGTCTACTGATCGCATCGCGGCGACGTTGATCGCTCTCGTATTGGCTGTGGCACTGGCGACGACAATTATCGCGGCGTTCGTCATCCGGCAGATCACGCGCCCGGTTATCCGCCTCACCGAATCGGCGGTGGCGATGGCCGAAGGCGATCTGGCCCAGCATCTAGAAGTGACGTCGCGCGACGAAATCGGCATTTTAACATTTGTGTTCAACGGTATGGCGGCGGACTTGAAGTCGCTTTATGAAGAACTGGAAGAGAAGGTGGCTGAGCGCACGAAACGTCTGCAACAGGCCAACTACCAGATCCAGCGCCGCGCTCTGCATCTGCAGGCCAGTCAGGATGTCGGACAGGCGATCACGTCGGTGCGCGACCCGGCATTGCTCCTTAACCAGGTAGCGGACTTGATCCGCGAGTGTTTTGTGTACGCGTCGGTGGCGATCTACATCGTGGAACCTGGCGGCGGCGAAATTCGCCTGCGTGCGTTGAGTCCAGTGATGCGCAGCGATACCGTTACCGATGCGGGCGATCAGGGCGGCTGGAGCGAGTGCGTGTACGCTGGCGATGGCTCGATCATCGAGCGCGCGGCCCGCAAGCGCAGCCCGCAAGTCGATCGCCACGAGACCGACGAAACTGTGGAATGGTACCGGCGTACCTTGAGCCGGGTAGCTATTCCGCTGCGGATGGAGGATCGTATATCCGGGGTCTTGGGGGTGTTGAGTACTGAGCGCGAGGGCATTCAAGAGGACGAACTGGAAATCCTGGAGTTACTTGCCGGGCAGGTCGCAATCGCGTTGGAAAATGCCAGAGCCTACGAACGCGAGCGTTTGGCGGCACAGCGGTTGGAAGAAGCCGAGGTTTTCAAGGGGCGTTTTCTGGCGAATATGTCTCATGCGCTGCGCGAGCCGCTCAATACGATCATCGGCTTTTCGCGTTTGATGATCAAAGGTATCGACGGGGCGATGACGCCGCAACAAACACAGGACCTTGAGCGCATCTACGACGACGGCCAGCGGCTTTTGTTCCTGATCAACGACATTCTCGCCATTTCACAGATTCAGGCTGGCATGATGGAACTGCGTCTGCAGGAGGTCATCTTGCAAGAAATGGTGGCCGGAATGATGCCCACCGCGAGTGCCCTGGTGCGCGGGAGGGATATTGAGTTAGTACAGGAAATTCCTGAGTCTCTGCCTATGTTGCACGCCGACCCGGCGCGATTGCGGCAAGTTCTCGTCCATCTCTTCAATAATGCGGCTAAGTTTACGGAGAGCGGGCAGATTACCATCAAAGCGTGGTCCAATGAGGACTTTGTTTACATCAGTGTTACCGATACGGGCGTGGGCATTCCGCCAGAAGACTTTGCGCGACTGTTCGTCCGTTTTGAGAAAGGCGCGGCGCTAAAGCCGATGGACAAAGACGGTCGTTGGCAGGCGGGCCTCGGCTTGGGATTGGCATTGAGCAAGGAGTTTGTCGAAATGCATGGCGGTCAGATGTGGGTTACGAGCGAGGTGGGCAAGGGAAGCACGTTCACCTTTTCCATGCCGTGCTATGTTGCAACCCAGGTAGCCAGTGAAGATGACGGCTGCCGTGCGGGAGAAAACGATGAATAAGAAATCAGCCCCAACTCAAGAAACTGCTGACGTCCTAGCGCGGATGTTGCCGTGGCGGCAGGCTATGTTTGAACGTATTCTGCGCGTGGTGGCCATCATCGCTCTGCCAATGCTGTTGGTGGGTGGATATTATGTTTACACCACCGGGCAAATGTGGCTTTTGGTTTTGGTCTTGTTTGGCTATTTGGGTGTGGTTGTCGGCGCTTTTGTGTCGCGTGTCCCTTACGTCTGGCGTGTATGGGCGTTATTGAGTGCGCTGCTCATTCTGGGCGTCAGCGATTTGCTATCCTACGGCTGGGGAGAGGATGGTCGGATTTACTTGATGACCGCTACGCTGTTTGGGACCCTCTTTTTAGGTGGGCGACATAGTATAGCGGTGTTGATCTTGTCCTCTTTGCTCCTGACATTGTTTGTTGTTTTGGTCAGTTTAGGTATCGTCGTTCCGGAGCAACTGAGAGTGGAATATACGACGACGGCATTGGTGAGTGGGCTGATCGTTTTTGTCGTATGTGCGGTGGCCTTGTTTGCTTCTTTCAACAGCCTGCTACCGCGTGTTTTCGACAGTCTACAGCGTAGTGCCCAGCTCTCCGCTGATTTGGAAGCGCGCCAGCATGATCTGGCGGAGCGGATGGGCGTGTTACAGGACTCGAACTTAAGTTTGCAGCGTCAAGCCATGTACATCGATGCCGGTGTGCAGGTAACGCGGGAGTTAATGCAACAGTTTGATGTCGCGTCACTCTTAGAGCAGGCCGTGCAGCTCGTCAGCCGGCATTTTGACTTCTCATACGTGGCACTCTTTCTGCCGGATGAGACCGGTGGGTGGCTCGTGCTGCGTGCGGCATCCTCGCCTGCCGGGCGCAAGCTGGTGGCTGAGGGCTATCGCATCAAGCGAGCCAGTGAGAGCACACTCGGGCGCGTGTTTGAGACGCGCCAACCTTACATCGCCAAGTCGAACGCTGAGACGGTGGGCGCTGACCTCGATGCAGCGCATCTTGCGCAACCCGGATTGCCGGTGGCACAGTCGGCGGCGCTGTTGCCTTTGGTCATCGCGGACGAGGTTTTGGGCATCCTGGATATTCATAGCGTCGAGGAAATGACCTTCGATCAGGATACCCTGCGTGTATTGGAAGGAGTGGCCTGGCAGATGGCTGTCGCGCTCGATAACGCGCGGCGTTTGAGCGCTGAGAACTCTGTCCTGGAAATGGCAAATCCTTTCTTCCGCCTGGTGCAGCGTTTGGGAACGGCGCAGACGGAAGCGGAGGTTCACGCCGCCATTCTGGAACTTGTTCAGGGATTCCGTCCCGGTCGTGCTTACATCGTGCAGGAAGTTGCAAGTGCACCGGACGCTGCGGGACAAACCGTGTACCTCGTGACTGATCTGCGTGGAGAGTCGTTGAATGTCCAACGTATAACAGAGGGTGACGCAGCAGGGAACTTCGGTGCGGCTTTGGTGCTAGGGAGGACGTTGGAGAAACCGTTGTCCATTCCCGATGTCGATATTCCCCCGGACTCGCCGGAAACCGGTTGCACTGATCTCTGCCGGCGTCTAGTCGAGGATACGGCGTTTGGCGGGCGAAGCCGCAGCGTGGCTTTGATTCCTCTGCGCGCAGGCACGGAATTCTACGGCCTGGTGATGGTCGGTTTCGATGGCGCTCACCGTAGCACCCCCCTGGAAACGCAAGTCTACCACGCTATCGAGGAATTCGGCAGTGTGACGCTGGAAAGGATCGCGACCTTGCGTGAGGCGCAAACGCGCCTGGAACGGGAACAGTGGTTGCGCGAATTCAGCGAGCGTGTGCTGCAGACGCCCGATCTGGAGGCGATGCTGGCGCAGGCCGCACAATCGCTGCAGGAAGTTGTGTATGCTGACGGTGTGATTGCTGCGCTGACTTTGCCGGGGGCGCGTGCTGCGCAGGATAGTGAAGGCTGACATTTACGTCAGTCTCCCAAATGGGTGGGTGAATTATGAGCGAAAAACAAAAGGGCGCATATTCCACTGAAATCCGCGAGTGGCAACATGAGTTGCTCAACTGGGTCTTGCGGATCGTGTTCATCGTCGCCATTCCTGCGCTATTGATCGCGGCCTATTACGTGTGGAAAGATGGGCGCGCCTGGCTTATTCCTTTCTATGCGCTGAGTTTTGTCATTTTGGGGTTTGTGCGTTTCTCGAAAAAGGCGTCGTACGCGCTGCAGACCGGTACGTTGCTGACGATTGTTTACGGGTTGGTGGTCCTCTCGTTGGTGCGCGCCGGGCTGAGTAGCAACGCGCGTATTTTCTTGTTAAGTTTCTCCTTTATCGCGACAATTTTCCTGGGACGGCGTGCAGCACTGGCTAGCATAGCTGTGGTTGTCATCACAATGGGAATTGCCGGTTGGCTGTTCTCGGCTGGAGTGTGGGCCATTCCTGCTGACGTTCAAGTGTTGTCGGATAAACCGACCGCCTGGCTTAGCTACACGTTCACCTTGCTGTTGGTCAGCACGTTTTTTATGACCTCACAATTGTACCTGTTCCCGCGCCTCGCGGAGGCGTTGGTTCAAAGCCAGGATCTGGCACGGGAGTTGACTGCGGATCGCGAGCGAGCGGTGCGTGAAGCGGAGATCAAACAGCGTCATGCAGAGCAGTTGGGATGGGTGGCTAACCTGGGCCATGTGCTCGCTTCGCTACGGCAACGTGATGAGCTAATCTGGCGCGTGGTGCGTGAAATTGCACAGACCTTCGATATTTATCAGGCCAATCTGTTCCTCATAAATCGCTCCGGCGATATGTTGCTGTTGGCGGCCACTTCCGGCCAACTAGGCGAGGAATTGGCCCGTTCCGGAACGGCGACGGCTACCGAAATCCTTGTTGGTGCGCGGAGTGCCCCAGGACGTGCCGCGCAGTTGGGGAGAGAGCAGATGGCGTTGCCCTCACCTGAAGAACTGCCCCAGTTTCCGGACAGTCGTGTGGAGATCAGCTTGCCATTGAGCGTGCGAGGCGAGGTGTTGGGCGTGTTGGATTTGCACAGCACGCGCCCTGCCTTCCCTGACGAGGAGTTGCAGATCTTCCGCATTATCGCCAGCCAGGTGACGACTGCCCTCGATATGTTACGTTCACTGGAGGAAACGCAGATACAAGTGCAGGAGACACGGGCGTTGTATGCGCAACATACGTTGGCTTCCTGGCGGACGCTACTTGGATTAGCGCCCGTGCAATCAGCCGTGGGCGTACAGGTTGCGGCCTCACAAGTGACAGTGCTGGCGCAGAAAGCCCTGGCTGAGAAAGAACCGCGCTCGACGCGGCTCAACGCGGACGGCGTTTACCTGCTGGTTGTACCCCTGGTAGCGCGCGACGTTGCTTTGGGATATCTGGCTTTCACGCGCGCCGCCGAGAAGGGAGATTGGAATACCGATGCCTGCAGCATGATTATGATGGCGGCGGAACGTCTGGCTGTGGCACTGGATAACACGCGTTTGCTCGTCGAGGCGCGGCGACAGGCGCTCTATGACGAACGACTCAGCCAGCTCGGCGACTTGATCTGGCAGACGCCCAGTCCTGAAGTCATCATGGAACAGAGCGTGCGCGAATTGGGTCGTTTCCTCGGTGCGAGCGAAGCCCAGTTATATCTAACACCTGAAGGTGTAGGACGGCGTGGCACGAGGCCGTTACAACCACCTGGTGAGCAGAACACGAGCGCAGTGAGCCGCGCGGAAAAAATCTAAGCGAAGGTGCTGTCTCTTGAGTGGAGAGGGGCGTTGCCGATGAATTTGTTTTCGGGAGTCGAAATCTTACAACTTGTCACCTGGCTATTTGCGCTGGTCGAGGTGATCCTGGCGGGGTATACGCTGGCCCTTAATGCGCGCCATAGTACCAACCGCCACGTCAGCCTTCTGCTGGTGCTTTTAGCGGCCAACAACATCGCTATGGGATTGCTCGTGGCGGCCGACAGTATTACGCAGGCAGGCATGCCGACGTACCTGTTTGCGGCCACCGTGTATCCTATTCTCCCGGCTGCCCTGGTTGCATCCGTCGCACTGTTGAAACCGGCCTGGTTGACGGGACGGTGGCGCTGGCTTTGGCGGATCTGCTATGTAGCCCTCGCTTTCCCATTAGTAGTCACAGCTCTGGACGCGATATCCGGGACGCAATTGTGGTACACGGGTATCGACGCGGCGACTTACACGGGTGGTTATTTGCCGCTTGAGGATTACGTATCCCGAACGTTGTACTTGCCGGCTATTATCGTGTATGGTTTTATCTTTGGTCTGACGCCGCTCGTTGTTGCGTTCGTTGCGCTGCGGGACAAGGATACGACCCCTTTGATTCGCCGGTGGGCGTGGTTGATTGTGGGTGCAACGTTGGCATCGATGATGATGCAGGCAGTCTTCAACCAGCTCGTACATCCTGTGTTCAGAGTGATGCTCGTTACCCTGATTTACGCAAGTGTATATGTGTACATTGCACTTGCGCAGATACTTGCGGAGCGGCGTCTCCAACGCGGATTGCTGCGCAACCGGCTGACGGCACTGTTTCTGATCATCGCGTTGCCCGTTATGATTGTTAGCGTCACACTGGTTGGTGCGCAGGCGCGTACTTTATTTCGACGCAGCGCTACGGACCGCTTGGGCGCGATTGCTCATCTCCTGGTCGGCGGCGTCAATCTGCGGGGCGCGCTATCGGTTCAGAATCTGCAGGAAGTGCTGCGCCTGGCGGTGAACGAACTGGGCGAAACCGGTGTGATCTACGTGGTAGACCGTGACGATCGTGTGGTTGTCAGTTCGGAGATGGATTTTACCCTGATTGCTGAGGATGATCCGATGCGCGATTATCGTCTTCAAGCACCGGTGCAGGCCATACGCAGTGGACGGGGCAACCAGTTGCTGGTTTTTACCGACGATGCAGGTATCAGTTGGTGGGCCTATCCCACGACGTTAGGAGGGCAAGGGTGGGTCGCCGTGGTGCAACAGCAAGAGACGGTCGTTATGCAGGACATGCAGCAGTTCTTGACGCTTTCGTGGCTTATCATCGGAGTTGGTGGGACCATCCTGCTGGCCCTGGGATTCTTCACTGTCCATCAGGCGTTCCTGCCGATTACATCTCTGACGGAGACAGCGAGAGCTATCGTCGCTGGTGACTTGACCCGGGTGGCTACCGTCGAAAGCGAAGATGAGATTGGGATATTGGCGGAATCGTTCAACGCGGTGACGGCACGGTTGAATGCGTTGATTGCTAATTTGGAGACGCGGGTGGCTGAGCGCACACAGGAAGTTGAGCGGCGTGCTGAATATCTGGCGATCACCGGTGGCCTTAGCCGGATCGTTGCTTCGATCCTGGATGCGGATACGCTTCTGGATCGTGTGGCGCATCTGATTTCAGAGCGGTTTGGCTTCTATCACACTGGCATTTTCCTGATCGACGAAGCCCGTGAATGGGCAGTGCTGCACGCGGTCTCCTCGGAGGGGGGACTGCGCATGCTGGCGCGCGAACACCGTTTGCGGGTGGGCGAAGAGGGGATTGTGGGCTATGTCTCTGGCTCAGGTCGCGCGCGGATCGCGTTGGACGTTGACGAAGACGTGGTCTGGGTGAAGAACCCCGATTTGCCTAACACACGATCCGAAATGGCGCTGCCTTTGATCTTCGGCCAGCAGATCCTTGGCGTGCTGGACGTACAAAGTGAGGAGGCCGCTGCGTTTGGCACTGAGGATATCGCCACGCTGCGCATCCTGGCCGATCAGATCGCAGTGGCGATTCGCAACGCGCAGTTGTTTGCTGAAAGCCAGCGAACGTTGCGCGAATTGCAGCGTTCCTATGATGAAGAGGTACAGAGAGGCTGGACGCTGCGCAAATCGCCGGTTGTCGGGTATCGTTTCACGCCCGCGGACACCGCTCCACTCACACGCGATGCTGTGCCGCCAGGGCTTGTGTCACGGACAGCGTCTGCGCCATACATGGATGCCGACAATACCCTTTTTGCGCCATTGCAATTGGCTGGCGGCCAGAACTTTGGCCTGTTACGTCTGTGCCGCGACGCGGCGCAACCGTGGTCCAGCCACGATGTGGCGTTTGTGACGCGCGCCGTGCAGGATATCGCGCAGGCTCTGGAAGTGGCGCGCTTGCTTGAGGAAAGTCGTCTGCGCGCTATGCGCGAGGCTCAGGTCGGCGAAATTGCGGACCTGTTTACGCGCGCGTTGGATGTCGACACGATGTTGCAGACGGCAGTGCGCGAACTGGGCCGCCTGTCGGGCGTTGCCGAAGTTGCTGTTCATCTCGACTTGCCCGAGTCGATCTCGGATTTAGGCGCGAGTGAGGCGGCGCAAACGCCTCGTCAGGCATAGGTGGAGATACCATCATGAACCATGATGAAGAACAAATACTTGCCGAGGTAATTCCTACCCAACAGAAAAGGCGACCAGCCTTGGGGATCGTGACGCATCAGATTTCCGGCGCAACGGCCTGGTGGCTCGGTGCGGCAGAGATGGCGCGGCAGCAGGATGTTGATTTGTTTATCCTCAATGCCGGCGATGTGGGGGCGATGGGCAATGTGGCCAATGACAACCCCGATGCCGTGCATCATCTGATCGACCCGGAGCGCCTCGACGGGCTGATTTTGGTGCAGTGGTGGCCTTCACGTGAGGTTTTCGAGGCGTTCTACGAGCGCTATTACCGTCCATTGCCGGTTGTGAACCTGCATCGTAACTACGAAGGTCATCCCGGGGTTATGGTGGATAATTATGAGAGTATGATGGCTATGCTGCGCCACTTGATCGAGGTTCACGGATACCGTCACCTGGCATACATCGGCGGTCTGCCGACCAATCCTGTGGCCAATACCCGCCATGCGGCCTACGTCGCGGCACTGGAGGCATCTGACATTCCTCTGGATGAGAACCTCGTCCTCCCTGGCGATTTTTCACCGCAAGCCGGGACCAACGCGGTGCGAGTGCTGCTGGACGAACGTGGTTTGCGTCCCACACTCGATTTTGAGGTCATCGTGGCCTCGAATGACAATATGGCGATTACCGCATTGGAGGAACTACATCGCCGGAATATCCGTGTTCCCTTGGATGTGGCAGTGGTAGGCTTTGATGACTTAGTGGACAGTGCGCATACTATGCCTCCTTTGACTACGGTGCGGATGCCTAACTTTGCAATGGGCCGCGCGGCGGCTGAAATTGCGCTGGCCGCAATCAAAGGACAACCGTTTGAGAAATCTGTAGTCGTGCCGGGCGAATTAATGGTGCGCCAGTCGTGTGGTTGTTTTCTATCACCGTTGGCTGAAGTCGGTCAGGCTGTACGGATGCCTGGTAGTCCACCCGAAGGCCTACCCGGCGGGCCCCCTGATGCTCCTGCATCGGACCAACGTTTGCGTGCCATCGCTGAATTGTCGCAGAGCGTAGGCCCGGCAGGACAAGTCCTCGACGCTGACTGGGCCGTTGAGGTGGTGGATGCGTTTGACGCCGAGATCGGCGGCTCGCGGGGTGGGTCGACGAATCGTTTATTGGGTGTCCTTTATGCCATATTGCGACAATTTCACGTCAACGGTTACGATTTAACGGGATTGGGGCGGATGATCCTCTTTACCCTGCGCCGCTGCATGCAACCCACGGTGACCGATCCGCGACAGTTGCGACGTGCCGAAGGCGTTTGGCAACAAGCAATGGCCTTTGTGGCGGATGTGGCTCATCAGATGCAGTCCTCGCGGCAGTATCACGGAACGGGTTACATCGATCAATTGCGTGTGATCGGCGAACGGTTGGTCACGACTTTTGAGATGACACAATTGCTCGATTTGATTGTGGACGAATTGCCGCGCCTGAACATTCCCGGCGTCTACATCGCTCTTTATACGGAGCCGACGCGGCACCTCGTGCGGCTCGCGCTGGCGTACAATGCGGAAGGCCGCAATCCCATGGGGGTTGAAGATCAAGTCTACCCTGCGCACCAACTGTTGCCGGAGGCTTTGTTATCGCGGGACGCTTCCGTGGTGATGGTCCTTGTGCCGCTGTATTTTCAGGAGACGTCTCTGGGCTTTGCGCTTTTCGAGGCCGAATCGGAGCAGGGTGAGATTTATGAGACCCTGGGACGCCAGATCAGCAGTGCGCTTATGGGGGCGTTGTTAGTACGGCAGCAGGAGGAGGCACAGCGGGATGCGGACACAGCGCGCCAGCGAGCGCAGGCAGCGTTGAGCGACCTGCTGACGACACGCTCGATTTCCGATCGTGTGCGCCAGGCGGCGGACACCGAGGCCATCCTCCGTGTGACATTGGAAGCGTTGAGCCAGGCGCTTGGCGCTTCGAGCGCGGTGGCGCGTCTGGGAACGCGCGAGCAACTGCTGCGTATCGGCGCCGAGAGCACCACACAGAGCGATACCGGGTTGAACTAGGAGCAACTATGGTTCTTCAGACGAAAGCAGGTGGGAAGTCTCCTGAAATTATCCGTGATGCGCGTTACAATGCGACGACGCGCCCTACCATCGGGTTGCTGATCGGCGAGACAGGCTCGTGGTGGGGACAGTCGATATTGCAGGGTGTAACGGATGCGGCCGAGGCGCTCGATGTGAATCTGTTCTGCTATGTAGTTAGCATACTGAGAGAGGAAGGCGTTGAAGGTGGCAATGCAATCTACGCCTTACCGGATGC
This sequence comes from Anaerolineae bacterium, assembly GCA_016934645.1. Next base: position 19,414 of record JAFGSL010000591.1, read on the forward strand.
TGATATGCTGGATGGCATTATCGTTTCCGGGAACATCGCCTATGCGGTAAAACCTGAAACATTCAGTGCGTATGTTGATGATCTTCGGGCTGCTCTCCCGCTTGTCGGGGTCATCATGGTGCATGAAGGCATGCCCTCGGTCGTGGTAGACGGCTATAGTGGGATGTATGCTAACATCAAGCACTTGATCGAAGTGCATGGATATCGCCGGCTGGCCTTCATTCGTGGCCCTGTGGGGAACTTCGATGCGGATGAACGTTACCGCGCCTATACTACGCTGCTCGAAGAATATGACATCCCGTTTGATCCTGATCTCGTTGAGATCGGCAACTTCGCGACTGGTCGGGAGGCAATGGAAGCCTTGTGGCCGCGGATGCTGGCCGCGTCGCACGATGACACGGATACCTCACCCTGGGCCGTCATCTCCGCGAACGATGGTATGGCCGTACAAGCGATGGAAGTGCTGCGGGAATACGGTATGCGCATTCCCGAAGACATCGTCGTTGTGGGGTTTGACGATGATACGACTGCGCAGAATTTGGATGTTCCGCTGACAACTGTGCGGCAACCGACCCAGGCTATGGGACAGCGGGCCGTGCAGATGATATTGCAGCTTTTACGTGGTGAATCCGTGGATGAGAGCGTGACGGTGCCGGCCGAGTTGGTTATACGTCGGTCTTGCGGCTGTCTGCCGGGAGCAGTGTTACAAATTCCCGTCGGGGCGAAGGCTGAAGTCGCCGACGCGTCCATCCCGCCCTTCGCAGAAATCCCCACGCCGATGTGGGACGCTTTCCTTGCTGGTGTGCAGGAACCATCGTCGTCTGGAGATTTTCTGACCCTGATAGATCAGGCTTTGCGCCAAGCACGTTACGAAGGGGGGAGCTTTGGAGACTGGCACCAGCTTCTCACGGAGATGCGGCGTCACGTCCTCGCCTACCTGGGTGATCCAGACGCACGTCAGCGTGCTGAGGACCTGCTTCAGCAAGCGCGTTTGCTGGTGGGTGACGCGGAACGACGCCAGGAAGCGTACCGGCGGCAACTTTTCGAACAACAGGAAACGCTCCTGGCACAGATCGACAACACCTTGAGCACCACCTTACACCTGCAGGAATTGGCGCCGGCCTTGAATGGATTATTCCCTCAGATTGGCATTGAGTGTTGTTTCGTGTCGTTGTATGAAGACGAGAACCCTCTAGCGGAATATGCACGCCTGCTTTTCGAATATGACACTTATCGCACTGACTATACCCCTGAGGTCGAACTGTATCTTGATGGGCCGTTGTTCCCGCCGCGCCTGCTGGTCCCTAGAAAAATCTTATTCGAAGAACGCCGGCGGATTGCTGTGATTATGCCACTCGTCTTGCAGGAACACCAGCTTGGCTTCGTGGTTGTGTGGGGTGGTCAGCAATGGCGATTGTATGCCCGCCTGACGCAGCGTCTGAGCGACGTGATTTTTCGGGCGTTGTTGGCCCGCGAGCAAGAGCGAGCGCAGCGCGAAGCGGAGGCAGCAGAACGTCGCGCAGAAGAGGCGCTGCGGGACGTGCTGGTGGCGCAGCGGCGTTACATCCACGGCGCATGGGAGGAGCGCGCCGAGCCTGTGTCGGGTTACTTCTACTCCGATGAATCTCGCGGTCTTACCGATAGCGCCTGGCTCCCACCGATGACCGACGCTGTACAGCAGGGCGACGTGGTGGTGACACAAGACCCGGATGGCGGGCAGACTTTGGCCGTGCCGGTTATGTTATATGGTGAGGAGATCATTGGTGTTTTGGGCTTTAAGGCCCCAGAAGATGCCGCATGGACCGAGGATCACCTCACGCTGGTGCGCACCATCGCCACGGAAACGGCCCTGGCGTTGGAGACGCAGCGACTGCTCTCGGATATTCAGCGACGTGCTTCGCGACTCCTCGCGGCGGCGGAAATTTCGCGGGTGACGACATCTATCCTCACGTTGGATGAACTGTTGCCACAGGCGGTGGATTTGATCCGTGAGCGCTTTGATCTTTACTACGCCGGCATCTTTCTTGTCGATGAGAGCCAGCAGTGGGCCATCTTACGGGCCGGTACTGGCGAGGCCGGACGCTTGCTCTTAGCGCGCAATCACCGGCTTCAGGTCGGTGGCAACTCGATGATCGGTATGTGCGTAGCCCAGGGTGAGGCGCGCATCACATTTGACACACAGCGCGAAGCCGTGCATCGCCGGAATCCGTTGCTGCCGGACACGCGCTCAGAGTTGGCGCTGCCCCTGTTCAGCCGGGGCCGTGCAATTGGCGCGATGACCATTCAGGACACGCGCCCGGGTGCTTTCACAGAGGAAGATATCACGACGCTTCAAACCATGGCCGACCAGCTCGCTAATGCGATCGAGAATGCCCGATTGCTGCGCCGGATGGAGCAGAACATGCACGAACTCGAGCTGGCGACCGGCCAACTGACCCAGGAGTCGTGGCGTAGCTTCCTGGAGAATTATCGTAATACCTTTGGCTATCGCTATCGTCTGGTTGACGTCGAACCGGTGACTGATCTAACGCCTGAAGCACAGGCTGCCCTGCAGCAGCAAAAGACTGTCACCACCAGCATCACGTCGGGAAGCGCTGTTGATGTTGATGAAGAAGCTGCACAGGTGCAGGGCGCTTTGAGCGTTCCCATCCGGGTGCGCAATGAAGTCCTTGGCGTGCTTAATCTGCGCTTCGATGACCCACAGGTTCCTCCGGAAACCATTGTGCTGGTGGAACAAGTCGCGGCGCGTCTGGGCGCGGCGTTGGAAAGCGCGCGTCTACTGGAGGAATCACGTCGCACGGCCACCCGTGGACAGATTGCCGCACGGGCTATCAACGGTATGCGCGAGCGTCTAGATGTCGAGGCAGTGTTGCGGAACGCTGCGCGCGAGTTGCGCGACGCGTTGGACCTATCACGCGTATCGGTGCGCCTTGCGCCGCACTTTGAACCCACCGGTACGCCCGGGGATGGTGGTACGCCCGCTTCGTAAACTGGCGGGAGAGTATAAGGACGTAAAACAATGACTGGCTCAACTACGTTGCTCAAGTTCGGAAAATGGCCCGTTCTCTATAAGACCATGGTGACGATCATCATCATTGTGGCGTTGGTCCTGGGGATCGCTACCTTCGTTCATGCCAGCGTGTTGCGTACCTCTGTCCGTGAGCAGGTTGGTGCTAAATTTGCTGCCCTGGCGGATGGCCGGATGGGAGTCATTGCTGATGCCCTCGCCGAGCAACTTGCGCTCTTACGCGGCATGGCTGTTGATAGCACGTTGATCGATGCAGTGCAGACGGCCAACGCGAACTACACCGGTAGTGCAGAGGCGATTCAGGTTGCGCTGCTCGAGATCGACCACCAGTGGCTCAATGCCGCTGATGACAGCACGTTGATACAAGCCAGTCTCAATCCATCGCTCAATCCGGTAGCGGCGCAATTACTTGCCTACGTCAAGACCTTCCCTGTTCACGGTGAAATCTTCATCACCGATCGCTATGGGGGCTTGGTCGCGGCAACTGGACGTCTTTCCGATTATTACCAGGCCGACGAGGCGTGGTGGCAGGCTGCTTATCACAATAGACAGGGTGCGCTCTACATCGACCAGCCTGCGTATGATGAGAGCGCCGGGTACATCGCTCTCAACATGGCGGTACCGATCCTTTCGCCTCGCGATGGCATGGCGATAGGCGTCCTGCGTTCCACCGTGAACATAGACTTTCTCGCTGGTGCTTTTGAGACTTTACCCGGGGAACGGACAGGGGTGACACTGACCAACGATCAGCGCTTGATTCTGGCTGACTCGAACTCGGGCCATGTGGGGCAAAGTGCGCCGTCAACCTGGCGTCTGTACACCGGCAGTCCGGGGGCATTGTGGTTTGAGGACAACACCATAGACGGTGAGCCGTTGGTGATTGGGCGGGCCTCAATTCGTGATGCGTTGATCGGGGAGGATTCATTAGCTGAAGCCGTCGATAACCTGAACTGGTACTTATTTATCTATCAGACACAGGCTGAAGCCTATGCTCAGATTCGGAATCGTATCTGGACGATGGCTGGGGTGTTGGCGCTGTTATTACTCTCGGCGACGGTTGTCGCGTGGTTGATGGCACGGTCTTTGAGTTCACCGCTGAAGAATCTTCATACCGTGATGCGCCGTTGGTTGGATGGGGATAGGACACAACGCGCTCAAAGCCGCTGGCCTGATGAGGCCGGTGAATTGGCCGAGACGTTCAACACGATAGCGACGAGTGTGGAGGAGATGGATGAAACTCTATCCCGGCGTGCCAGTGAACGAGAGCGTGAGGAGAAGCGCCGTGCCCGCCAACTGGAGACCACGACTGCGATCGGTGAAGTCGTCTCTGTGACCAGCGATGTGACGGTGTTGGCACAAGGTGTGGTGGAACTCTTGTATGAACGGTTTGCCCTGTATTTCGCCGGTCTGTATTTATTGGACGACACAGGCAAATGGTTGGTACTCTATGCCGGTTCTGGCGATCCGACCCAGCAGATGCTGTCACAGGATTACCGGATAGCCGCGGATAAGTGGGTCGTGGGGCGTTGTGTGACCGAAGGAAAAACTACCATTACCCGAGACACCGATGTCGATAACGCCCTCTTGTTCGACCGGTCACAGTTGCCACATACGCGCGTGGCGATTGCGATGCCGTTGCGGTCGCGCGGTCGAATTCTTGGCGCGATCGAGGCCCATAGTGATCAGCCCGAAATGCTCGACGCTGAGAGTGCCGTTGTCTTGCAGACGATTGCCGATCAGGTCGCAGTTGCTATCGACAGCGTGCAAATGTACGCCGAACGCCAGGAAGCGATGGAGAGCCTCCAGCGTGCGTATGGTGAAGTGACGCGTGAGGCATGGGAGGCGCTTTTGTCGGGGCGGACTGCTGGACCGGAAGGCTATCAGGCGGAAATCCGGCGCATTATGCCGCTAGCGGCAGCGCCCCCAGAGACGTGGGGATCTACTGCCCGTGCTGCCTGGTCGGAAGGGCGTGTGGTGCTGGAAGAAAGCCCCGCCGATCAAGCGCCGGACGGTGCTGAACCTTCCCTGGCGCTGCCGATTCGCCTGCGCGATGAGATTCTCGGCGTCGTCGATGTGAGCAAACGGGGCGACGCGGGGGAGTGGAAACCAGAAGAGATTGCCCAATTGGAGCATTTAGTCGAGCAGCTCGGTCTGACACTGGAGGTTTCTCGCTTCTATCAGGAATCGCGGCGCGCGGCTGCACGTGAGCAGCTCCTGCGCGAAGTCTCGGAACGCATCCGCGTGGCGGTCGATGTTGATTCGGTGATGCGCATTACGGCTCAGGAAGTCGGGGCGGTGCTTAAGCGCCCGGTCTTTGTCTATCTGGAGAATGAGGCCGACGATGAGGGGAGAAACGTCGATGGATGAGAACAACACACTACATCCCCGTCTGCGGGGACCCCGTCTGCGGGGACCTGATCTTGGGGAACCCGCCCTCACGGGACGTCCCACGATTGGCTTGTTCACCTACGGCCTTATGGACACAATCGGTCAGGCGGTATGGTTGGGCATAGACGATGCAGCTCGCGAGCACGATGTCAACTTGATCTGCTATGAGGGTGGCACGCTGCGCGATTTCACCGGTGTTTCGACGCCTGCTAATGTGCTCTACAACCTGACCGATTTTGAACAATTGGATGGTCTGGTGATCTGGTCGGGGTTGTTGCACCACGTTGATCCTGAGACCGCGGAAGATTTCTATTACCACTATGCCAGTCTCCTTCCGACAGTGAGTCTTGGGGTGCACGTGGTCGGTATCCCGTCTGTGCTGGTCGATAACTACACGGGAATGTACAGCGCGGTCGAGCACCTGGTGACCGTTCACGGTTATCGCCGGATCGCCTTTGTGCGCGGACCGGAAGGCCTCGATGAAGCTGGGGATCGTTATCGCGCCTATCTGGATGTGTTGAAGGCGTATGATATCGAAGTGGATCTCTCCCTGGTTGTGCCGGGAACCAACCAGCGCTCCTCCGGGATAGAAGCGATCAATCTGCTGTGCGATGAGCGCCATTTGCGCCCGCACGACGATTTTGAGGCCGTGATCGCGGCCAACGATAACATGGCCTTTGGTGTGTTGGATGCGCTTCAGGCGCGTGGCGTCAGCGTCCCCGATGAGATGGCGGTGGTAGGCTTTGACGATTTCGAAGAGGGACGCCATACTTCTCCGCCGCTGACCACTGTGCCGTGGCCCGGTTACGCGCTAGGTCACCAGGCGGCAGAACTCCTGATTGCGTTGTTGGATCAAACCTCTGTGCCCGAGCTGACGCGCGTGCCTACTGAGTTGATCGTCCGCGAGTCGTGTGGTTGCGTGATTCCGGCTGTGCAGCAAGCGGGAGTCGCGGTCGCATCGCCGGCTGCGTCAGAGGAAGCGTTGCTTGAGGAGATCACCGCCGAGCGTGACGCCGCTCTAGAAGAGCTGCGGCAGGCCGTGCAGGATGTTGGCACGCAATCAGCGATGTTGGACGACACTGCGCTGGCTGAGTTGTGGAACCTCTTTGTGTCCGCGCTCGATCCTGCGTCGAATGGGGATTGCCTGCGCGGATTGCTTGCGCTCGTGCGTCGCACTGCCGATGCGGGTGTCAATGTCAATGTGTGGCACACGACCCTCTCTTTGCTGCGCCGCCGCGCGCTCGCGCACGCCCTTTCTTATACGACACACGCTCATTTGGACAGCTTCTGCCATCAAGCGCGTGTGATGATCAGCTATGAAGTACAACGCACGTTGGCGC
>JAFGSL010000592.1 GCA_016934645.1 Anaerolineae bacterium
GTCGCCGTCGTCGATTTGCCTGGCGCTGTACTGCCCGCAGCCCATCCCGTAGAGCTTGGCCATGTCCTCGATGGTCGTCACCAGCACATCGATGTGGTCTGTGACCAGCGGTGTGAGCACGGCCTTGGCTTGCTCCGCCGACCAGAGGGTGGCGCGGTAGTTGAAGTCCATCCCCACCCAAAAGCCGTCCGGTTTGTGGGTCATCGCTTCTTCGAAAGCCGCCAGCAGGTAGTTGCGCTCGTAGTTGCTGTGCGCCGCCAATCCAAAGGTGATGCCCGATGTGTGGAAGAGTTGGCAATCCCTGAACGCGGTAGCCCAGTCCACCATCCCGGCGTCGAGTTTGGAAGCGGCGGAGTACATCCTTTGGTACGTCCCGGTATTCTTGCGCGGCGTGCGCCCGATCTCGTAGATGAAGCGCCCGATGGGTTCGGTCTTCGGCGCCCACACAAAGTGATCGGTGTTGACGCCGTTTTCGCGGGCGATGTTGCGCAGCATCCACCCGTAAGGGTTGTCGGGCACGCGGGTGATGTAGCTCGCGGGGATGCCCAGACGGGCCAGCCCCAGCGCCAGCGTGTACTCGCTGCCCGCCATCGAGAGGTAGACCTGGCGCGTGCGCTCCGGGCGCTCGCCATCGGCGGGCGTGTCGCGCACCATCGTTTCCCCAAAGGTGACGAAGGCCGGGCCGCGCCCGGCGAAGCGGCTTAGATCATCTTTGGTGATGTCGTATTTCAGTGCGTTTGGCATCGTTCCTCCGTAGGGTGACACTGATTGCTTTATCAGTGATTGTATCTAGAAGAACTTTAGCGCAAAGCCGCGAAGATGCAAGGGGAAAACAGCAAATCGACAAATCTGAAAATCAGAGCAGGGAGAGTTGTTGCGAGGAGGGCATCCCTCGTTGGGTAGGGGGCTGTTGACCACCGGCGATCTTGTCGGCCCAGTGGGTGGGTTCGGGCAGGCGGTAGCCGCGCCCGCAGACCAGCACGACGGCGATGACGGCATCCAGGCTGATGCGATGTCCGGTGGAGACGAAGACGGGCTTGACGCCGGTGCGCGTTCGCACCACCGCGCCGATGGTCTCGTCGTCGTCGTATAGATAGGTGTAGTTGCCCCGCTCGCGGGCCGGTTCTTCGTAGTGACCCACCAGCCGTCTTTTGGCACAGCCGATGGAGGGCTTATCCACCAACAGCCCGACGTGGCTGGCGATGCCGAGACGGCGCGGATGGGCGATGCCGTGCCCATCGAAGATGAGCAGATCGGGCGTCAAGGGCAGTTTCTCCAGGCCATCCAGGACGGCGGGCGCTTCGCGGAAACTGAGCAGGCCGGGAACATACGGATAGCTGACCGGGCGCTCCGCTGTGACATATTCCAGGATGTCCATATCAGGGAAGCTGAACGCCACGATGGCCGATCGCGCGATGCCTTCGCGGTAGCTGGCATCCACGCCCGCAATGGTCATAATCGGCCCGAATGCCGTCTCGCGGATGACCTTGGCAGCCAATTCTCGCTGCAGCGCGATCGCGGCAGCCGGATCGAGATTCCAGGGGTGGGTGATTTTTTGAGTTATGCTCATAGTGGTTTGGTTTATAGAAAGAGGGCAGTTGACCTGCCCTCTTCGTTGAGGAACTTACTTTCACAGGCGGGCGCGGTTTGGCGACCGTGCCTGGCGTCTGTCTCAATTGGTCTCGCCTCAGGCCATCTTGGTGCCACATTCCGGGCAGAACTTTGCGCCTTTGGTCTCGGTCCCACAGTTCGGGCAGATACCGGCCGGTTGGCGCTCGATCTTCGTGCCGCACTCCGGGCAGAACTTCGCACCGTGGGTCTCCTTACCACAGTTCGGGCAGGCATCGACCACGGGCTGGGTCATCGGGCCGCCGCACTCCGGGCAGAACTTGGTGCCCGCCGGGGCGGTTGTCCCGTCGTTGGGGCAGCGCGCGACGTTGGCACTCGCCTGCTTGACCGCTGTGCTGACTTGTTTGAAGGCTTCGCCCAGTCCAAAAGCGTTCGCCAATCCCTTCAGGGCAGCCCCAGCTTGTTCACCTTGAGCCTCGGCGATTTCGGCGTGGCGTGGCGTATCATCGTTGCAGTAGCCGCTCTCCGTGTCGAAACACGAGAGGCACACGATGCGCTGGCAGGTTGGGCACTCGCCGAAGCGGCCTTTGACCTGTTGCCAGGCCTTCTCCAGTTGCTGGGGCGTCATCGTCAGCGTGTAACGCGGATCCTCTGCCGTGCTGCTGGCAAGCGCGCCTCCGATGCCGGGAACGTTGCGCAACAGCCCGCCCAGCGCCTTGCGCCCGATGTCCTTGGCAATCGTCGCGGCGACTTCCGGCTGGCTGCGATGCTCGCGATCGCAGGCCTCGCAGTAGAACACTGCATAAGGTCCCATACCGTCATTTCGTATATCGTAACGTGGCATGCGACTCACTTCGGTCATAGTAATACAATGTTTCTCCTTTTCTTTGGTGAGATGTAAAGCTATTGTACTGGGAATCGGCCAATCGAGAAATCAATATAAGTTGCGAAATCCGATCATTGCGCTTCCGTCAAGGCACGGCGGATCTGATCAAAGTGGATCCCCGTGTGATAGGGTAAACCCTGGGTGAGGATGGCGCCTACTTGTGTATACGTTCCTTTGTGGGCGACGAAGGTCTCCGGCAGTGCGGCGACGATGTTCAGCGTCTCGGTCTGCGCTTGCTGCAAGGCTTCGAGCAGTGCGGCGGTGGTGGAGTAGCTGTCCGCGATGGCGCGTACCCACATTTCATCGTGGCTGGCCCAGAAATTCGTGTCCAGGCCGAATTGCAGGCGCGCGAGCCACTCGTGGATGGACCGTTCGGTGGTCAGCAGGTGGGCAATCACGTGTTTGACGCTCCACTTGATCGCATCCGGCGTCCACGTCAGCCGGGATTCCGGCATACCGGCTAGAAGCTCGGCCAGTGCGACGGTCTGCTGCGCGTAGATGTCACGCAGAGCATCGCCCATCGCCTGCGCCGTCGGTGGAACTTCCGGTAGAGGTCGCGCGGAAAGTTCCAGGGTAGCGGTCATTCGCTCCTTGCCCCGGTAAAAGACAATGCTGACTTCGTCGCCAGGCTGGTGTTTATCCATTACCGGCCCCAATGCTACCGCTGAGGGGAGCGGAGTGCTGTCAATCTCCACGATGACGTCGTCCTTTTGCAGTCCGGCGGCAGCCGCGCCCATGCCCTCGAGCGGTTCGAAGATTTGGAATCCCTCCTGTACCGGCACGCCCAGTTCCGTTGCCGCTTCCGGTGTGAGATCCTGCCCGCCCATCACGCCGAGCAATGGACGGCGCTGTATCCCCGATCCGGTCTCCAGAACGGCTTGCAGATTTTCGAGCGCGCGCCCCCAGGCTTTTTCGAAGTTGCCCGCCTTTTTAGCCCACGCTTCTGCCGTGCCCTGGTTCGTCACGGCGAACGTCATCTGCGTGCCGTTGTCCCTGGCTTCAAGCGTCACCTCTACAAGGGTCGGCGGTTCGTCGATGCCTTGCCAGGTGAAGGCGACGCACCGGTTTTCTTCCAGCGCGGTATACGCTCCGCAGGCGCAGTATCCCTCCGTGCAGATGTATAGATGCCCGTCAGGGCGCGGATCTACCTGAGCCAGATCGCAGCACCACTGTTGCCAGGCTGTGGCTTGCGTGAAAGCGTAGTAGACCTCTTCCGGGGGAACCTGAATCAATCGGGTAAATTCAAGATCGTGTTTTTCTGTGCTCATTACTGTCTCCTTTGATCAACGGTTGTCGAGTTCTCGAATCTGCTTCATCAAGCGTTCCAGCCGTTTCACCTTTTGCAGCTTGGGATAGGCCCGCGTGACCATCGCCATGTACTGCTTGAACCAATACTGGAAATCCTCGAATCGCCCATAACGCGCCATTGCCTGTTTTTTGTGGAAGTGCCATGGTTTCAGACCTGCGTAATGCGTGCCAAACAGCACGGCGAGGTTGGGATAGCCACTAAATCCGCAGAAGCGTATATCGACGTTGGTCCACGCGCCCGACCAACGCATGGTGAGGTATTGCATATCGGGCCATTCGAACAGGTCGCCGATGTAGTCCAGGATTTCGGGGCGTTGCAAGTCCTCTTTGACCGCCGCAAACTCGGCCATCGAGGGACGCACGACGATGAGCGCGCTGTTCACCCCCATATTGGTGGGGTCGTCCTTGACGCGATCCGTGATGGCTTGTGGGATTTTGTAGCCGTGAGGGCAGATGGGATCGTAGACTGCGTGCCAGCGCCACGTGCCGTTCTGGGCCACACTCGGCGGAACGATGTACTGGCCGTCCTCGCCATACTCCAGGAAATGTGCCTTGGACTCGTTGAGGATGCCAGCCGGGGTGTCGAGGGTGAACAGGTGATCGTAGTGGCTGATGGGCAGCACGTCGGCGTCGAGCGCGACGAGTTTCTCGTAGGGCAGTCCCAGGTCGCCATCAGCGCCGAGACGAAGCATGTGCATCCGTGTGAAGACGTAGGGGATATACTGCCGCGCCTGTCGCCGTTTGTAGGGGACGAAGAACTTTTCGACCTCCACCACGTGATCGAACACCAGACCGAGCGCGTAACGGGCCTTTGCCGTGATCTCCGATGTGACCATGCAGATGATATCCGCCTGGGTTTTCTGGCGGCGCAGGCCGTAGGCCAACGTCAGCACACCAGGAAGGTAGTTGTCGTTGAGCATCAGCAGCGTGACGTAAGCGAAACGGGCCGAACCATCGGCGCGTTTCATTGCGTTCGGTGCAGGATATGAAATTTCCATTGATTTCATCATCGGTACCCCGGATTATCCTATTGTATCATAGACCCATCTCTGTTCAATCTTTGTACGGAAAATTCTCCATCAGCCGCTCAAACTCAACCCGCCTTGCACAAAGCGGTGCGTGATGAGGATGCGTTTTTTCAGCTACCCAGTAACAGGTCGGTGGCAGCCCGGTAGCGGAAAGGCAACAGGATTGCTCAACGTTTCTCCGCTATCATGGGACAGTGCTTTGTAGCAGCTCCAGCTCAAGCTTGCATTGACTTTCTTTGGTGTTATCATAGGAACATACTTCAAACATCCTTTTATTGTGACCTTCATCGTATCCTTGATCATAGTCTTCATCAGTAGTGACCTTCGTCGTACCCTTGATCATGGTCTTCACCGTGTCTCTTTGTGGCCTTCGTTGGGGCAAGGAATCTCTATGCAGGGTATCACATACCAACGAAGACGAAAATGGTCCGTCGCAGTCACGCCGTCTTCAGTGTCTTTATTGCCGACCTTACCATGTTGGAGCGCCGCAACGAACTCAAGCTGTTTTAGAAGAAGATGTATCCTCAGCGCACGCGCAGGATGGAGTGGCTTCCTCTATGGCGGATTGTTAATCCGTCCTGTCTATTATCGAAAGGAGGTGGATCAAGCTATAATCGCATTGAAGATTTGGATTCACTCTGTCCATGAGTCGATGTTTCTACGAAAGGAGAAAACCATGAGTAAGAAGAGTGTCCTCAGTTTGTTAGTTCTGTTCACAGCATTGCTCACGTTGATCAGTCCTGCCGGCGCAGCTCCTGTGATACCTGCAGCATCCCTCTATGCGGAGGATGGTGTAAGTCGCTCCGTTGTGGTCGATTCGGCGGGACCTGCAGCGCCTACAGCACCCCAGGCCTGCCCTGCTGGATGTGGCTTACCCAATAGCATCGAGAGTGCGGATGGGTTTCCCTTCTGTGTGTACTATGACAGCGCGGATACAACCCTCACCCAGGCCGAACACGTCCGCGACTATACGGATGATTACTGGGACGTGTACCTGAATGACTATGGTTGGGCTATGCCCACCGAATTCGTCGCTGGGATGTTCAAAGTGTGCCTGATAGACAATGGCGCTTCGTGCAATGGATCTGTGTCGATCGGCAGTGATTCTATGAATGTCTGGGAGGGTTGTGACAGTTCGGTAGAGATGATGATGGCCGTCGTGGGGCATGAGCTTTCGCACGCCGGCCCTCAACTTGGGCCTAACAATCTTACCGCTCCGAATTTCGATGCGCTCTGGGCACACGAGGGTATGGCCCGGTCGGGTGAAGACAAAGTCTTCGATAGCGTTGATAATGATGCTGGGGCTATGGCCAGACCGTTTTCGTACAATAAGGAGGTCGACGAATTCTTTGCCAATCCGAACCACGATCTGACAGCCGACAGTTGGCGCTACGAGTCTGCGATATGGTGGACGTATTACGCCGAACAATGTGGGTCGGACCCGGCTGGCGAACCTGGTCTGGGCGTCGCGGATTCATTTGGGGAATTCTGGGACGAAGCCCATACGTCGGATAACATCGCGGCCTTGAACCTTGCCTTGAGCACGCTGGGTTGTCCGGCGTTTAACACGATGGTTCCCAAATTCGTCTTGGCCAACTACACCAAGGATTTAACCGACTTGCCAGACGATTCGTACTACTATATCGATGAGACGAATCCAGGCAACCCCGATACTTACGGTCCACTGGTGCCGCACAACGGCGGGACGATCGACAGTAGTACCGCCGCAACGTGGAACAACCGGTCCATCACCCGTTATGGTGCAGATTACTTCGTAGCCGCACCCGACCCTGCCGATTGTCCGGTCATCACCGCCAAGTTCCATGCTGACTCAGGTTCGCCGTTCTACCATATCGTGACTTCCGATTCCGGCGCTTTCAAAACGCACCTTCAAGGCTCTGGCGTTGATTGGGTA
>JAFGSL010000593.1 GCA_016934645.1 Anaerolineae bacterium
AGGGTCTGTAAAAGAATAAGTTCCCGCGCAGAGCGCCCCGGGGACGGGGCTTCGAGCGTGAAATACGGGAAGTTAAATTTTTACGAATCCTAAGGGTGTGCGGGATAAGGAAGTGTTTTTTCGTTTATTGTTGGGTGGATATACCACAGTACGGAGAGGTAACCGTTGATGAGTAGCGTCGAAACGCAATTACAGCGCGCCAAACGCATATTGGCGATCAGCTACGAGATGACTTCAACTGTCTCGTTGCAATCCCTGTTGAAACGGATTGTGGAAGCTGCTGTAGAACTTACCGATAGCGACTCGGCAGGTATCCTGTTGTCAGGCGACAACGACAATGATCTGCGTTTCATCATTGCCAGCGATTCTGCCGGCGCACTGACAGGTATCCCTGTACCCATCGATCGCTCGGTTGCCGGTCACGTTTTCACCACCGGTGAACCACTCATCGTACCCGATGTGCGGTTGGAACCTCGCTACTACGATGGTGTGGCTCAGCAGACTGGTATCGTAGCCCGTTCGTTATTGGCCGTTCCCTTGCAGTTCAAATCTCGTCGGGTAGGTGTTTTGGAGGTGGAAAACAAGCGAGATGCGCAGCAGTTCGACCAGGAAGATGTGGAGACGCTGACCTCGCTGGCTTCCCATGCAACCATAGCGATTGAGAATGCTCAGCTTTACCAACAGTTGGAACATCACCGCGACCATCTTCAAGAGTTGGTCGAAGAACGTACCGCTAAGTTGGAGGCTGCTGTTGCTGAGGCGCAGTCGCTCAACCGGAAGCTCGAGCAGGAAATTGAGGAACGAGAGGTGCTCATCGCCGATTTGCGGGCGTTTTCACACACTGTCGCCCATGATTTGAAAAATCCATTGTCTCTAATTATCGGCTACAGTTCGATGCTGATGAACAATTCAGTGATCATAGACGAACCTGATTTGATGGAAATCGCCGGACCGATCAACCGTACTGCCAACCGAATGTCTCGGATCGTTGACGGGATTTTGACGCTGGCGAATATGGGTCGCCAGAATATCATTCCCGAGCCGCTGGATATGGCCTGGGTCATCGAAGCGGTCGAAGATCGCCTGGCTTTGTTAATTGCTGATTCTCAAGCGACGATTGTCAAACCGGAAAGCTGGCCTTTTGCACTAGGCTATGCGCAATGGCTTGAAGAAGTGTGGGCAAACTACATCAGTAACGCGATCAAGTACGGCGGTAGTCCTCCGCGTATTGAGTTGGGCGCCGATCCACCGGTAGCTCTGCCAGCAGAAGGCGGCGAGGTCATTCGCTTTTGGGTGCGTGACAACGGTCCGGGATTACCTGAGAATGTGATGCCGCGCTTATTCACGCAGTTCACCCGCTTTGACGAAACGCACGTGGCGGGGCATGGTCTGGGATTGTCCATCGTAAAGCGCATCGTGACGAAACTTGGTGGTCAGGTAGGCATCGAAAGTCAACCTGGGCACGGCAGCCTTTTCTATTTTACGCTTCCCACCGTTTCACAGACTGAATTTGTCTCCGAGACCTGACATGCAGCGATGCTCCCTCACTCTTGACCTGTATTTGTCAGATTGATTGAAGAGCTAGCACTATGCACGCCTTGGCGGCCTATATCCCCATAGACCGGCTCCATGCATTGGCATGGGGCAAAACACTCTCTCGACGAATGTGTGGCGCGGCCCTGTTCGCCGATATCTCCGGTTTCACTCCGTTGGCTCAGGCACTGGCTGAACGGCTGGGAGCACACCAAGGCGCTGAGGAACTGACGTTACGCCTCAACCAGGTCTATGTGGCGTTGATCGATCAGGTACACAGCTACCGGGGCAGCGTGATCGGTTTTGTCGGCGATGCGATTACGTGCTGGTTCGACGCCGATGATGGACTGCGTGCGACAACGTGTGCCCTGGCGATGCAGGAGGCGATGCGTCCATTCGCCCAGTTGCACGCCACAGACGCAGTTACCGCGACGTTCAGCATCAAAATCGGCATTGCCGCTGGTACAGCGCTCCGCTTCCGGGTAGGCGATCCGCAGATACAGTATATCGATGTGCTCGCTGGAGCCCCTTTGCGCCATATGTCGCTGGCTGAAGGCGCGGCGCGTAAAGGTGAAGTCTTGCTCAGTGCCGATACCGCTGTCAACCTCAAAGACGCGCTGACCATCACCGAGTGGCGGCCTCATCCCCAGCATGGTGAACGTTATGCTGTGATTTCCGCGATTACGAAGCCGGTGGCGCCCAATCCATGGCCGGATATCCCCGGCACACTCCTGAGCGATGCACAGCTACGTCCTTGGGTATTGCCATCTCTCTATGAACGTGTGAGAACAGAGGGGGGAGAATTCTTGGCCGATCTGCGCCCGGCAGTCTCGCTCTTCCTCAAATTTGGCGATCTAGACTACGATAATGATCCCAATGCTGGCGAAAAACTGGATGCATATATCCGCTGGGTGCAACATATAGTCAGCCGTTATGCGGGTGACCTCATCCAATTGACGGTAGGGGACAAAGGAAGTTTCTTGTACACGGCCTTTGGTGCGCCAGTGGCCCACGATGACGACGCCGTGCACGCTGTGCAGGCCGGGTTGGAATTACTCCATCCGCCTCCGGCCCTGGACTTCATCACGAGTACGCAAATCGGTATCGCTCAGGGGCAGGCGCGCACCGGGGCCTATGGCAGCAGCGCCCGCCGATCCTATGGCGTCATCGGCGACGATGCGGTACTGGCGGCGCGTTTTATGGCCGTTGCGCCGTCGGGTGAAATCCGCTGCGCCTATAGCATTTACCGCCAGGTCGACGAGCGGATCGCTTTTGATGTCTTACCTCCTGTCCAGGTGAAGGGGAGAACGCAGCCTCAGCGCGTTTATCGTCCAATGGGGACGGAAGAGCTGCTATCGCGTGAAGGTGCGTCAACCGAGGTCGTCATCGGGCGCCGGGCTGAAATCGCCCGGTTGACAGCGACACTTGATGTGATTTTGGCAGGAGAAAGCCAAATCCTTTTCATCGAGGGTGAAGCTGGGATCGGCAAGTCGTACATGGTATCGACCTTGATCGACCAGATACGCGAGCGAGGCCATACGTACTTGTTCGGTGTGGGTCTGAGCATGGAGCAACACACTCCCTACCGTGCCTGGCGCGATGTCCTCAACGACTACTTCGGAATCCACGGCTCAGACGACATCGTGACACGGTGTGAACGGATCACAGCGCTTGTCCGCCAGGATGTGCCTGATGAAGAGCCATGTCTGCCATTGTTGAACGATGTGCTGAATCTGGATCTGCCGGAAAATGCGATAACCAGCAGTTTGGATCCTCAACTGCGACAGGTAAACTTAATGCGTTTGGTGTCAGAGTTGTTGCAAGCTTGGGCGCGAGAACGTCCCTTGTTTTTGATCCTCGAAGATGCGCACTGGATGGATGCGCTTTCCTGGCAGTTGACCGAATCTGTTGCACAGTCTTTGTCCGAAATGCAACTCCCCTTTTGGCTGGTCGTGGTGAGCCGGCCGATGGACACGCATAGCATAGGCAGAACGTTTGCTGGACTGAGCATCGATACGCTCTCTTTGACCACACTTGATTCCGATGATGTCATCGCGCTTGTGGCAGCCCGCCTGGGGCTATCTGCCAGCGACTTACCCGCTCCGGTTGCCAGATTGGTATGTGAACGGGCTGAAGGTAATCCGTTCTTTGCCGAAGAATTGGTTTTTGCCCTCCGCGATCGTGGATTGATCAAGCTGGAAACTGAAGCGGATCGGGTGCGCTGTGCTATTAGCGAAGACTGGGCACAAGCCAGCCGGACTTTGCCCGATACCATCCATGGTTTGGTTTTGGCCCGTATCGACCAGTTGTCGTCGGAGCAACAGTTGACGCTCAAAGTTGCCGCTGTGCTTGGTCGTACCTTTGGCTATGCAATGCTTCGCGATGTTCTCGGGCAATATGCCACCATCAGGGACGCGGCGCTCAAGTCCCATCTCGACACGTTGGAGATCCTTGACCTGACCCCTTTGGAAACTGCCGATCCACTCACTTACATCTTCAAGCATATTGTGACACAGGAGGCCGCCTATCAGACTTTGCTTTTTGCACAGCGGCGCGCCCTTCACCAAACCGTCGCTGAGACGCTGGAGCGGCTTTCTCTGGAGCGCATTGAGGAGCAGGTCGAGCTGTTGGCCTATCACTGGGAACGCAGTACCGAACCGAAGAGAGCCATCCCTTATCTTGTGCGCGCCGGACAACGTGCGCGCCTCGCCTATGCTAATGAAGACGCAATTGGCCGCTTCCGTCAGGTATTAGCCCTGCTAGACTCCGAGACAATGCCTGAGGCGCACTCTATGCAGTTTGCATCGTGGCAAGGATTGGGGCGCACCTACTTTGCTATGGCGAGTATGGTGGAGGCAGAAGCATGCTTGCGCAAGGCCATTGCGCTGGGTGAGACCCTTGATATCGACACTACCGAGTTAGCACGACTTTATCATTGGCTAGGTGAAACGCTGTGGTGGCAAAATCGCACGGATGACCAGATCGATGTCGGCCTGCGCGCTCTGGCTCTATTGGGGAAAGACGCTCCTCCGAGCGAGGCTTTGGCGCTGGCAAACCAGACGGTGGCAGTAGGTTATGTTGGCAGAAATGAAATGGAGAAGTTTTTTGCCTACACCTTCCATACCGCGAGCTTCATTGAGCAATTGCCCTATTCCGAGGAACTTCGCCCTGCTTTTGTCCATATTGTTGTGGCCTGCCAGCAGAAAGGTGATATTGCTGGAACCCTCAAATGGCTGCGGGTGCTTGAGGAGCGCGCTACACCGTATGGCGACCTGCGCGCAGTTGCCGAGGTTCACTACTTGACCGGCGAAACCTTTGTGCGGTTAGGGGATCTGCGTCAGGCCGTTCTCCATTATGAAAAGGGACTGGAACTATACGCGCGCATCGGCGAGACCAAATTTCAAGTTTGGTGTCTCAAAAGTCTGGGGGGAACGTATCGGGCTCTCGGACATCTTCCAGAGGCGGCTGTATACGCTGCTCGCGCGCTGGAGATGTCGATCACGGCGGGGGATAACCGGTTTTTAATTGCCGAAAACTACATACATGTGGGAACGGATGCCTGGCTCTTGGGCAATCTTGCTGATGCTGCCGATGCTTTCGACACTGCACTGCGTATCTTCAGGGAAGTGAAAAGCTATCCGGCGCAGTTGTCAACCACGCTGCATCTGGGATATCTCGCCATGCGGACCGGAGACCGCAAATCGGCGCTGGCGTGTTTTCAGAAGGCGATACCACATACGCAGCCGGAACTCTATATCCCGCACATCGTGAGCGTGCTCACCGGATTAGAGAGGGCCTACGCTATTCCCAAAGCCTTTCGTACATTCTGCCGACGCTACAGGGCGAAGCACCCAGAATTGGAAATTGCATCGTTTAGTCGATGGTTCCTCGAGTCAGCTCAACCCCACATAGAGTGGGGAGTGCCTATTGTGGATTGTCGATTTGCGGAAGGAGCCGTCCAAAATCAAGAGTGGGCTTGGGAAGATCCCCTTGGTGACTGCTCTTTTTCGATACGGGGTGGTCTGGCTATTCAGGCTGCAAACGGGCGTGCCTTGTGGAAAACAAATCAAAGTGCGCCGCGCTTTGTGCGACCGGTTACGGGTGATGTGATCGTGCAGACAACCTGCGAACCGGCATTTCCTGTCGAAGAGCGGCCTGCCATCGGGGGGCTTATGCTGTGGAAGGATGGCAACCATTTCCTGCGTGTCGATCGCGGGCGCTTTGGGCCTGAGGATATCCTTTTTTCGGGCAATCTGAACGGTCAGACAGATTTCTTTGGACGTGGGCGGTTGCCCCTCAACGATACTGGTCGTGTCTATCTACGTCTGGAGCGGATCGCAGGGCGCGTTCGCGCCTTGTGTAGTGCGGATGGGACACAGTGGTTTACCCTTGGGGATGTTGACTTTCCTGTGGTCGATCCCATTCAGGTGGGCGTCTTGGCCATTGGCAATATTGATCGCCTTATCTACCCGCTAGCCCATCCGGAAGGTACCGCCATCCGATTTGTTTCGTTTCAGCTTTGGAATGCTATACAGATACGCGAATGAAAGTAGCCCGGTCTAGACATGTGCTGCACTATCACGCGAGATTGTGATACGCGTCTCGGCGTTTTAGTTGGTCATTTACAGTTCATCCATTTGCTGCACTGGCTTGCAATCATCATCCGTTTTGGGGTGGATTTCGAGCACTTCTTCGATATAGATCACGCGTTGGTACGAACCGAGGCGGCCGTATTGCCCTTTCCGGCTGACGTCGCCACTCACACGGACATAGACTGGTTCATAAGGTTTCTGCGCGATACGGTTATACTCCTCATGGAGCTTCTCGGCAGTTTTGCTGAATCCCTTGCTTTTCACCCACCACGTTTCTTTCGAGCTACATGGGCTGAAACTACTGCCCCCCCGTCCAAAGGCTATGTGCCCTTCCCAGACGCCGCTTTCCAAAGAGCGGCCCACAGCAGTTAACGCATAAACGCCAAGACAGATCAATGATGTGATCCAATGCATCGCTGTTGCTCCTTCCTCGAAACGAAGTGGTGATTTGTAAAGCTCATGTAATAGGTTACCACTTGTCGCGGAGATTGTCAATTATCGTTGCATTTGTAGAACACTTGTTCCTACTCACGCCGGGAAAATGTGTTATAATAACCGGTTGCAATGAGGGATACAGTGAGGGCAGATATGACAAGTGAACGACTGATCGTGCGCGGC
>JAFGSL010000594.1 GCA_016934645.1 Anaerolineae bacterium
AGTTGCGCAGCGCGCGGATCACCGATCATCCTGAAGAGGGCCAGGGCGTGTCGCCAGCTTTCTTGCGCGCGTTTGACGTTGCCCAAAGCGCCGCACGCGCCGCCGATGTGCATCATAGCCTCGGCTTCGGCCCGGCGGTCGTGCAGTTCGTACACGATCTTGAGGTACTGTTCGTAACAGTGCAGCGCCTGCGCGTGCTCTTCCTGCGCCGTGTAGATCTGTCCCATAAGATACAACGTCGTCGCTTCGGCCTGGCGATCCAAACGCTGCGCGGATTCCAGCACCCGCTCCAAGACGACCATCTGCTCCGTCATCGGCAGTACCCGGCTTAGCATGGGAAAAACGCGCAACACCACGTCACACAGCCAGCGATCGACGTTCCCCGGGTGGGGCCAACTGGAATCCGCGCCACTCATCCGCAACCATGCTGCCCACAGATGGGGCCAGATGGCGTGAAAACGCCAGAGGCCTTCCTCACGATAGGAGCCGCGCGCATTGTAGAGGTCGCCGGCGCGGGCAGCTTCAGCCAGCACATAGTAGGCATAGCGCGCCATCACGAGACGGGTGCGCTCCGGCTGTCCAAGCATCAGTTCTTGTGCATAGAAGGACACCATGTCGTGTAGCGCGTAAAGCTCAGTCTCAGGCGCGTACATCACCAGATTGCTGCGGACAAAGCCCACAAGCAGCATGTCGGCAGTCTCCGCATCGACGTTCCACACCGCCATGACCGCCAAACGGGTGAAGGGTGCCGGGAACACCGCCAATGCCTCGAAAAATGGACGTTGCTCGGCGGGCATCGCCTCGTAGGCCAGTTCCAGCGCGATGGGTACCGCCAGATTGGCGTCAAAGGTACGCAGCGCCGTCAGCCGCTTTTTGATCGCGTTGTAGCGCGCCAACAAGGGACGCGGCGTTCGAACGCCAGAATCGCGCAACAACGTTCCCACGATCCGCAGTGCTAACGGGCTGCCGCCGAAATATTGCAAGATTTTGCCGAACAGTCGTTGCGGCATCCGCGCACACTCAGGCGCGATTTGCAGCAGCAACGCACGCGCGTCCTCGGTTCGCAGCTTGTGCAAATTGAGTGAATACAGCTTCGCCGAGACGGGGAATTCCGTCCCCGCGGTCACAATCGCCGCCGAGGGCTGGCGAGGCAACAAGCGCCGTAGTTGTGTGGCGTTGGCGACGTTGTCCAATAACACAAGAACTTTGAGATTGCCAAACGTCTCGCGGTATAGACGATCCAACTCACCCGGCTCTTCCGGCAACAGGGCGTCGGGATGGAATGGCCTGAGGAGACGGCGCTGCGCTTCAGCGGGAAGCAGCGATGTGACAAAATCCGACATCCCGCCACGCAGGTCGATCTCGAGGCAGCCATCGGGAAAATCCTTGGCCAGTTCCGCCGCCAACCGGCGGGCCAACGCCGTCGCACCCTCCCCCAGATCGCCGGCAGCGCTGGCGATCAGCACCCCATGATCGAAGTGCGCCAGAAGCTCGGCAAGCTCCGCCCGCCGTCCAACAAAACCGACCGGCGGCGGCGTGATATTGAACCGCAGCACCGGCGGACGGGTAAACAGCTTTGGTTCGATCCCTGGCGAAAGTTTGCGCGTCACACACACCCCATAATTAACCACCGAACTAGGCTCTATTGTAGAGGCGCTTGCCAATAAAGGCAAACAGTATTTTCCATGTGTATTGGTAAACTGGCTAACTTCTGCTATAGTTTAGGTAAATACAGGCGCTTCCACATTCCATCGAAGCCATCGTTATTCTCCTGCACAGCGCCTGCCTTGAGGCCATTCAACTAACGACTATCTGACTAACGACTACCCAACCAGAGACTATCAGACTGTTATCACAAGGAGGTACGCAATGGCAGTCATTACGATTTCCCGGCAATATGGCAGCGGCGGCGACGAGATCGCTGAGCGCGTCTGCGACATTCTCGGCTACACCTACTTCGACAAAGACCTCATCGCCAAAGTCGCCGCAGAAGTTGGCGCGCTCAAGGAGGAACAGATCGTCGATCTATCCGAAGATACTTATATGATGCGCAACTTTATGGAACGGTTATTGGGCGGGCGCCGCATCAAGGTGCAAACCGGACCGTTGGGCGCGGGCGGCGCCAGATCGGCCCAAGTTCAATCGCTGAACGAGGAAAAAGGCGTGGCCCTTATGCGCAGCACGATTATGGGGGCGTACCAACACGGCAACGTCGTCATCGTGGGGCGCGGCGGACAAGCCATTCTACGTGAACAACCGGGGGTGCTCCACGTCCGCATCACCGCGCCACTGGGAGCGCGGGTGCTGCGCGTCAAGGAGCGGAAGAACATCACCCTCGGAGAAGCCACCGACCTCACCAAAAGCAAGGACCTGGCTGCCGAGACGTATCTACGTGAGTTCTTCGACATCGACTGGAATGATACGCTGCTCTATCACATCACGTGCAACACCGGCCGGTTGGACATCGACGGCGTGGCCGAAATCATCGTCAGCGCGTTGAGCCGCCTCAAAACGGTCAAACTTGGACTGACGTAGTCTCTATCCGAAAATTATGCTTTCGAGCGTTTATGGTGCGTCGACGGTGAATTTTCGGATAGGTTCGTAATGTGTCAAAAATCATCCCGAAAATGGTAAATAACCATTGACGAAACTAGGTGGTATGCTATAATCCACCCAGAAAGGCGCTATGGATTATGGTAGGAACACAGAAAATGAACACTCTCCCATTCCCCCCACTTTCTATTTTCTCATTTCTAATCTCTCATTACCAATTTAGGAGGATCGTATGGAAAAACGCAAAATGGTTATGGTAGACGGCAATACCGCGTGTACGTGGGTCGCCCACAAGAT
>JAFGSL010000076.1 GCA_016934645.1 Anaerolineae bacterium
AAACGCGAGGTAGGGGTCAAAGACACCGGAACATTGATTCCCGGACACGGTGGTATCTTTGACCGTATCGACAGCCTGCTCTGGGTAGGCTTTGTGACCTGGGTTGTGGTCACGCTATGGGCCTGAGGCCCGACACTTGTTAACTATTGCTTTTTTAAGGAGGATTCCATGGATCCAGAGGAAGAACTACAACCTAAAAATCAGACCGATACCGATGAGGATGCTCATGATCTGCCCACTCCAGATAGCATCCCTGAGGACGAGGGGCAAGAACCGCCAGCACCCGTGGAAGATGTCCCCATACACGACGTGGATAAGGCTGTCGTGGATGACATCGGCGCGAGCAGCGAAGAAAAACCTCTGTCCATAGCCGTAGAAGATGAGGAACCTGCGGCTATGGAAGAGTACTATCCCGACGAAGATGTGCTGGAGCATATCGCAGCCATCGCAGACGAGGGTGGCGAAGAGGAGCTGGAAGAACCACAGTTGGGAGAACCGCTCGGTGCGGCCATCCTCGAAATCGAAGATCAATCCGACACGCTGCGGCACATGGATATGAACGCGCTGGAAGCTATGCGGTTGCCGGAACTGCGCGATTTGGCCCGCACCTACAAGGTCTCCGGCTACAGCGGACGCAAAAAAGAAGACCTGATTCTGCTGCTGCTCAAAGCCAAGGCCGAGCGCGAGGGATTCAGCTTTGGCGGCGGCATTCTCGAGATCACTAACGAGGGCATCGGCTTTTTGCGCTCAGCACGGTACGTACCCGGCCCGCAGGACGTGTACGTCTCGCAGAGCCAGATTCGCCGTTTCGGCTTGCGCACCGGCGATATGGTCATCGGGCAGGTCCGCCCACCCAAAGAGACGGAAAAATACCGCAGCCTGCTGCGCGTGGAGGCCGTCAACGGCATGGACCCGGAATCGGCCAAACGCCGCCCGCGTTTTGAGCGCATGACACCTATCTTCCCGGAACAGAAGTTCTTACTGACCAACGATCCACGCAACCTGACGGAACGGCTGTTGGACCTGGTCGCGCCGATTGGCTTGGGGCAGCGTGGTATCATCGTCTCGCCGCCCAAGGCCGGTAAAACGACCGTTCTGCAAAAGATTGCCAACGCGATCTCAGAAAACCACCCAGATGTCCACCTGATGGTCGTCCTCATCGGGGAACGCCCTGAAGAGGTCACCGACATGGACCGCTCGGTGGAAGCTGAGGTGAGCAGTTCTACCTTCGATGAAGAAGTCGGGCATCAAACCCAGGTGGCGGAGATGGCGCTGAACCGCGCCAAACGCCTGGTGGAGATCGGGCGCGACGTCGTCATCTTGATGGACAGTCTCACACGCCTGACGCGCGCGTACAACCTGGTCGTACAGCCGAGCGGGCGCACCCTCTCCGGCGGTCTCGACCCGGCGGCCCTTTATCCGCCCAAGAAATTCTTCGGCGCGGCGCGCAACATCGAAGAGGGTGGCAGCCTGACAATTATCGCCACGTGCCTGATCGACACAGGCAGCCGGATGGACGATATGATCTACGAGGAGTTCAAAGGCACGGGTAACATGGAACTGCACCTGAACCGCAAGCTGCAAGAGCGGCGCATCTTCCCGGCCTTCGACATTCTGCGTTCCGGCACGCGGCGCGAGGAGTTGCTGTTGGACAAAGAAACGCTGCGCAAAGTATGGCTGCTGCGCCGCATGCTCTCGCAGATGATGGCCGGCACGCCCACCACGTCCGGCTACGACATCACCGCGGCGACCGAGGCGCTCCTGCAACAAATGCGCCGGACGCGTACCAACCACGAATTCCTCGATGTCCTCACCCGCGATCTTAAGTAAAAGCCCCAGGTATGGGACGCCCAAGGTATGGGACGCCCCCGGTAATGCCGGGGGCGTCCCGCCTGAGCCAGACGACAAAGATCCCACCACTTATCAAGGCAGCCAAAGCGCCTGCGGCGAACAAAACTCCGTTAGGTAAAGGCATAGGCTGCGGCTTTTATGTCGCTGAAAAAGGTTGACAAATGCCTTCCGCGCGTTAGAATAGCGTTATGTTCATTTCGAGAGAAGAAAGTCAAAATACAGAGCGCGAGAGGCTCAGTGTGATCCTGGCAGCGACGTTAGCAAGTGCCACACTGTTTCGTTTCGTGGAACTACCCACCATGGCCTGGGGAGTACGGCGCGTTTTGGGATCGCCGCTACAACTCACGTTTGGCGGGGACTGGCTGTTGACGCTGCTTATGGTAGGCCTGGTTGCCACCGGTACTTTCTCGCTGGTTCAAAGCCATCCTCTGCACGAAAGCCAAGAACGCCTGCTGATCTTCTCGCTCATCACCCCCACATTGGGGACGCTGCTGGCCTCATTGCTGTTAATCCGCGCGACTTCGTGGCCGGTCTGGTTGGTCACGTTGTTGATCGGCGGGGTGCTCATTGGCCTGCTGATGCATCTGAGCTACCGCGCCTTCTCGCCGGACAGCCCGGGCTACACGAGTGCTCGCACGCTGCTCAACATCGCGGATTATCTGCTGGGGTTCGCACTGGCCAGCATCATCCTGCGCGCACAAGAACGCGCGTTGATCACCGGCCCGGCAATGCTCGCGCTTATGGGCTTGCTGGCCTGCGACTTGTTGAGCGCCAGCGGCGTCAAATCGAAGAAGGTCCTGCTCTTCAGCGGGATCATCGCCCTGTTGGTCAGCGAGCTGGCCTGGGTTTTGGGATACTGGCCTGTTTCCACATGGACGGCAGCCACGATGTTAACATTGGCCTTGTACCTGCTCAGCGGATTAGGTTACCAATACTTACTCGCACGGATGACCCCTCGCGTGTTGCTGGAATTTGGCATTGTGGCGATGATCATGTTTGTGCTGGTCTTGTGGATCAGACCATAAACGCACATTGACCATATCAAGGGCGCGGTTTCCCGCGCCCTTGACAATCTAGTGAGCAAATGTTATAAAAAAACCTTCGCAGCGATTTGTAACTTGAGTTGATACTGCGAATTCGAGGAATAGAAGGAAATTATGAACAAAGTCGAATCATCTGATTTACAGCGGAAACTTCCGCCGCGCCTGGCGCGTTTGGAAGAACTCGCCTACAACCTGTGGTGGGCGTGGCATCGCGCGTCGCGCGACCTCTTCAAGCAACTGGATCGCACGCTGTGGACGACCACGCGGCACAATCCGGTGCGCATCCTGCGAGAAATCCCTCAGGAGAACCTTAATGCATTAGCCAAAGACCCGATTTTCCTACGCGATTTCGACGCGGTGATGATGGAGATGGACAAGGACACGCACGGCAGCATGCAATGGTACAGCAAAAACCCCATCGCCTACATGTCGGCGGAATTTGGGCTGCACATCTCGCTCCCCATCTATTCCGGCGGCCTCGGCGTGCTCTCCGGCGACCACACGAAAGAGGCCAGTGATATGGGTTTGCCCTTCGTGGCCGTGGG
>JAFGSL010000595.1 GCA_016934645.1 Anaerolineae bacterium
CCTTGGTTTGCTTTTCCAAGCCCAAGTATGGTTAAAAATGGCTCTTTTACAATCTAATATCCGGCCCATTGCGATCTACTGAGTCTATAGCCTTGTAGTCTTTAGCACCTATCCAAAAACCAAATTCTGCGTTGCAACTGCGCCTAAAAGCGCGGAATAGGGAGTGTTTAGTCGTTTTCGGGCTGTGCCCGAAAACGACTAAACATTATTTTTAAAGGCAGCTTTAGCCGCAAAGTCCGGCACAGTCACAAGGTACTTGTGCTGCAAGTAGCTTAGGGCCGTTAGCCAACCCGAAGGATAGTTTCTAGACGGGTTTCCGCCGAGGAACTACCGAGTATGAGTTGTACGGTTCCGGTTTCGACAACCCAGCGCTGCCGTTCGGGTTCCCAATAGGCCAGCGATGCGGCCTTGAGCGGGATTTGTACGGTCCGGGTCTCGCCGGGTTGCAGCGTGATGCGCTTGAAACCCTTTAGTTCCTTCTTGGGCCACTCCACCGCTGAATGCAGGTGCTTCACGTACATCTGCACCACCTCGTCGCCTACACGGTCGCCGGTGTTGGTCACATCAAGGCTAATCGTCAGTTCACCGTCTGGGGCGAGATGGTCAGCACTCAGGCGCAGGTTGCTGTACGCGAAGGTAGTGTAGCTCAGGCCAAAGCCGAACGGGTAAAGCGGTTCGCCCTTGAAGTACATATACGTCCGCCCGTTGCGGAGATCGTAGTCCAGACGCGGCGGTAACTGCTCGATGCTGTGGGGCCATGTTTGCACCAATCTACCACCGGGATTGACGTCGCCGAAGAGCACGTCCGCCAGCGCGTTGCCCAGCTCTTGGCTGTTGTGTGTCATGTGGACAATCGCCGGGACGTGGCGCTGCGTCCACGGGATGGCGAAGGGGAAGCTGCTGATGAGGACGACGACGGTATTGTGGTTGGTGCGGTAGACCTGTTTGATCAGCTCCTCCTGCTCCAGGATGATGGCGCGACGATCTACAGCCTCTTTTCCATCGCTCGGCGTGGGACACTCAGCCCACCCCGCATCGCCGGTGGGATGGTTGCCCACACAGAGGATGACCACGTCAGCCGCTTGAGCGGTCTCGACAGCAGCACCATTCTCGTTATCCTTGGCGTAGAGCACGCGCACTGTATCCCCGACTTTGTTGCGGATGCCTGCCAGCGCGGTCACGGCGTAGGGTGGATCGCCACTGTACCAGTCCAGTAACACTTCGTCAGCGCGCGGACCGATGACGGCGACCGTCTTGAGCGCGCCAGCGTCCAACGGCAGCAACTTGTCCTCATTTTTCAGGAGAACGATGGACTTCTGCGTTACCAGCCGGGCAAGGGCTTTGTGTTTCTCGCTCTCCCAGGGCGGTTCAGGTTCTATGCCGATCGTGCTGTAAGGCACCATTTCGGGCGGATCGAACAGGCCGAGTTTCATCATTACGCGGAAGACACCGCGCAGCACCGTATCGAGGTCGGCTTCAGTGAGCCAGCCCTTATCCACAGCACCTTGCACTGCCTCGCGGTAGCGATCGAGGAACTGATTGATGCCGGACTTAATCACCGCTTCCGCAGCCAGTTCCAGGTCAGGATAGTAGTGGTGGCCCGTCATCAGCAGCGTAAACGCGCCGCCGTCCGTGCAGATGATGCCGTCCTGCCCCCACTCGTTCACTGTGATATCCTTGAGGATCGGATGGACGGTACAGGGAATACCATTGTACGCATTGTAGGCCGCCATGTACGCCCGCGCACCGCCGTCCATAATGCCCATGCGGAAGGGGACGGAGTAGTATTCGCGAAAGAGCCGCTGGTCGAAATTGGACGACGATTTGAAACGCTCGTCCTCATTGCTGTTGGCGAAGAAGTGCTTGAGCAGCGACGCCGTCTGCCAATAGCGGGGATGGTCGCCTTGCAAGCCCTTGACGAATGCCGTCACCAGCGTCCCGTTGAAGTATGCGTCCTCGCCGTAGCATTCCTCGGTGCGGCCCCAGCGGATGTCGCGGCCCAGATCAGCATTGGGTGCGCGCACCACCAAACCACCGCGCCGGAAACGCTTGCTCTGCACCATGTAACGCGTCTCGTAACCCTCGACAGCCGCTGCCTGTTGCACGAGACCAGGGTCCCACGTCTTGCCCAGGCCGATGGCCTGTGGAAATTGCGTCGTCGGCACCGGTGACGGCCTGCCCCAGTTCCCCGGAGGACCGCCCATCGCCAGCCCGTGCAAGCCCTCGACATGGCCCGTCCCCCAGACACCCAGGCGCGGCACGTCCGGCACAGTACCAAGGCAGCCGATCTTCTCGTCCAGTGTCATCAACAACAGCAGGTTGTCGATCCGCGCCTCCATCGGCAGGTCGGGATTGGCGAAGGGATATTCGGTGTTGAGCTTGCGCACAATGGTGAGGGTATCGCCCTCGTCTTCCAACTCCAGGGCAAGCGCGCGCTCGTTGGGGGCGCGGTTAGGATGGTGCAGCGCCAGCATGGGTGCGCCGTCGAAACGGTGAAAGATCATCCCATGACCGCCATCTTGCATAAAGAGCGGACGACCCTGCAACACCCACGGCCCGTGGACACTGCCCGACTCGGAGGTCGCAACGAGTGTCATATAGCCGAACCAGCCAAAAGTAGACCACAGCATCAACAGCTTGCCGGTCTTCGTCCGGTAGAGGAACGGCCCGTCGGTGACGTAGCGATCCTGTCCAGGGCGCGCCCAGCGCAGATCGCTGCCCTTGAAGAGCGTCACCGGTTCGCCCTCGATGGCGGAGAGGTCAGGCGTGAGGCGCACCAGATCGACCGTCCCATCCTGCACCTGCACCCACTCGTGGCAGTAGACTATGTAGGGGATGCCGTCCTCCACCCACAGCGTCCCGTCAAGCGTCATCAGTTCGGCGGGGGTATGGGCATGGTTATGGAAAGGGCGAAATGGTCCAACGAGCGAGTCGGCCACGAGCACCTGTGTGCCGCGCTTCACCAGCGGAGGCCAGCCATCCGGCAGGTCGCCTTCGGGACACGGTGCACCCTCAGGCAATGGTACGTCGGTGTTGAAGGTAACGAAAAGGTAATACTTACCCTCGTACAGGTGCAATTCCGGTGCCCAGATCGGCCCCTGCGCCCAGAAATCAGCAGACGTCTCAAAGATCACAGTAGGGCCCTGCCACGTTTTCAGGTCGCGGCTGGCGTAGACACCCACCGCCGGCCGCCGACCCGTCTCAGCAGGCAACGCTGCCACCAGGTAATACGTCTGTGTGGTCACATCGGGAAAAATAAACGGATCACGGACGCGCAACTCCGTCAGGGTATAGATTTTATCCATGTCGCTCATCATTCTCTCCTAAAGATCAAACCACGAATCTGCACTAATCGGGTCCCAATTCGTGAAAATTAGTGTAGATTCGTGGTTGAAGTCACGCTCCAAACCGGAAGACGCGATAGGCATGCGGCTTGAGTGTCGCAGTGAAGCTGTGCTCGCCCGTGCTCTGCTTGCGCCAATCCAGGATTTCCTCAGCCTCGTCGAGAACGTCGCCGGTCAACACGTCGCGCAATGCCGTCACCGTACTGTCAGTGACGATACGCACCTCGGCGGCCTCCGGCAGAATGGACTCGACGATAAACGTATCGTTGTCGTAGGCGAAAAGCATCACCTGCGCAGGGCCGTCCACGCGGACGTAGAGGTGACGCAACAGCAGTTCGCGAATGCGCTCCAACACCTCCAACGGCAACTTGTACAAGTCGTCGAAGTTGTCGGGGATGGTGAGTACATAAAGCACACCATTCGCGTAGGATGCGGAGTGCAAGAAGGGATTCCCCGTGGTGTTGGTCAGGCCGGAAATCTCTTCCCAGGAATCGTTGGTCAAGTAGTCGATGTGCGGGATGAGAATAGGGGATTCCGCGTGATGCAGGCCGAACCAGCCAATGAGGAAATCCTGGACACCGGCCTTGCGGTCGGTGACAGTCAGCTCGACGATATCGCGTATGCCCTTATCCTGAAGTGCCTTGAACAAACCGGAGGTGACGACGACGTTTTTGCCATCCATCAGTTGCCCCTTAATCTTCGCCACAATATCCGGATCGAACTTGGCCGACTCGGTTAGCAAGATCATCGCATCTTCGGAGGGGAACTCCGGGCGCAGATCAATGGGAATACCAAGCATCCCCAGGTAATTGTGAAGGAAGTCTTCGCCGGTGGAATGGAAAGGCTTATAGCTTTTGATGCCCACCGGATTGCCGATTTCACCGATCACAGGATCAATCCGGTCAAACGCAAACCCGGCAGCCATCGCCAACGATGTCGTCTCAGGCCAGCTTCCGTCGGCCTGGAGCCACGGAGCCATCATCGCATCGAAGTCGAAGCCACTTCCACCACCGTCCACGGTGGCCCCCTGCCACGGCGCGCGCTGTCCAGGGTCGAGTGGACGCTCAAATTGGCCGAAGTGAAACAGCGTGATCTCCGGCGCTCTAGCAAACAGCGTCAGCCAAAGCTGTTCTGCGTAGCGATCGAGGAAAAACGATCCAAACGGATCGACCCAACCACCATCATTGTGGCCCGGCTTGATGTTTTCAAAATAGCGCACGATCGAATAGCCCTGATAAGCCTGCAAGTGCTGGTTGCTGCGTACCGCATCGCGGGTCTCGGTGCCAGTGTAAATGCTGTCGAACAACAGCGGTTCTGTTTCCAGGTTAAATCCAAGACCCTGGAAATGCTCGTACCAGTTAGGATATTTGATGGTGACCTTGACATCCGGATTGACGGCTTTTGCCGGCCCGATGACGAGGTTCTGTGCAGCCTCGGTCATCTGTGCCAGGCGGAATTCAGTCCAACTGCGGTTGCCTTTGGCCGTGACACACTGTTCGCACTTGCAGTTAGTGAAGAAAAAGTCATCAAGGATAAACTCGTCAAACAGCCGGGCCGTGTATTCAGCAATTTCCCGCACCTTTTGTCGGTGTTCTGGGTCTGTGTAGCAATAGGTCTGAAAGCGGTTACGTTCATTGACGGTATAAGTGATACCGCCGGATGTCTTTACGCCGCGGTCAGCGAAAAACTGCTTTGCCTGCACCATCGTCGCTTCCGGTGCAATATTCTCATCGCGGTGCGTCTCCAGGTACACCTTGTCCACCTTGACATACCGGCTGATGACGTCGAAGCGCTGTTCTAGCCAGGTCAGATCAGCCATTTTCTGTACATCGTATGCGGTACAGTAGATGGCAACATTGAAGTTCTGATAGCGGTCTTGCGAATTCTGAAGAATCGACATGCGTGATAAGCCTCCTTGGAAAGTTCACGATTTGAAGATGCAAATATTTGAACATTAGAATGTTGGAAAGTTCAAACGCATAAAGGGTATTCTAGTCCAGCCGGGGAAACACGCAAACGTCGTTACGTCGTTACGGCTCGGCAAATAAGGCAACAAAGCGCCGCCATTGACCCGCGAACCATCCCACACTCACGGCCACATTCACGGAGACGAAGAGAACGGGATACATATAGTAGCGATCCCAGTCCAACGGCGTAAGCAATGGAGGCAATGCCGTCACAGCGCCAATGACCAAAATGGCCACGCTGGTTCCCACGTTTATCGTTATGCTAATAGCTGTACATTTCTTATCCGCCAGCCATTGCCAACCAGCTCGCGCGAGCACGTAGAGGCCAAGCACGGTCAGCAGTTCATTGAAGAACTCGATATGCACGGCGGGGTAATCGCGAAAAATGCGTAGTGGAATGATACGCATCCGGGCAGAGAGATCGGGGATGTACCACTGAAGGTTCCTGGCCTGTCTGGTCATTTCCCAACGACGAAATAGCACCATCGCAATGGCGCGGAGCAGTGGTTGTGGGTAGAGAAACGGATTGACAAAGATGAAGACACCCGCTGTAACCACTATTACCAGAAGCGCCGCCAGGAACGCCACCCGCCAACGTTTCGCACTCCGGTCTCGACACCGGCAAGCAACGACAAAACACAACACTACAGCCGAGAAGCCGAGTGCCAGACCGTTGAGCTTTGCCGCCCCCGCCAATCCAGCACAGACGCTCATCAAGAGCAACCAAGCTATTGCCCGCCCCAGACGACGAGGTGCGACCGATAAGGCTCGCACGGCGCACAACAAAGCCAGCGTTGTGAAGAACAACAGCGGGGCTTCGCTCATCGCGCGGCGCAGATGGGTAAGTAAGTATTCCGAGCCAACATACAGCCCAACAAAGCTGTATCCGGCGATTGCACCAACGCAACGGCGGACCAACAAAAAAAGGAGCACCCCGCTGATGATTGATAAAAGCGCCATCATCGCCCGCGACGACCAGAGTAGCCTGGATGACGGCATCGCACCCGTAACCACATTCTGCGCGTCGGCGGTATCGAAATCCCACGGGATGTTCAAATCGGCTACGCCATACCCGCCCGCGATACGGCCCAGCGCGATCATATACCGTGAAACCATAGGCTGCGTCAATGTCCAGTAATGCGCGCCCCAGACATGCGTCGAGGATGCCTCTGGGGTTAACGTCACAGCGAGCCAGTCCGGCGCAGGAAAGGTGTCGGGGACATCACTGAGACTCAACCACAGTGGCTCGCTAAAGCCTGGGGGCAGCAACGCTTCGAAAAAGCAACTGGTCGCAATCCAGTGACTCTCATCGCCGTGAAAACGCACCGTTTCAAGGTTGCGGAAATAAAACTTGCCCAAGATCGCAACAACCACCGTCACTTCCAACAGACGCAAGCCTCTTGACATAAAAGTCTTCATACACCTCTCACGGCGGAGCATTCAGTTGAGGAATTTCCAGTCGGATTCATCATAGTCTGGAAAGCTACCCTTGTCAATTTCCAGCGCAATCTTCCTACTGACCTAA
Organism: Anaerolineae bacterium; assembly: GCA_016934645.1. Next base: position 6,837 of record JAFGSL010000595.1, read on the forward strand.
ACATAAAAAGCTTAAATTATTCCTGTGTATTGTAGGCGTAGAAAGTTTAGCAAGATACATTCGTGTCAGTCATCTTCAAAATTGCCTATTGACAAATTCCATAATTTAGAGTAAAATGTAATCGATTTCAGAAATCGTTTTCTGAAATCGATTTCTGCAAAATACTCGCAAAACAATCATCTCACACAAGGTTGTAAAACATGGCACGTACTACCATCGCGGACGTTGCGCGCGCCGCCGGTGTTTCCAAGGCCACGGTCAGCCGTGTACTAGGCGGACAAACCAAATACATCCGTGAGCAGACCCGCCAACGTGTTCAAAAAGCCGTTGCGGAACTGGGTTATCACCCTAGCGATACAGCACGCAGTCTCAAGTCCAAACGGAGTTGCACTTTGGGCATTGTGGGATATGGTCTAGAGTTTTTTGGCCCCTCCTGTACGATCTCCGGCATCGAACAAGAAGCCAGTGAGCTGGGTTACACCTTGCTCCTAACACTTATTCGCCAGCCAGAGACCAATAACGTCGAGGAACTCCTGGAGAGTATGCAATCGCGTTATGTGGACGGCATCATTTGGGCGGTGCCGGAGATCGGTGA
>JAFGSL010000596.1 GCA_016934645.1 Anaerolineae bacterium
GGGGGGATCAAGCAGATCCGCGTCTCCGGCGGCGGGGCGAAGAGTCCGCTCTGGCGGCAGATTCTGGCGGACGTCATCGGCAGCGAGCTGGTGACGGTGAACACCACCGAGGGGGGTGCGTTCGGTGCAGCGCTGCTGGCGGCGGTCGGCGCGGGCGTGTGGGCGACCGTGCCGGAGGCCTGCCGGGCGACGATCAAGGTGGTGAGCGCCACATCCCCGCAACCGGCGCAGGTGAAGGTCTACAACGACCTCTACCCGCTGTACCGGGGCCTGTATCCCGCACTCAAACCGACGTTCGACGCGGTCGCGTAACAGCCGGAGTTTTTTCGAAAGTGAAAGTCCCGTCAAGATGACGGGACTTTTTGATTTCCTCTTGACAAAGATGCGGAATCGCGCTATTATGGTAACGTTACCATATCAAGAAATCACCGAGATCACTTATGCCAACAATACGAGATGTCGCCCAACACGCCGGCGTTGCACCAATCACCGTCTCGCGGGTCGTCAACCAGGACGGCTACGTAAGCGATGAAACGCGCGCGCGCGTCGAGGCGGCGATTGCGGAGCTTGGCTATGTCCCCAACCGGCTGGCGCGCGGATTGCGTTCCAAACGGACAAATACGCTCGGATTGGTCCTCACCGATATTGCCAACCCATTCTGGACGACAGTGGCGCGCGGTGTAGAGGATGCTGCCGAAGCCGAAGGATTCAGCGTCATCCTGTGTAACACCGACGAATCGGAGCACAAACAGGAGGCATACCTGCACGTGCTGCTGCAAAAGCAGGTGGACGGCTTTGTGCTGGCCCCAGCTCGCAGCAATGCCGCGCCGGTCACGCTGATCCAACAGCAGGATGTACCGGTGGTCGTCATCGACCGGCGCGTGCCGGTTGATGTGGATACGGTGCGCTGCGATTCGGAAGGCGGTGCGTACCAGCTTACACGTCATCTGCTCGATTTGGGACACCGGCACATCGCCATCCTCAGCAGTTCGGCGTTTGTCTCGACGGCAGAAGATCGTGTCGCGGGATATCGACGCGCCCTACAGGAAGCAGATTTGCCTGTAGATGATGCCTACATCTTTCACCGTGAGTTTACGCAGGCCGCCGGGGATGCAATGGCGCGCCAGGCGATGGCGCTCACGCCGTGCCCGACGGCATTGTTTGCCGTGAATAACTTCATCGCTATCGGTGCTTACAAGGCTGTGCGGGAAATGGGACTGCACGTGCCGGACGACGCCTCGGTGGTCGCGTTTGATGATCTGCCGCTGGCACTGGTCATCGAGCCGTTCCTCACCGTCGCATCACAACCGGCCTACGCGATGGGCCGGCGTGCCACCGAATTGCTTCTGCAACGGCTGAGCAACGATGCAACGGAGCCTTGCCAACACATTGTTTTACCCACAACATTGATTGTGCGCCAATCCAGCGGACTACCAAAATCAGAATAAAAGTAAGGAGAGAAAGCTATGACAACGTTTGAAGCAACTTGGGAATCGTTAACGCAGTACAGCGTACCCGATTGGTATCTCGATGGCAAATTCGGCATCTTCATCCATTGGGGATTGTATGCTGTCCCGGCGTTCGGGAACGAATGGTATCCACGCAATATGTACCTGCAAGGGACCAAAGAGTTCCAGCATCACGTGGAGACCTACGGGCCGCAATCGGAATTTGGCTACAAAGATTTCATCCCGATGTTCAAGGCCGAACACTACGACCCCGATGCCTGGGCGCAGCTTTTCGCCGAGGCAGGTGCGAAGTTCGTCGTACCGGTGGCGGAGCATCACGACGGTTTTGCGATGTACGACACGGAGCTTTCCCGGTGGAATGCAGCGCAGATGGGGCCGCAGCGCGACCTCATCGGCGACCTGGCGGAGGCGGTGCGCGCGCGGGGGTTGGTCTTTGGCCTCTCCAGCCATCGTGCGGAACACTGGTGGTTTATGAACGGCGGGAAGGCGTTCGACTCGGACGTGCAAGACCCAGTGTATGCTGACTTCTACGGCCCGGCGCAGCCGAATGACCCCGACTGGAAGAGCCTGGATTGGAAGCCGCGCCCGGATGCGCAATTTCTCGATGAGTGGCTGGCGCGCATGTCTGAGCTGGTGGACAAGTACCAGCCACAGCTCATCTGGTTTGACTGGTGGATTGAGCAGACGGTGTTCAAGCCCTACCTGCAAAAATTCGCGTCCTACTACTACAACCGGGGCGCAGAATGGGGCAAGGGCGTCGCCATCAACTACAAAAACGCGGCGTTCCCACCGGAGGTCGCCGTTTACGACGTCGAACGCGGGCAACTCAGGGGCATCAATCCGCACTTCTGGCAGACGGACACCTCGGTCTCCAAGAATTCGTGGGGTTACATCACGCATCACGATTACAAGACGGCGGGCGACATCGTCGGCGATCTGGTGGACATCGTGAGCAAGAACGGCGCGTTGTTACTCAACGTCGGTCCGCGCGCGGATGGCACGATCCCGGAGCCGGAGGCGGTGATGTTGCGCGACATCGGGCGATGGCTGGCAGTGAACGGCGAGGCCATCTACGGCACGCGCCCGTGGACGCGCTTCGGCGAGGGGCCAACAGACGTCCCAGAGGGCGGCTTCACCGACACGAAGCGCGCGGCCTACACCAGCGCGGATGTCCGTTTCACCACGAAGGGCGACACACTTTATGCAATTTGCCTTGGCTGGCCGGAGACGGTGTGGTGTATCCAGGCGTTGGGCAAAAAGGCAGGCGAAGTTGCCCGCGTAGAATTACTCGGCAGCGATGCGGCGCTGACCTGGAAACAGGATGCGGATCGCTTGATGGTTCACGCACCCGCGGATAAGCCGTGCGCGTATGCGTATACACTTAAAGTCACTTTTGAGACGGGGATGGCATAATGGCGCAGGATTCACGCCCGAACATCCTTTTTATCATGACCGACGATCACGCCGCGCACGCGATGAGCTGCTACGGCAGCCGCATCAATGCGACACCGCACCTGGACCGCATCGCCAACGAGGGGATGCGTTTTGACAATTGCTTCTGCACCAACTCCATCTGCACGCCCAGCCGCGCGGTGATTCTGACGGGGCAGTACAGCCACGTCAACGGCGTGACGACGCTGGACTCGAAGCTGGATGGGCGACGGGAAAACGTCGCCAAAATCCTGCAACGCAACGGCTACCAGACCGCGATGATCGGCAAGTGGCACCTGGGGCACGGCGGGATTCACAATCCCACGGGCTTCGATTATTGGATCGTGCTACCGGGCCAGGGATTGTATCACAATCCGGTGATGGACGAGATGGGCACAGAGAAAGTCATCCCCGGCTATGCCACCGACTTGATCACCGACATCTCGCTGGACTGGTTGCGCCACCGTGACCCCGACCGTCCCTTCTTCCTGATGTGCCATCACAAAGCGCCACATCGCCCGTGGGAACCGGATGAGAAGCACGCGCAACTCTATGAGGATGTGGACATCCCCGAGCCGGAAACGTTCAACGATGACTACAGCAACCGCGCGGCTGCCGCTGCCGCCGCAACGATGCGCATTGACCGTGACCTCAACGCTACCGATCTCAAGCATCCCGTACCTGAAGGCTTGACGGCTGATGAGGAGAAAAGCTGGAAGTATCAGCGTTACATCAAAGACTATTTGCGCTGTGTGGCGTCGGTGGATGATAACGTAGGGCGACTATTGGACTACCTGGACGAGACCGGACTGACCGAAAACACCATCGTCATCTACACCTCGGATCAGGGCTTCTTCCTGGGCGACCACGGCTGGTATGACAAGCGCTTTATGTACGAAGAATCGCTGCGGATGCCGTTTGTGATCCGTTATCCACAAGAAATTCCGCCGGGCACGGTAAACAAGGATATGATTCTCAATGTTGATTTCCCACTGACGTTCCTGGATTACGCGGGGATTGAGGCTCCGGACGATATGCAGGGCGTGAGTTTTCGCCGGTTGTTGCAGGGCGAGACGCCGGAGGGCTGGCAAACTTCGCTGTACTATCGCTATTGGATGCATCTGGCGCACCACAACGTCTACGCGCACTACGGCGTGCGCACGCTGCGCTACAAGCTCATCTACTACTACGCGGATGCGTTGGGACAACCCGGCGCGATTGACAATCCCAAGTGCCCGGAATGGGAGCTATTTGACCTGGAGAACGATCCGTATGAGTTGCACAATGTCTACCACGACCCGGCTTACGCAGATGTCGTCCGTGAACTGACCGCAGAACTCAGTCGTTTACAGACCAAAGTCGGGGATCAACCGTATGAGGGGTGAGTGAGGCTCACTGTCTTTGACATAACTTTTTACTCATGTGAAGGAGATACAATGACTATTAATAAAATGGCTAAAGATGTATTGAATAAGGATGATCTTATCGTTATCACCGGCGCGGGCGGCTTTATCGCCGGGGCGCTGACGCGCTACTTTCACGATCAGGGTTTCACACGCATCCGCGCGATAGACAAGAAGCCGCTGCCCGAATGGTACCAGCGCGTGCCGGGCGTCGAAAGCCTGTCGATGGACCTGAGCGAGTATGACAACTGCGTCCGCGCCGTCGAAGGGGCGCGCGAGGTCTACAACCTGGCGGCGGACATGGGCGGGATGGGCTTCATCGAGCGTTTCCGTGTGGAGTGCCTGCGCAGCATCCTCATCAACACGCACATGCTTGAGGCAGCGTACCGCGCCGGGGTGGACCGCTATTTCTATTCCTCGTCGGCCTGCGCTTACAACACCGAGTTGCAGAAAGACCCCAACGTGCGCGCGCTCAAAGAATCCGACGCTTATCCGGCGATGGCGGAACGGGGGTACGGCTGGGAGAAGCTGATGTCCGAGATGTTCTGTCAGGAGTACTGGGCGGAACGGCGGATGAAGACGGCGATTGCCCGTTTCCACAACGTTTACGGCCCCTTCGGCACCTGGGATGGAGGCCGCGAGAAAGCGCCCGCCGCGCTCTCACGCAAGGTGGTAGAGGCGGAGGACACGGGCGATAACACAATCACCATCTGGGGTGACGGCCATCAAACGCGCAGTTTCATGTACATCGATGACTGCGTCAAGGGCATTGATATGATTGCCCACTGCGACAAGTTGATTGCCACCCCCATCAACCTGGGATCGAGCGAGCTGGTTTCCATCAACGATCTCGTGAGCATCATCGAGGACATCGCCGGCATCACAATGGAACGCCACTACGACCTCGATGCGCCGCGCGGCGTCGCCGGGCGTAACAGCGACAACACCTTCATCCAGCAGGTTCTCGGATGGGAACCCAGCACCCCGCTCCGCGAGGGGATGGAGAAAACCTACACCTGGATCAAGCAGCAGTACGCCGACCGCAAGGCGGGCATTTTCACGCCGGCGTCGGAAACGGGAATGCCCAAAGGGCATTAGGAAACAGTAGACGGTAAACGGTAGACAGTAGACAGGGGCTTTTCCCGTCTACTGTCTACCGTTTACCTTATCACCTATGGATAACAAAACTAACCACGTGACTTCCATCATCGGCCCCCTTCCCTACCGTATGGCCTTCGCAGGGGGATGGATCGACCAGCCGTTTGTGTCGCGGCACAATCCCACACCGCCCGGCTCGATGGTAGTGGTGGCGATTGAGCCGACGTGCCACTTTATGGATCGCTGCGGGATGGGGACGAGCACACGCAAAATTGCCGCGAAGTTGTGGCCTGACGGTCTGCCTGCCCACGATCCCGCCGAGTTAGTGCGTGAGTTGTACGCCGAGGAGAATCGCGGCAAGACTGAGCCGTCGGGGTCGCAGGACATGATCGGCCTGCTCTACCCCGGCGTCAACCGGTTGGATTACGACTTCGCACACGAGGGCGGCGTCTTCCCGGTTCACATCGAATCCAACACCGCTCCCGCCGTCGCGCACTGGCTGGAGCGCGTCATCTGGATGGTGCCCGTGGCGCAGCGTCCCGATGGATACAATCCGCTGGGCGTCAAAAACCTCGACCCGGATTGGATTCGCCGGTTGGGGCAGTCGGGCAAGGATTGCTTCGACGCCATCGTGGCGATGGACGCCGCCGCGCTTGGCGCTTCAATGAACGAGTGTATGCTGTGTTGGGAAACGCTGTTGCCGGACGTGGTCTACCACCACACACTCACCGTAGACCTGATGGCGCTCTGGCGCTATTACCAGGCTCAGTATCCCGGCGCGATGTATTCCGGCTGTGGCGGTGGCTATCTCTACGTGGTTTCTGAGCAGCCGGTGCCGGGCGGATTCCGCGTGCGGATAAAACTGTGAACGGGACACGGACAATGCAACAGGTGATTGTGACCGGCAGTTTCGATACTATGCGCGCTCCTGACTTTCGCTTCCTGGAAGAAGCCGCGAAGTTGGGGGCGTTACACGTTGTTTTGTGGTCAGACGCGGTGGTGGATGCGATGACGGGGCACACACCAAAGTTCCCTGAGGCGGAACGCCGCTACTTTGTGGAAGCCATTCGTTACGTTGACCGAGTGACCTTGCTGACGACCCTCTCGCCTTTTGAGCTGTTGGCGCAAATTTCTGCACTGCGGCCGGACGTGTGGGCGGTCCGCGAACAGGACGCCAACCCACAACAGCGCGCCTATTGTGATATGCATCGTATTGCTTATCACGCCATCGTGGATGCGGATGTGGACGGCTTTCCGGCACCGGCGCCCAATGCCTACGAGCAGCCCACGACCCGCAAGAAAGTCCTCGTCACCGGCTGCTACGATTGGTTCCACTCCGGGCACGTGCGCTTTTTTGAGGAGGCATCAGCATACGGCGATTTGTACGTCATCGTGGGCAGTGATGCCAATGTGTCGCTGCTCAAGGGTTACGGGCATCCCATGTTCAGGCAGGAGGAGCGCCGCTACATCGCGCAGTCCATTCGTTTTGTCACGCAGGCGTTGATCTCCACCGGCACAGGCTGGATGGACGCCGAACCGGAGATTGCGCGGATACAGCCCGACATCTATCTCGTCAACGAGGATGGCGACAAGCCCGAAAAACGCGTGTTCTGCGAAGAGCACGGATTGGAGTACGTCGTGCTGAAGCGGCGGCCGAAAGAAGGACTGGCGCGCCGTTCCAGCACCGATCTACGGGGATTTTAGGAGAATGACAATGAAGATTACCGATGTCGAAGTTCTGCGCATGCAGGCACACTCGGAAAAGAGTAACAACTGGCTCTTTGTCCGCATCCACACCGACAGCGGCATCACCGGCATCGGCGAGGGGAGTTTGCAGTACAAGGATGTGGCGCTCGCCGCCGAGATTGAGAACTTTGGCGCGTACCTGCACGGCAAAGACCCGTTCCAGATCGAGCACATTTGGACATCGCTGCACCGTCGCGTGACGTGGACGGGCGGCGCGGTGACGATGAGCGCCATCAGCGCCATCGACCTCGCGTTGTGGGACATCAAGGGCAAGGCGCTAGGCGTGCCGGTCTACGAACTTCTGGGCGGCAAAGTGCGCGACCGCGTGCCGCTGTATGCCAACGGCTGGTTCGTCGGCAAGCGCCCGTCGGCGCACGGGCCGCAAGGACAAGGCAGCGATAAGGAGATGGCGTGGTACGCCGACGGCGCAAAAGCGGCAGTGGATAAAGGCTACAAGTGCGTCAAAGTCTATCCCTTCAACGGCGTCCAAACGATCACACCGGAGCGCATCGCGCGCGGCGTGGGCATCGTGCGCGCCATCCGCGAGGCGGTGGGGCCGAACATCGAAGTTGCTGTGGATGTGCGCCGCCGGCTCAACATCTGGAGCGCGCGCCGCATCGCCCAAAAGCTGGAGCCGCTGGACATCGCCTGGCTGGAAGAGCCGATCCTCTTCGATAATGCAGCGGCGCTGGTCGAATTCGCGCGGTCCGTCCGTGTGCCGGTGTCCACGGGCGAGGAATCGTACACGCGCTGGGAATTCCGCGAATTGCTCGAGCAAAACGCCGTCGGCATCATCCAGCCAGACATCTGCCACGCGGGCGGGATGTCGGAACTGCGCAAGATCGCGGCGATGGCGGAGACCTACTATGTGACACTCGCGCCGCACAACTCCAACGGGCCGATTTCCACCGTGGCGAGTTTGCATTTGGATATGAGTATCAACAACTGCCACATGCAGGAATTGTTCCTCAATTCGCTGGATTTATACCAGGAGGTGCTGACAAAGCCGTTGATCATCGAGGATGGCTACGGCGCGCCGCCCGACGGCCCCGGTTGGGGCACGGATTTGGACGATGCGGTGCTGGCGCAGCACCCGCCGGTCGAGTTTACGCCAGTCGAGTCGGAACCTTATCAAGACTTCTAGCTTTGAGAGCGGAAGGAACTTTGTTCACACGCCACATAGGCAGCAATCCAATCTGTATGCCACCCCCGCGTCAGCCTGTTCTCTGGGCTTTACCCACTAGGCCACAATGTCTGAAGCAATGGGGTGGCGCTGAACCGGCGTGAATAGCAGGAGGTATCTATGAAAATCACCGACGTCAAAACCTATGTCCTGCAGGCCGACCTCGGCGACTACGCGTTCGGCTGGTCACAGCGCGTGGGCAACCGGCGGCAAACGGCCATCTGCGTCGTGGAGACCGACGCGGGCATCGAGGGCTACGGCGAGGCGTTCTATTTCGGCGGGCCGTCTACAATCGTCGCGCTGATGATGGAGCAGGCATTTGGGCCGCTCATTGTCGGCGCAGACCCGTTCGATACGAACGTGCTCTGGGACCGGCTCTACAATCTGATGCGCGACCAGGGCCAGAAGGGCGTCACCATCTCCGCGTTGAGCGCCATCGACATCGCGCTGTGGGACATCAAGGGCAAAGCGCTTGGCCTGCCGGTCTACAAACTCCTCGGCGGGGCCTACCGCACGAAGGCCAAAGCCTACGCCACCGGCCTCTACGAGCCGCAAAACGTGCCGAGTATCGTGGATGCGCTGGTCGAAGAGGCGTTGGGCTACAAAGCGCAGGGTTTCGGCGGGATGAAGCTCAAGATCGGCTACGATCTCGCCACCGACGTGCGGTACGTCCGTGCCATCCGCGAGGCCATCGGGCCGGACCTGGCGCTGATGGTGGATGCGAACCACGCCTACAACGCGCCGGAGGCGATCAAGCTGGCGCAGGCGCTGGAACCGTTCGACATCACCTGGTTCGAGGAGCCGGTGCCGCCGGAAGACATCGACGGCTACGTGGAAATCCGGCGCACCACGAGCATCCCCATTGCGGGCGGCGAGTGCGAGTACACGCGCTACGGCTTCCGCGAGCTGATCCACCGCCGCGCCGTGGACGTACTCCAACCGGATATGTGCGCCACCGGCGGCTTCACCGAGATACGCAACATCGTGGCGATGGCAAGCGCAGCGAATTTGCCGGTTATCCCGCACGTCTGGGGCACAAACGTGGGCCTGGCAGCCTCGCTCCAATTCTACGCCGCGTTGCCCAATTTCCCGGAGCGCCGCTTCCCGGCAGAACCGTGGTTCGAGTACGACCGCTCCCCCAATCCCCTGCGCGATGGCGTCAGCGTGGAGCAGTTCACGCTGGAAGACGGCTATCTGTCCATCCCTGACCGTCCCGGCTTGGGGATCACGCTGAATATGAATTTTATCTCGGAGGAGTTGACATTAGATCGGTCTCGCCAACAATAGCGAACATCTCGCGCAGAGCCGCAAAGGCGCAGAGTTTTTTGGGATTTTTGATTTGCTGATTTGGTGATTTTGTGTTTTCGAGGGAGTACAAATGAAGACAACTAATACTGGAAATTCGACCGGAGCTTTCTTCCCCTACAAAACTCCGCTGGAAAAGCCCGACATCCCCCTGAGCCAGGCGATGGAACGCGCCTACACGCACTACAGCGGCCCCGACCGGTGGTGGAACGAGCTATTCACGCAGTTCCGGTACACGCCGCTGAAAGGGCTGGACTACAACAACGGCGACGGCGAACCATCGGGAGATGGCACGCTCACGCGCCGCGATCCCAGCAAGGTGATCAAGGCCAACGGCAAGTACTACGTCTGGTACACCCATCGCCACACGCCCGCGCCGCCACGCGGCGCGAAATACGGCTCGGATGTGAACCCGTCGACCGACTGGGACCTGGCGGAGATCTGGTACGCCACCAGCGAGGATGGCTTCGTATGGGAAGAACAGGGTGTCGCCGTGCCACGCCCGCCCAAGCCACATCCGGGCTGGCGCTCGGTCTCGACGCCGGACGTCCTGTACTGGAAGGGCAAGTACTACCTCTACTACCAGGGCTTCCTGGAGATGTCGGGCACGCGCGGCGACGATTGCCCCGTCGCGGTCTCGTGGGCCGATTCGCCCGACGGTCCGTGGACGCCGGCGCACCAGATCGTCATTCCCAACGGACCACCCGGCGCGTGGGATCAGTATTCCATCCACGACCCCTACCCGCTGATCTACAAAGGCAAAATCTATCTGTACTACAAATCGGACACCAACGGCGCGGGGCAGTATGTCCGCCTGCTGGGCCTGGCGACGGCGGACGATCCGCTGGGGCCATTCGAAAAATGCCCGCTGAATCCGGTGCTGAACTCCGGGCATGAGACGGGACTGTTCCCCTTCAGGAGCGGGGTCGCGGCGCTGGCAATCCGCCACGGCAACGAGCACAACACCATCCAGTTTGCACCGGACGGCGTCAACTTTGCGCCTGCCGCCGCCGTGAGCCTGATGCCCATCGCGCCCGGTCCCTACGTACCCGATGCCTTCACCGATACGGACGACGGGCAGGGCATCACCTGGGGCCTGTGCCACATCACCAATGTCGGCACACCGGAGACTGACCACAGCATCCTGGCCCGCTTCGACTGCGATCTGCGCCAGGGCGACCATCACCCCTGGACGCGGGAATCGGAGCATTTTTGGCCGCCGGAGGTCTACTTCCGCAGCGGGCTAAGCGCGGAGGCGCGTGCCGAGCGGGAGCAGATGGCACGGGAAGATTTGGGCTGATGCATAAAACGTGAGGGGTGATGAAAAAAAGAGCCAGGTTTCTATTCTCGCTAGTTGTTCTAGGCGTTGTATTGACATCATGTTATGCTATAACTTCTGATACCGATGAGACCGCCACCCCAGAGGCAGCGGAAATCACTGAACTCAGTCCCACAGCAGAGGAAAAGACCGCTACGGCTACAGTAGAACCGGAGCCAACGGTAGAACCTCAAAATTCTCAGAATACCGGAGATACCATGCAAGCATCAGAAGACAACACCACTACGTTTGATCCGAATTTCTACATTTTCCTATGTTTTGGACAGTCGAACATGGAAGGCGTCCCCCCTATCGAGGTGCAAGACCGGACGGTGGATCCCCGCTTTCAGGTTTTACAGTCGTTGAATTGTCCCAATCTCAGAAAAAACAAGAATACCTGGTATACGGCCGTGCCACCGCTCACCCAATGCTGGTCGGGACTTTCGCCTGCCGACTATTTTGGCAGGACGATGGTGGAAAACCTGCCCGATACCATCAAGGTCGGGGTGATTAACGTGGCGGTTGGCGGATGCGACATTCGGCTATTCGACAAGGACCTGTATCAAGACTACGATGCGACTTACGAAGATGACTGGTTTGTCACTAAAATCAAGGCCTATGGTGGAAATCCCTATCAATATCTTATCGACCTGGCCAAGCTGGCGCAGCAGCGCGGCGTCATCAAGGGCATCCTGCTGCACCAGGGCGAAACCAACACCGGGGATCCGCAATGGCCCGCCTACGTCAACAAAATCCATAACGATATATTGACCGACCTTTCCCTCGACGCCGAATCCGTGCCCTTGTTAGCCGGAGAAGTCGTAGGGGCGGACCAGGGCGGATGCTGCGCCGCCATGAACCCCATCATCGCCACATTGCCGGATACGATTCCAACGGCGCACGTGATCTCTTCGCAGGGGTGTACGGCCCAAGACGAGGCGCACTTCGATTCGGTAGGTATCAGAGAACTAGGCAGGCGATATGCAGTGACAATGTTATCGTTAATGGGCTACGAAGTCAGCGAACCGGAAAGTTCCACGACCGGGTTCAAAACCTTGGACTACCTCTACAGTATTTCGGGAGAAAGAACGCTTGCCGGGCAGCACAACCGCGAGCCTAATGCCCAACCGGCGCTGTGGACGGAGTATATCAAAGAGACAACCGGTAAATATCCCGCCCTGTGGAGTGGTGATTTCTTGTTCCAACAAGAGAATATCGATGATCGCTGGACGATGATCTATGAAGCCGAAAGACAATGGAATAACGGCGCTGTCATCAACCTGATGTGGCATGCCTGCCCACCCGACGAGGGCGAGCCTTGTGATTGGGATCCGGGTGTGCTCAACGCCCCGTTGGATGATGAACAGTGGGAGGCGTTGTTGACCGACGGGACCGACCTCAATGCACGCTGGAAAACCCGGATGGATGACATCGCCGTTTATCTCCAGTATCTGGAAGATAAAGGGGTGGAAGTCCTGTTCAGGCCCTTACATGAAATGAATCAGGGAAAATTCTGGTGGGGTGGCCGGCCGGGGCCGGAGGGCACCGCCAAACTATACCGTTATGTTCACGATTATTTCACGCAGGTCAAGGGACTGTCCAACCTCATCTGGGTCTGGGATATGCAAGACCTGAGCCGGGGTTTCGAAGACTATAATCCTGGCGATGACTATTGGGATGTGTTTGCTTTTGACATTTATGATCAGGGCTTCAATTCATCCTGGTATATGTACATTCTGCCCATCGTCGGCGACAAACCGATAGCGATTGGCGAATGTGCCAAATTACCCAGTTCCGCCGTTTTAGCCTCGCAGCCCAGATGGGTCTTCTTCATGCCCTGGGCCGAACTGGTGAAGGCCGCCAATTCAACGGAGGCCATCCAGACGCTTTACAATAACCCGCGCATCATCACACGCGATGAAATGCCCGGTTGGAAATAGCGCATAAGAGAGGTATGTATGTACATTTCTGCAAGAACCCAGATGTTCCACCGCTATTCGGCCCTGGAATCGTTGGCCGTCATCAAGCAACTGGGCTTCGATGGCGTCGAAATCGGCTTTTTGCGCGCCGACTGGTCGATGATCCCGCCGGATGAGATGCCCGTCGCCGCGATCCGCGAGCGCCTGGCACAGCTCGATCTCGGCCCGAACGCGGTGAGCATGCACAGCGACTACATCTTCGATGACGGCATCCTGGCGCGCATCAAAGAGACGATCCCCGTGGTGCGCGACTTTGGAACGCGCATCTTTATCATCAACGGGGCGAAGAAGCGCACCGGCGACGCCGCCGAATGGCAGTTGATGATCGAGCGCACCCACGCACTGGTCGAGGTCGCCGAAACGCACGACGTGGTGCTGGCGCTGGAATTCGAGCCGGACTTCGTCGTTGGCTCAACGGCGGACTTGCTGCGGCTGTTCGCCGCAGTCCCCTCGCCCAACCTCGCCGCCAACCTCGACATCGGCCACGTCTTCCTCTGCGATCCCGATCCGCTGGACGCCATCACCCAGGTCGGCGAGAAGATCGTCCACTGCCACATCGAGGATATGCCCGCGGGCAAACACGACCATCGCCTGCCCGGCGAGGGCGACATGGACCTCGGCGCGTACATCCGGGCGCTGCGCGACGTCGGCTTCGACGGCGCGATGGCGCTCGACCTCTACGCCTACGACTACGAGGCCATCGCCAAAGAGACGGTGGCATTGCTGCACACGCTCATCGAGGAAAACACGTGACGACTATCGTTACTGAATGTCATTATGGACGATACGAAATGGAATGGATTTGGAAAAATGCGTAAAATGAAGGAGACTCGGCTGTGGAAAAGCGCAAAATAGGAACTACGGACATCGAAGTCACCCCTGTTGGCCTGGGCGGCTGGCCAATGGGTCCAGACTACTGGGGACAATGCGATGATGCGGACTCGATCCGTACCATCCACAAAGCACTGGACATCGGCATTAATTTCGTCGATACCGCGCCAGCCTACAGCCACGGCCATTCGGAAGAAGTGGTCGGCAAAGGGTTGGCCGGACGCCGGGAGAATGTCATCCTCTCGACCAAAGTCTTTGCGGTACCGAACATAATCCGGCAATCCCTGGAAGAATCTCTACATCGCCTGCAAACGGACTACGTGGACCTCTTCTTCGTCCACTGGCCGAATCGCAGCCAGCCCCTGGCAGAGGTGATGGAAATCCTCGAAGCGTTGCGCCGCGAGGGACGCATCCGCGCCATCGGCGTCTCTAACTTCACGGCGGAGATGATGGCAATGGCATCCCGGTACGGTACCGTGGACGTCGTCCAGCCGCCATACAACCTCATCTGGCGCTTCATCGAGGATGA
>JAFGSL010000597.1 GCA_016934645.1 Anaerolineae bacterium
CTTGAGCGTCCCGTAGCCGTTGGAGATCATCGCGCCACGCTCGCCGAGCGCTTTATTGAGATCGCCGATACTGACACCGCGCGTGTTCGTCACCGTCGTAACCGTGTTGGAGAGGAAGCGCGGATCGGAGAACAGCGCCCAATGCTTGCGCGCCCATGCGCGGACGATCTCCGCCATCTCGATGTGGCGTGCCCAGCGATTGTCCAATCCCTCGGCGAGGATATCGTCCATCTGCTGGTTCAATGCATAGATGAGACTGACTGCGGGTGTCGCGGGTGTTTGACTGCGCTCGTAATACTTGAGCATAGTGATGAAGTCGAAGTAATAGCCCCGGTTAGGGACCTGCCGCGCGCGTTCGAGAGCGCGCTCGCTGACGGCAGCAACGGTGAGGCCCGGTGGTAGTGCAAAGCACTTCTGCGAACTGGCGAAGGCCACATCTACTCCCCAAGCGTCGAATTCGATCTTGGCGCCAGCCATCGCAGAGACCGCGTCCACCAAAAGCAGCACGTCTGGATACTTCTCACGCACCATAGCCGCGACTTCCTGCAGGGGATTCATCACGCCGGTGGATGTTTCGTTGAAGGTGAGGGTCACCGCGTCATAGTCGCCCGCGCTCAACGCCTCGTCAATCATCTCTGGCGTGAAGCCATGGCCCATCTCGACCTCGATGCTATCGGCGGGCACGCCGTTCGCTTTGGCGATTTCAAGCCAGCGCTTGGAGAACGCACCACACACCGTGACCAGCGCGCGCTTCAGCACAGCCTGACGCAACGAGCCTTCCATCAAGCCGGTGCCGGAGCTGGCGTAGATGAAGACCGGCTGCTGCGTATAGAGGAGCTTTTGCAGCTTCGGGGTCACAGCGGCCTGCAAATCGGAGTAGTCTTTGCTGCGATGGCCGATCATCGGCGCGGTCTGCGCTTCCAAAATCTCGTCCCGCACATGGGTAGGACCCGGAATAAACAGCTTCTTGTACATAGAATCACCTCCGTTAGCGAATTTACGAATTGCGAATCATGAATTATGAAAAACCTGGAACACCATCGATGGTTCCCGTGATTTGCATCCTTAGGAAATTCATCACGCCGATGACAACAAGGGCGAAGACAAGTCCCCACAAAAATGGTAGCCAGGCTTCGCGCCAGCCGGTCAACACGCTGTCGCGCCCCAGAGCCATCACAAACAGCATCGCCCCAAGGCAGATAAACATCACTACCACACCCGCAACGCTGTAGAGCGCGATCGGATACAGCAGCACCGGTTCCAGTAAATAAATTGCGCCCGCCATCGCCAGTTCCACAACGACGAGAAACGCCAATTCCGACCAGGAACGGAGCGGTGCAGTAGCCCCGCTATCGGCCCACATAACCTGATTGAAGGCCGGGACAAGGATCACACTCATTCCCATCCCCATTAGCGCGCCGGAGAAGAGGCGCAACCACGGCTGCGGTGCGTATCCCAACAGACCCTCCGGACGGCCGGTGAGCATAGTGGTGTAGGAATTGAAACCATCCAATGCCCAAATCCCGGCAAAAGTTGCCAGCACGATGAACATCTTCCACTGCGGGAAGCGTTGGGAACGCCGGCGCCGCCACACGACCCACTGAACGAGCAAACCCGTCAACGCGCCAGGAAATGTCCCGGAGCAGCGCTGGCACAGTGGCAATTGGCGTTCGTCGACAAAAAACGAATGTGAGGGGATACGATGGCACACTGCAGCCGCAATCACGTCGGTTTTGTCCAAAATACCGGCGGGCGTTAGAATAATGAAAAGTGCCAGCCCCACCAGAGCCAGAAGAATGCCACTCCACACCCAGAAAGGGGGGAACTTAGCCTGCCGTGTGTCCGGGGCAGGAGCATCCATCACGGGGGCCTTCTCAGAGTCGTTCACGGAGTCGTTCACGCAGTCCCTCACGCAGTCCTCATCGCTGGAAGAAGATGCTCGACACGATTGATGTAGTGAATGACCCAGCTTCCGCCACGCTCTGGATGGCCCCACTCAAAGAGGCTCAATCCGGTATTGTTCATCCACAAGCGCGGCGTATCGGAGCCAACAAGAATCCGCACCTGAGCTCCAATTGTCCCAGCGTGCGTGACGAGCAAGAGTTGGTCCGCGCCGTCATAGGCTTCGACGGTCCGGCGCAATGCCGCCGCCACGCGCGTACGAAAGCGGCTGTAACCTGGCTTCAGTTCCGGGGTTTCAGGAGCCATATTCCACATCGACATTGCCAATGGTGCCCATCCTGCAGCCCATTCATTGAACTCACAAAAATCCGGTTCCAGAGTGACGGGCAAATTGAGATAGGAACCGACAATTTCCGCCGTATGCCGAGCACGCTGAAGCGGGCTGGCAACAATCGCAAAGATGGGATCATCAGATGTCGCCAGGTATTCGCCGAGACGGTGCGCCTGGGACTCGCCCATCATCGTCAACGGCGGGTCACGGTCAACGTCCTCAACCCTGACTTGCCATTCCGATTGTCCGTGGCGGGCCAGTAGTAGTTTCATGAAGGCTGATTATAATAGGCAGTGATAAAAAGACAAACAGAAGGTATCTTATCAATAATCTGGGGGAGACCCCCCTCGCGTCACAGGC
>JAFGSL010000598.1 GCA_016934645.1 Anaerolineae bacterium
GATATGATCGACCGTCATTTAACCAACCAAGAAGCCTTCGTTTTCCGCTGGCTTCCCTATTTCTGAAAAAGTGTCAGGTAGCTAGATGTTTTTACATTTTTTGTGGAAGCTAAGTTCGGTAGTAAAGATGTAGTGATTTGGGAAAATTATGTTACTGAAAGTAATATTGTGCAATATGTAAGCCCTGGCACCCAAATGAGAGTTATCGGAGATGCAAATGGAGAATGGTTACTTGTGCGTCTTGAAAATGGAAGTGAAGGATGGGTGAAAGATTCCGAAGTTAGCAAAGTAGACATTACCACGTTTTCCATGCCAACACAAGAAAAGCCAACTAACGAACCCGCTTCAAGTTGTCCAGGCGCGCCACCTCAGCGTGTCCGTATAGGCGAGACGGTAACGGTATGTACTGCACATGATAAACTGATCGTGCGGACACAACCCAAACGTGGGGCCTCGGAGGTCACACGTTTGGACACCAGTACCCAGGTTGCCATCATCGACGGTCCTATTTGTGCGGATGATTGGTCATGGTGGGAAATTGAAACCGACTCAGGCATTGTCGGCTGGGTTAGTGAAGGCGGAGATGAGGTCGATCCCTACTTCATCTGCCCAGCAGAATAGACAAAAATATGCGTGATTTAGAGAAAATACAAGAGTCTGAACCTCGACAATCTGAATCTGTAACTCAGGAAACTCAGACAAACATTGCCGGTGATGTAGAAGGGCCAGTGCTTTCGGGGCAATTTAACGGCCCAGTGTTTCTCTATCCAGTTTTCAAACTGATACGCTCTATTGATGAACGCGTTCTTAAACGCCTGGGGTTAGAACAAAGGGTAGGTTTTACTTTATTGGCAGTACTTATTATGGGGATGGGCGTTGGCTTATATTTTCTACTTCGACCTCGGCAACCTACGCAAATGGCGGGTACCTTCTGTATCGCAGTTGCTGGATTCACTGAAAACGACAATCCAGGAAAATCAAAACTGGGTATGGAGCTTGCACAGCGTATTTCCTCAGAGTTGCAGCGACATCTCGACGAAATGGATTTGGACATTGTCGTTGAAGTCTGGGGGCCAGATCAAGTCAGGCAGATTAAGGGCACAAATCGAGATGAGCGTGCCGCATCCGTGGAAGAGATGGCGGGGTCGATTGGCGCTGACATTGTCGTTTATGGCTCAGTTGATACAACGCGCGCATTGTGGATTGTCGCTCCGGAGTTTTATGTCGCCGTAGAAAATTTCTATGAGGCGGAAGAGGTTGTTGGACAATACGAAATCGGTACTCCTTTCTCGGTTATTGGAGGCGATGGCACAGTTACAAGTGTCGCGCTAAACGATGCTTTGTCACCCCGTGTGGAAGTTCTCTCAAAAATCACAGTCGGGTTAGCACGTTATGCTACCCAGCAATACGAACGTGCCTTGGAGACTTTTCAGTTAGCTGAGGGTGTTAAAGGCCTTGAGGATGAAGCTGGGGTAAAACAAGTGTTGTGTTTATTAGCCGGCAATGCTGCCGGCAAAAGTGGCGACGTGGAAAAGGCTGAACAATACTACCTTCAAGCTCAAGCTATCAATCCCGACTATGCAAGAATGTACGCCGGTCTGGGCAATGTGCGTTACACGCAAGCGACGAATGCTTATGTTGAAAGTAAGACGGATACTGCGATGGTATTGTTAGAAGAGTCACTTCAGTATTATCAGCAAGCTCTTGCCGCTCCTCAAAAACCCGCCCTGTCGGACATGGAATCTAAAGTTCATTTTGCCAGAGGCCGTATATACTTGATGCAAGCTATTATTGAGCAAGGGGATATGGGACAGGCTGCGCAAGAGCTTTTATGGGTGATTGAAGAATATGATGGGAATCAAACTGAACGCTTGCGAGAGCGCGCCGCAGAATCTCACAAACTCTTGGGACTGATTTATCGCCTCAGTAGCCAAGATGAGCAGGCCATTGCTGAATATGGGAAGGCCATTGCACTGGTCGAAAACATTCCACAGCTTCGTGCAAGGATGGGAGAGTATTATGCTGCTTTAGGTGAAGTTTATGTAGATGCTGGTCGGCTTTCTGATGCAGTCGAAGCCTATCAAAATGCACTACAGTTTACCTACTCAGCAGACGCAATGCAACAGTATCAAGAGCGCCTTGAAGAAATAATGACGCAGATGGAGAAACCTTGATGACAACGAAGCAGAATCGGGCCTATTTGGGCATTATGTTTTTAGCGGTGGTTTTGTGTACTAGTTGCTCTGGAAGTGGGAGTGCAGGCGTTGTTGCTCCAATTACTGTTACTCCTGAATTGGCTCTAGAGAGTGATAACAAAGGTACAAAGGCAACGGGTAATGGTGTCTTCGACCAATCATCGGAGACTTCAGCGGATATTGTGTTACCTGTCACTCGACAGGTTCCACCACCTGAGATTCAGGCTCAAGTGAAATGGTTTGATGGGGGTGCTACTTGGGAGCTGCCAGTTCGTCCTAATACACCCCACATTGATATTTCAAATGAAAGTATATCAGATCGAACATTAGTGTTACACTACTCAAACTTTGAACCTGGGGAGATAATCACTACTGTACTCTACACAGGAGGTTACTACGCGCACTCAGAATACTTCACATCGTGGATAAGCAAAGCAGATTTATCAGGGAAAGTTTCCATGTCGGTTTTCATTCCAGAGGAGTTTTGTACTGTTGATACTTTTGGCTTTAACTGGTTATTGTATGCTGCAATTGGTGAAAATCCACGACAAAAAGATTGGAGTGTAGACGGATGGGGAGTCGATTTGTTTGCATCAACAGTAGCAGGGATTGAACTGGATCTTGATGATTGTGGAGAAAATACGATTAGTTGCCAAGGTTTACTTTACTGCGATAGCTCCAGTCGTTTTCTAAGGCAATTTAATCTGGGAACAGTTCACGAGGGGGAAGGTCAATTTGGAACACTGAATTCCAAAATGGAGGCACATAATTGGAATTACGTAGCCACTGCGGGGGTGCCTTTTGTAGTTCAGACATTGTTTTTCAGCGCGGGTTTTCCAACAGGGCGAATTGGTATCCTTGATCCAGAAGGAAATATGGTGTATGAATGTATGGATCCAATTCGGGGCTGCTATCTTGGCACACCCACATTCACGCCAAGTCTATCTGGGAATTATGCGATCAGGATAGATGCGTATGATGAAGAAGAAATAACATATTTCATAAGAGTTGTTTCTAAACAAAATACTGCTACCGTGTCAGAAATCACAATAGATGATTCAGATCCAAGTGCTCTATTCTTGGGACCGTCAGAAGGCTGGCGCATCGCACCCTATGGCTATGACGGAAGCACACACTGGACTTATTGCACAAATGAAGCGAGATCTAACTGGGCAATATGGATTCCGATGTTAATTCACGAAGGATACTATGAAGTGTCTGTCTTCATACCTGAACATAATGCTGGTACAACACAAGCAACATATGAGATTTATTATGATGGGAGCCTACGGGAGAATGACGTTACTGTGCGACAGGCTGATTATGCTAATGAGTGGGTGAGTCTTGGTATGTATTGGTTTGCGGCCGAAGGAAAGGAGTATGTTTCTCTTGCTGACCATACAGACGAACTACGATCCTCAAACACTACTATAGCTTTTGATGCTGTGAGGTTTGTCTATGTTCCGTAGGAGTATGCGCTCCATTGATGATAAGGAGAAACAAGATGGCAATTTTGAAGCAAGGGCATGCTATTGTTGTAGGTGTTGGTTCAGATTTACCGAACACGGTAGATGACGCTCAAGGTGTTGCAGACATCCTCAAGGAAGCCGGTCGCTGTGCCTATCCACCGGAGCAGGTGCAGATCCTCACCAGCTGGGCGGCGAATCGCGGTGCGATTCTCGATGCCCTTGATAAACTGGCGCAGATCACAGATCAGGATGCTACTGTTGTAGTGTATTTCTCCGGTCACGGTTACCAGGTCTCCACCTCCGTCAGCGACGCCTACTTCCTGATGCCGTACGGCTACGATGTGCACCACCTTAAGCAGACTGCCATCAGTGGCGCAGAATTCACCGCCAAACTACGCGCAATCCCTGCAAAGAAGCTACTCGTGTTACTGGATTGCTGTCACGCCGGCGGGGTTGGAGACGCCAAAGCGCCAGGGCTGGAATTCGCCAAGTCGCCGCTGCCATCGGAGACGTTGGCCCTGCTCGCCGAGGGCAAAGGGCGCGTACTGATCGCGTCGTCCAAAGAGGATGAACTTTCCTATGCGGGCAAACCATACAGTGCGTTCACCCTGGCGCTGATCGAGTCGCTCTCCGGCGTGGGTGTCGCCAAGCAAGATGGCTTCGTCCGTGTAGCGGACGTGGCGTTGCACGCGCGTGAGGTCGTGCCGGGACGCACGAAGGGCAAGCAGCATCCCATCCTGCACTTTGAACACGCCGACAACTTCGCGCTGGCTTACTACGCTGGCGGCGAGAAGCAGCCCAAAGGCTTACCATTCCCGGTCGAATCGGTAGAGATCGAGCCGGAGCCGGGTGCGTGGCGCGGGATCAGTCAGTCGGGACAAACTGTATACGGCCCTCAGACCAATATTGCTGGCAATGTTACCGGCCCTGTGCTTTCCGGGCAGTTCGATGGCCCGGTCGCAGTGGGCGGCGGCGAGGCGGTAGATATGCGTGGCTCGCAGGGGGCGGTGTATAAGCCAAGTGGCCCGGTGAAGCAACACTTTGGCAATCGTGACATCAGGATTACCGGTGACGGGAACGTGATTGGGAACAACAACCGTGTCAATGTGAGTAAGTCGCAAACAACCGGCGTCACTGTGGATCAATTCCTGCGCTTGTTGGATGAATTGCGCCAGGCTATCCCGCAAGCTGGATTGGATCCCGACGAAGCAGAAGCCATAGTGGCAGATCTGCAAGTCGCAGAGACACAGGCGCGCAAACCACAACCCAACGCCAGGTTAATCCTCTCACGCATCACAAACGTCGCCGGGCTTTTAGCGACCGCCGATGGCGCGTTGGGGATGCTGCAACGCTTGAAGCCGCTTGCGCAACAACTCCAGACCTGGGCAGGGCATCTGTTTCACTGAGTTTCCCAGCATAGTCGCTGTTATGGAGGAGCAGGATGGTTGAACAGCACTTTGGTAACCGTATTGTGATCGTCGGCAACGACAACATTGTTGGCGACGGCAATGCTATCTACAAGTACATCCTGGATGCGCGTTACCGCCCTCTCGCTGAACACCTGATCCCCTTCGGCGACCTGATCCTTGAACGCACGCGGACCTTTGTGGGGCGGCAGTTTCTGGATGACCGGCTGGCGATGTTTCTGGCAACGCACGACCGGGGATATTTTGTACTGGCCGGCGAGCCGGGGATCGGCAAGACGGCCTGGGCCGCGCACGTCGTCCAGCAGTATGAGGCCGTACACCATTTCAACGTGGTCTCTTTGGGCCTCACGCGTCCAGAACAAGCTCTGGAAAATCTGTGCGCCCAGATCATCGGCGTCTACAAATTGGATCATCCCGCCCACTTGCCCCTTACCGCCGGACGTGACGGCGCCTATCTCCACCAACTGCTGCATCAGGCTGCCCCATACCTGGCGGGAGGGCGACTCGTGCTCGTGATCGATGCCGTGGATGAAACGCGGATGCCACCCGATGCGCAGGGCGCTAACATACTGTATCTGCCGTCCGCGTTGCCAGTGGGCGTATACATTGTACTGACCCATCGCCCTCAACCGGTAACGCTCGAAACCGCGCCGGATACGCCGGTGGAAACCTTCACCCTCAGCGCCGACCTGCCGGATAACCAGGGCGACGTGCGCACCTACCTGCGTGAGCAGCTTCATAAGCCGCAGGTTGCGACCTGGCTGGCGGCGCAGGCTGTTGCCACAGAGCGTGCGGCAGCGGAACTGGCGCAGCGCAGCGAGGGAAACTTTATGTACCTGGCCTATCTGTTGGCGGACATCGAAGCAGGCCGTTGCACCACACTTACGTTGCGCGATCTCCCCCAGGGCTTACGCGGCTACTTCGAGCGGTTTTGGACTGAACTGGAAGCCGTCAAACGCGAGGGGCGGGAAGCCTGGACGCAGTTCTACAAACCGGTGATCGGCTTGCTGGCAGTCGCACAAGAACCGGTCAGCGCGGCTTGGCTGGGCCAGGTATTGGGATTAGATGCCGAAGAGGTGCAGGATTTTGCGCTGGTCGCCTGGCGGAAATTCCTCTCTCCGCTGCGAGCCGGCGAGGAGACTCGTTGGCGGATCTATCACGGCAGCTTTGTGAGCTTTTTGCAGGACAAGCTGTCAGGAGCGCGGGAGTACCACCGGCGCATCGCCGAACATTACCTGGCAACCTGCGCGCCGGATTGGGCTGGCTGCGATCTGTACGGCCTCAAATATGTGGTGGATCACATCGTCGCGGCCCGATTGCTGGTGGCGGAACAGGCGACAGCGCTGGATCAAGTGCTCACGGATGCGTTCGTGGCCGCGCATCACGCGCGCTTTGCCTGGCTCTGGTATCTGACCCAAGACTTGAGCATCGTGGGAGAGGTGGATCCGCCACGGGCAGCATCTATGGCGCTCAAGATCATCGAAGGGCCGCAGCCCAACAGCCTGGTGATTCAGCAGTCTTTGCGGCTGCTCAAACGACTCTATACACAGACGGGCTTTGTTGGCAATCCCAGATCATCCCGTCATCACACTATCAATACGGTGCTACGTTTGCTGAACCAGGTGACGCCTGAGGCGCTCTCCGAGTTGCGCGCCTTTCTCAAAAAGACCAAAAACCCCAGGGTGCTGAGCCTCATCGCGCTGGCTTTGGGTGAGACAGGGAGCCGGGAAGTGGCAGCGGAACTGATGCACATGCTCAAATCCGCGCGCCGGGAAGGGAGTTGGGCAGCCGCCGATGCCTTGATTGCGCTCAACGACCATTCGATTGTCCCAGAACTGCTGGCGTGGTACGACGAGGGGTACAGCCATCGCGACCGGGAGCGGGTGTTGTACATCCTGGGTTGGATGCGGGCTGAAGACGCCCGTGCCTTGTTACCCAAAGCCCTGGCATCCCCTGACCACAAAGTTGTTGGGCGCGGACTCGATCTGTTATGGCAATTGCCACCATCCCCGGACGACATTTCATTGGCGCTGTCGCATCTGGAGCGGATATTGGACAGCGATCCTCAGCAGCCAAAGCTTGGGCCATTAGGGGACGAGTGGGTGCAAAAACGGTTGGCGCGTGTGTTAAGCCGGCGAGGCAGCACAGACATGATCCCCTATCTGGAACAACTCTCGGCGCACATCGCCCGCCGCCCGCCGCCAGTGGATACGGTGAAGCGGCAGAAGTTGATCAGCAGCGTCGAGGAAGCGTTACAGACTTTGGGCAGATAGCATAGGCACGTCGTCGCCTTTTTTGTGTGCGCCATTCAAAGGAAATTGTCATGCAAAACGTCGAGAAACTCTCTCTGAAAGCCTTTTGGGAAGCTGTGGAGCAACGGCTGGCGGCGAGTTCTGCCGATGAGCTGCGCGCCGTTCTCCGGGTGATGGCC
>JAFGSL010000599.1 GCA_016934645.1 Anaerolineae bacterium
CATCCGCTCCGTTTTCCTGGGCAAGATCAAGGAAGCCTTCGACAAGAACCCTCACTTGACCAACCTGCTGCTCGATGACTACTTCAAGGCCGAGGTCGAGGCTGCACAGGCCGCGTGGCGGCGTGTCATTGCCAAAGCGGTGGAATTGGGCATCCCCGTCCCGGCCATGTCGAGCGCGCTGGCCTTCTTCGACGGCTACCGGCGCGGGCGTCTGCCGCAGAACCTCCTCCAGGCGCAGCGCGACTACTTCGGCGCGCACACCTACGAGCGCGTGGATCGCCCGCGCGGCGAGTTCTTCCACACCGACTGGATCGGATCGGGCGCAGCGGCCATATCGTCAACGTATACGGCGTAGTTTTGTAAGGTGGGATGCACTTCCCGAATTGCGTCCCACCTGCATATAAGATTCACTTGTGTAGGGATAATTTTGTGCATAACACTTGAACATCCATTTGCGTCTTTACTTCCCATCACGTACATGGTGTTCCAAATTGCAAATCTGACGGTTCATCCCGCCGTCTCCCGCGTCGTCTTGCATGGTTCGCGGGGATTGGCTGGCGGCTACCGGTCTGATTCGGACATCGACCTGAGCCTCATCGTGGATGTGTCGCCGGAGATGTCGCAACCGGACCGCGAGCAGCTACTCCGCGACGTCTGGGACACCACCTGCGACCACTGGCAATCTTCCGTCGAGTTGGATTTGGCACTCATCTTCGATGTCGAAGGATGTGGATTGCCGTGTTTCGACCACACGCAATGGGATGAATCAACCTGTACGGCGGGCGGCGTCGATTGTTTTGGCCTTTTCAAACTGCACAAGGGCTTTACCGGACTGGTCACAAACGTAGGGATACGGGTACAACGGATGTATCCTTGTCTCACGATATGGCGTCGGACCTGAAGTGACGTGTTATAGGAGGCTATGATGTGGCGATGTCCAATTTGCGGCAGCACTAACCTTGAGCAAACCAGAAGCATCGACGGCGAGATGTTTTGCCTCGATTGTGGCTTTCGGGTCGAAGATAAAAGCGTGGTTCCGAATCCGTTTTTTGTGAAAGATGCAGTTCGCTCAGAGCCTGCAGAGCCGACCCATCCTCCACTTGGCGAGCAAATGGCTGTGTTGTACAAGAGTAAAAGTGATAAATCCAAAAAGTGATTGCTATTTCAGAAATACTTGGTTGTGGTGCTGTTGTTTTTGAATTGGAGGGATCCAGTGGAAGGTAAAAGACCGCTGCTTTTACGTGTTATCCAAAATGATTATGTTGCTTTGATTGCGTTTTTGTTCCCGATAGTTTTCTGGGCGTTTTATGCATTCGATATGTTTCTTGGGGGAGATAGCTGGCCTGCGTTTATCTTTATAGTTTTGGCAGTCACAGTTACGGGTTTTGCTGTATTGATTTGGCGTTACTGGTTGATTCTGTCGGTCTTTACGCAGGGGATTGAAGTTTCAGGCACAATTAGCCGTATCAGTTTTTTCCGTGACCGCGGTAGAGTCGATTTTATCTATACCTGGTATGAGGAAAAATACGCAAGCGGTATGGCTGTTGTGAAAACAAAGCGGACGAGCGCACTGAGAGAAGGTCAAGTAATTGACCTGATGGTGGATTCTGGTCGGCCCAGAAATGCTTTTATTCGGGATTTGTTCCTATAACGATGCGGAAGGATTGTGAATGGAGATCAATTTTCAAGGACAACTTGACAAGAAGTTGTTTTTTCGTGCGGTAGCATTGGCCAGTAGACCAGCGAAGCGCAACCGCGTGATGCGTGTGATTTTCAGCATCATTCTGGTTGGTTTGACTGTAGCGATGATCGCGGATATTCTGGTTAATGGCATTCGGGAAACTGAACAGTTCCGCGTCGTTAGGGTTTTATTGTCTCTGGTTACCGTATCTTATGTTTTATTGACTCCATACATTCGCTCGTGGCGTACAGCCACGCGGTTGTGGCACGATTCTTCGATTCAGGCGACTCAGAGCGGTGGGGTTACTTCATCGGGTATTGTGTATAAATCGTCCCGTTCGCAGAAAGAGTACAGTTGGCAGCAGTATTCGAAGAAGCAAATTCAGCCCGAGATGATCGTCCTGTTAACTGTTGATGGAATACTGACTGTGCTACCATGCGATTTTTTTAGTTGTGATGCGGATTGGGAACGTGTAAAACAATTAGTCGACTTCAACATGGTGGAGCCGAAGTAGTATCTCATACGAGGTATAAGTTTTATCATCTATTACGGGAGGTAATCGTGTATGGGCGGGATTCCCGGAGACCTCTACGGGCGTGTGCAGTCGGCGCTGTTGCGCTGCGGCCCGTTCGATAGCGACCGCGCGTTGCGTTCTCTCTTTGTGGATGCGCGCCTCAGCGCCTGGCACGACTTGCTCCCGGAAGCGAGCAATCGCGTCGAACGCGCTCAGGCCGTTATCGACGCCTTGTGCCGGCGCGCCAATCCTGCCGGAGAAAACGCACTGGCCTTGCTCTTGCGCGTCCTGGCAGAGAATACGCCGCCCGGCGATGCTTGCCGTGAACACCTCATGGCGCTAGCTCAAGAGGTCGCCGCCGAGTGTCGTGTCGATGCGTCTACCCTTTCCACGCCAGCGACCCATGCGGAGGCGTTGCGCCAGGCATACCTGTACCGGTTGATGCAGCAGACCCGCCGCCTGCCCCTGGGTGGGGTCGATCCCAAGTCCGCCAGTGACGTGCAAAGCGGCGAGTTGCGTTTATCGGCGGTGTACACGGCGCTCCTGACCCAACGTCAAGAGGTCGGTGCGCGCCATACAGAGGCATCTGCGGAGTGGGACCTGCGTCGTCTGTCCGCCGTGGAAGTGCTGAACGCGGAGCCGTGCCTGGTGTTGCTCGGCGATCCTGGCAGCGGAAAGACGACGTTCGTCAACTTCGTGGCGCTCTGTCTGGCAG
>JAFGSL010000600.1 GCA_016934645.1 Anaerolineae bacterium
AGGATCATCTGTGCGAATTTGTGCTCGCGCAATTCTGGCGGCGCTTCTTCGATCAATGCATGCGCCATCAACAGATACCGCGCCAGGTCCTCGCGGACCCTGGCGATACTGCCCGGAATCGGTGCGGCTTTGTTCCCCACCCAATGAATGGCCTCGCCCGTCGCCGTGGCAATCGCCTCGAACGTTTTCGTGCGCACCAGTTCGGCGTGGGTGGCTTCCAGATCCTTGAGCAGACGCGCGTTATCGATGGCGATGGCTAACTGGTCGGCCATCGTTTGCAGCGTCGTCATATCCTCGCTGGTGAAGGCCGCCTCTTCCTTGCTCTGCACCGTCACCGCGCCGATCACTTTGTCACCGACGATCAACGGCAACGCCATCTCCGAGAGCGTCAACGGCAAATGCGGGTTCTTGAAGTGCAGCGGTTCCTCTTCCACGTCCAACGCGAACAGCGCCCGGCGCTCGGCAATCGCCATGCCCACCATCGATAACCCGCCGATCTTGAGCTTGTACCCCTCGGCGACCATCTCTAAACCGGCCTCCCCGCGCCCCGCGCGCAGCGCGGCCCAATCACCGGCCGCATCCACCAGGAAAATGCCGGCATAGTAAAAGCCATAGGCGTTGCAGAGGATGTCGACGGTCTCTTTGAGCAGCGCGTCGGCGTCCAGAATGGATGTGACGCTGCGCCCGACCTGCGCGGTCGCTTCCAACAGCCGCGCCCGGCGTTCGGCTTGCGCCAGCAGCGTTTCGTTCTCGGCATACAGGCGGGCGTTGCTGATCGCCGTCGCCAACTGGTCGGCGAGCGCCTGCACGGCCCGCACAGCATCCTGGTCGAAGGCATCGTCCTCGACGCTCTGCACGGCCAACGCACCGATGATGTCTTCCCCAACGCTCAACGGCAGCGCCATCTCTGCGCGGGTCAACGGCAGCCGCGCCTGGATGGCATGGGAAGGCTCATCTTCTGTCGCCTGCGCCAGCATCACCTGGCGGCGACTGACCGCCGCGCCCACCGGGGAAAGGCTGCCAACTTTGAGACGGTGGCCTTCGGCGACCATCTGCGCGCCGGCATCCCCCAAGGCGGCGCGCAATACCAGCCACTCGCCGGTTTCGTCCAGCAGGAAGATGCCCACGTAGTGGAAGCCAAACTGCTCCCCGATCATCTGGACGGTGGTGTGCAGCAGGGTGTCGAGATTGAGAATCGAGGTGATGGTCTGGCTGACGGTGGCGCCGGCTTCGAGCAAGCGCGCGCGGCGCTGCGTTTCCCGCAACAACTGATCGCGTTGTTCGTTCAGTTCGGCGTTGCTCCTGAGCGCGCGCGTCAACTCGCGGACCTTCTCCTCCATACGCGCCACCAGCGTCTGTTGGTATGTATTGCGGAACCTGTCGTCCTGCAACGTCTCGCGACGCCCGCCCAGAAAATGGGCGATCTGCTCCTCGAAGGTATCTGCATTGATCGGCTTGGCGATGTAGCCATCGCAGCCAGAGGCGAGGGCATGTTCACGCACGTGCTCGGCCATATCCGCCGTCAATGCAACAACGGGCACGTTGGGCAGCAGCGCTTTCACACGGGCTGCAACTTCGTAGCCGGTGAACTGGGGGAGGTTCAGGTCCACAAGGATCAGATCGGGCCGGATGGCAACGGCTTGATCGATGCCGGTAAGGCCATCGGGCGCTTCGAAAAATGAATAACGCGCGGATAATAGACGTTCCACCAGCCGCCTGGACGGAGGAGCGTCGTCAATGTAGAGAATTTTCGGTTTTGTCTCAGTCTGATCCATAACGCACAATGTGTTTGAAGACGGTATGTTTGCACCCCTGATATTATAGCGTGAACACACCGGCAATCAAGGTCACTTTTCAGCGATGGGACGGTCTACAAAAGTTTCCGCACGCGCCTGGGATTTACAAGTTTTTTGTCCAACGCAAGCGTTTGTGGCAAAAAGTGTAACGTGAGACTTTTGTAGTCTTAATTCCTTCCGAGGAAGTGCAACAGAATGCGCGTGACGACTTGCACGCCAATCACGAGCGCGTCTTCGTCGACATCGAAATCGGATGTGTGCAGGAGGCTGGCGATGCCCTTTTCCGGGTTGGCGATCCCCAACCAGAGCAGCGCGCCTGGCACATGTTCGAGATATAGCGCGAAGTCCTCGTGGGCAAAGGGATACAGGGAGCGGAACGGCCAAACATGCTCTGGGCCAACGGCGGCTTCAAGCAGCGGCAACACTTCGCGCACGACGACGGCATCGTTCACCAGTAGCGGATTGCCGAAAGTGGGCATCAGGTCGTAGGTCACACCCGACTCGGCAGCGGCGGCGTTCAATGTCGCACTGATGTGAGCGCGCACGGTATCCCGCGCCGCGCCGGAGGCATAACTCGCCAACACTAACAGGCTGTCTTCCAGACCGGGGAAATCTGTCAACGGCCAGCAACTCACCAGAATCTCACGTTCGGAGACTTCGCCGGCGCGCATCGCGCGCACCAGCGCGTCAAATGCCACCATGTTGGTGGGGGGTAGACTGATGTGCGTGCGTAGGGCAGAAGTAGCACGCTCCATGACTGCCTGGAGATCGTCTGTCGC
>JAFGSL010000601.1 GCA_016934645.1 Anaerolineae bacterium
ATCCATCGCACCTCTCCTCCTTTCCTTGGCTGGTGGCCCCCCGGACTCCCCCTCGCCGGGGGGCCAAGCCGTTAACAGCCAACGGATGTAACGGATTACTACCCTTTTCCCATCGCCTCCCGTCTACTGTTTACTGACTACCGTCTACTGCCATTATTGTATCGCGCCCTGCCTATGGTATAATGAAAACAATTATCAACTAGGAGAATAGGATGGCAAAGGGCTTCCTAAAACGCATTTTCGGCGACCCCAATCAGCGCGCGATCGTACGGATGCAAAAGACAGTACAGAAAATCAACGCGCTGGAACCGGCATTCCAACAGATGTCCCCAGAAGAACTCCAGGCACAAACCCACACTTTCAAAGAACGTCTGCAAGCCGGCGAAACATTGGATGACATCCTGCCGGAAGCCTTTGCCGCCGTCCGCGAGGCAAGCCGCCGCACCATCGGCCTGCGCCACTATGACGTACAGATGATCGGAGGGATGATCCTCCACGAAGGTCAGGTCGCCGAGATGCGCACGGGCGAAGGGAAAACCCTGGTCGCCACGCTGCCGATGTACCTCAATTCCCTACAAGGCTTAGGTGTCCACCTGGTGACGCCCAACGACTATCTGGCAAAAGTCGGCGTGCAATGGATGGGACCCATCTACCACGCGCTTGGCGTCGAGGTCAGCGTAATCCAATCCGGCGCGGGACGGCCCGACGAGGCCTCTTTCCGTTACGACCCCGAGTATAGCTCCGCAGACGATCGCTACCAACACTTACGCCCTATCACGCGTCGCGAAGCGTATCGCAGCGACATCACCTACGGCACCAACAACGAGTTTGGCTTCGATTATCTGCGCGACAATATGGTCATCGATCTGAACCAATGCACGCAGCGCCAGCTTCATTACGCCATCGTCGATGAAGTGGACAGCATCCTCATCGACGAAGCCCGCACGCCCCTTATCATTTCCGGGCCAGCAGAAGAGTCCTCCGAACTCTACCAACGTTTCGCAGGCCTGGTGCCGCGCCTGCACCGCGACGAAGACTACGAGGTGGATGAGCGTAGTCAAACCGCCATCCTGACCGAAGAGGGCACCGCCAAGATCGAGCGTATGCTCAACATCCCCGAAGAGGAGAATGTCTACGATCCCCAACACGCACACGTGCTCGCTTATCTGGACAACGCCCTGCGCGCCAAAGAGTTTTACGAACGCGACAAAGAATACGTCGTGCGCGATGGTGAGATCATCATCGTAGACCAATTCACGGGCCGTATGATGTTCGGACGGCGCTACTCGGAAGGGCTGCACCAGGCTATCGAGGCCAAAGAGCACGTGGAAGTGCGGCGCGAGTCGCTGACCTACGCAACCATCACGTTCCAAAATTTCTTCCGTATGTACGACAAACTCGGCGGGATGACCGGCACGGCGGAAACCGAGGCCGAGGAATTGCGCAAAATCTACGGGTTGGAAGTGATTGTCCTACCCACCAATGTGGAATACCAGTCGCAGTTCGGGGACTTGACCGAACACACCGTGCCGCCACAAGAATCGGGCGTCGCTTTTGCCGGCGTATTGTCCGAAGATCACAACTACAAAGTCACCGTCTTCGACGGACCGGATGAAGCATCGAACGACGCGTCGAATGGGGCTCAGGGCGGCAAGCGCTTCTACCGGCGACTGGATATGCCCGATCAGATTTACAAAACCGAGTCGGCGAAGTTCAAGGCCGTGATTGACGAGATCGCCGCCGCGCACGAAGCTGGGCGGCCTGTGCTGGTGGGCACGACTGCCATCGAGACATCCGAACGGCTAGCGAAGATGCTCAAGGCACGCGGAATCAAGCACAACGTTCTCAACGCCAAGTATCACGAGCAGGAAGCCGTCATCATCGCGCAGGCTGGACAACCAGGCTCGGTGACGATCGCCACCAATATGGCCGGGCGCGGTGTGGACATCCTCTTGGGCGGTAATCCCGAAGGCATGGCACGCGACGATCTGCGCCGGGAGCAATTCGACCTGATGCAAATCCACTCACGGGATTGGGAAGATGCGTTCAAAATGGCGCGCGAGGGCGAGGATCCCACAACCCGCTATCCAGAGCCGTGGGCCACAACCCTTCGTGACCGCGTGCAAAAGTGCGATGCCGACCGGCAGCACGTCTATGCCCTGGGGGGGCTGCACGTCATCGGCACCGAGCGCCACGAGGCGCGGCGCATCGACAACCAGTTGCGCGGGCGCGCCGGGCGGCAGGGCGACCCCGGTTCCAGCCGTTTCTACATCTCGCTGGAAGACGAATTGCTAAGCCGGTTCGGCGGCGAGCGCCTGCAACCCTGGATGGATCGCGCCGGGCTGGAAGAAGCTCCGCTGGAATTTGGCGCTATTGCCAGGGCCATTGAGTCGATTCAGGAGCGCGTCGAAGGGTATAACTTCGACATCCGCAAGCACGTACTTGAATATGATGACGTGGTCAACAAACAGCGCGAGGTTGTCTACAAGGAGCGCGCCAAGATCCTCAGCCGTGAAGACCTGCATGACGACCTGCTGGAAATGGTGATGTCCGAAATCCGCCGCACAGTCGAACCCAAAACGCAAGGTTACGAGGACGAGTGGGATATCGAAGGGATGGTCGCAGAATTGCGCCAAGCCGTCCCGGCGCTGTACAATTTCACGGCTCAAAAGTTCCACGACCTGACCCCAGACGAGATCATCGAAACATGTGTTAAGGAAGCCAACCGTGCCTATTGGCTGCTCAACCAGCGATTAGGCGAGGATATCTATCACTCGATGCGCCAGGAAGAAGTCTCGCTGAAAGTATTGTCGGACACGCCGCGGCCTGATTTCGCTATGATTGTTGAGACAATCGACGCGCGCATTGGGCGAGATGTCGTCGATCAATGGTACGATCAGCCCATCCGACGCATGCCCACGGAGATCGAAGAGCAGGTCGAGAAAATTGTCGTCAACGTGGTGCGCGTTTTTCGGGACCGGCAGTTGATGCTCCAACAGTTGGATGGGCACTGGGTCCGGCACCTGACGGATCTGGATATGCTACGCGAAGGTATTGGGTTGCGCGCTATCGGACAGCAGAAGCCCATTGTGGCTTACCAAAAAGAAGCCTACGAAACCTACCAGGAGATGTTGCGCTCGGTGCAGGCACAGATTGTGCGCTCACTGTTCGTGATACCGCAACAATCCCGCACACAGCGCCGTATGGCAGGGCAGCCACGGCAGCCCGTGCTCCGCACCAGTGGTGGCAGTGCAAATGCCGCCTCCAAGCCTATGTCCGCACGGGCCAGTGCAGGGGGACAAAAACTCGGCCGCAATGATCCCTGTTTCTGTGGCAGTGGTAGAAAGTACAAAGACTGCCACCTGAAAGCAGATCGACAGGCAAATATCGTCCGCTACGTCAAAGAATAATCGAGCAAGGATACTGTAACAAGGTTGAGAGGCACAATGAGAAGAGAGGACTTGACCGCGCGTGTCGTAAAAGATATGGATCCAGAGTTGTTCGACTTCCTGACAACTTACGTGGATTCGTTTATCAAATGGGATTTGCTGCGTTTCTTCCACGAGAACCCGCACACAATGGACACCAGCGAAAACATCGCACGGTATGCCGGGCGCACCGCCGAAGATGTACAGACCGAGCTGCAAGACCTCGCGAGCCAGGGGCTGCTTATAGAAATGCCTGTAGAGGATATGCGGGTCTACATGCTGAAGGCTGATCCAGCAATCAGAACACGTCTACAACAATTCGTTGAAGCAGCGCAAGATCAAGAATTCCGGCGCAAAGTCATCTATCACATGGTCCGGCACTGAGGAGGACGACCATGCAAAACGCAACGAGAGTCACCACAGGCATACCGGGATTGGATGCGATGTTGAACGGTGGATTTCTGCCCCGCACGGCCAATCTGGTCGAAGGGGCACCGGGAACTGGCAAGAGCACCCTGGGGATGCAATACATCTACGAAAGCGCGCTTCGTGGCGAACCGGGTATCATCCTGACCTTCGAGGAATTCCCCGAGCAGTATTACCGCGACGCAGCATCTTTCGGGTGGGATTTTCGGGAACTGGAGCGTCAGAACCGGCTCAAGATCATTATGAGCAGTCCAGAAGTTACCAAAGCAGATCTGGAAAATGTCGGGGGCACCATCCAGAACCTGATCACCGAAATGGGAGCGCAACACATGCTCATCGACAGCATTACCCATTTCGAAGGACTACGTCAGGATCCCGTGGAGTTGCGCAAGCTGATGTATGGTTATCTCAACGCGCTGAAACGCCAGGATTTGACACTCATCCTGACGCGCGAGAGTTCTCATCTCTTCGGCCAGAGTATCGAAGGTCAGCTCGATGCCGGCATCCAATTCCTGTCCGACACGTACATCATGTTACGTTACGTCGAAATCGAAAGCGTGGTGCAGCGCGCCATCATCGTCCTAAAAATGCGCGGCAGTGCACACGATAGCGCAATCCGCCAATACGAAATCAACAGTCACGGTATCAAGGTACTGCAACCCTTCGAGGGGCGAGAAGGGTTATTGAGCGGCACCCCTAAACGGATGACCGATTCATTTATGAGAGCCTTTGTGAGAAGATAGAGCGCCATGTCCACCATCCCACTACGAATCATTCTGGGTAGTCTCATCTGGATAGGGATTACCGGTCTCCAGATCATTCTGCTGGCGATCGCGCATTTCTTTGAGCGCACATCTCAGCAGCAAACGTGGTACCAGCTTTACCTGATCCCGATCCTGTTCACCATCGTGGGTGCAGCGCGTTACCTTGGTCGCATCTTCACCCACGATGCCCAGCCGGATTTCGCTGGAGATCCAATCTCAGACATCTTGTTTTTATTCTCCGGACTGCTGCTGATTGGACTAGGCAACCTGCTCTATGAAAGAATGATGGGCGAGCGAGGTCATGACCGATACTGAAGTTCTCACCTCTCATCTTGGCACGGGAATTCTGATCGGCATCCTTTACACCAGTTGGCTGCTGCGGGTTCTGAGTCGCAGGATGGGCGAAGTGACCAAGATGAGAGCCTATTATCGTGGTTTCGATCTCGGCAGTGCTTTGCTGGTCATCGCAACGTTGAGCTATATCTTTCAATGTAATGCAGCACTGGCGCGACAACCAGTCGGAGTACTCAATGTCAAATTCGCCCTGGTGGTGTTTTATCTTCCCCTGGCACTGGGGATCGGCATCAATCTCGTGAGTGCCATCATTTATTGGGGTTGGCTATTTAGACGACGCTAGGCGCATGCCATCGAAATCAAGCTGGCGTATTTTCTTCATCTGATATAATATAGGCATAGACTCTATCCGAGAATGTGCTTGCAAGCGCCTGTGGTGCGTCAATGATGAATTCTCGGATAGGCTCATAACGCATTGGAAACGCTCGAAACTGCGCCCTTGTAGCAACCGAGATGGAGCGTTGAATTATGGTTCAAGACTTACAAGATATGCCACACGCCCCAGCCGCTGACGCTATTAAGGCTGCTGGCGCTACCACAGCGCCTCAGACCACAGGTACATTGTGGGAATGGGCACATAATCTTCCAAAAATCGACCTGCACCGGCATCTTGAAGGATCGCTGCGGCTGGATACCCTGGCCGAAGTTGCGCAGGAACATGGCATCGACCTGCCGAGTTACGAGGTCGAGCAGCTACGTCCCTACGTTCAAGTCACCGATGACCCGCCCGACTATCTAAACTTTCTGGGAAAATTCCAGTTCTTGCATCGTTTTTACACTTCAAAGGAAACAGTTCAACGTGTGGTCCGCGAAGCAATTATCGATGCCGCAAACGACAATATCCGCTATCTCGAACTGCGTTTTAATCCCCAGGCACTGGCGAACACCCAAAATTTCTCGATGAATGACGCAGTCGAATGGGTCAAAGAGGCAACCCACAGCACGCAAGCTGAAACCGGCACGCGCACCTGTTTGATTTTGACCATTCCCCGTAAGGAATCGCTCAAAACTGCCTATGAGATTACTGAACTCAGCATTGCGCATTTTGGAGACCTGGTGCGAGGAATTGATCTGGTCGGAGATGAGGTCAACTTTCCCGCCGAGCGATTCCTGGAGCCTTTCCGGCGCGCGCGCCAAGCCGGCGTGAACATCACCATCCATGCCGGAGAATGGGCCGGAGCGCAGAGCGTCTATACCGCCGTCAAACACCTCGACGCTCAACGCATTGGCCACGGCATTCGCGCCATTGAGGATTCCGTCGTTGTCCAACTGCTCTACGACAAGAAAGTGGCGTTGGAAGTCTGCCCCACAAGCAATCTGCAAACCGGGGCTGTGCATGGCATGGGGCAGCATCCTTTACTCGATCTCTACAACTTGCGGCTACGTGTCACCCTTAACACCGATGACCCGAGCATCAGCGACACCACCCTCACCGACGAATACGTTGTCTCCGTCGCCGCCCTTGACGTCGATGAACGTATGATCTACCACATGCTGCGCTATTCTGCCGAAGCTACCTTTATCCCGCCGGAAGAACGTCCCTGGTTGATGGACACGATACGGCAGGCCCTAGCACCCTACCCTGACGCAGCCGCCGAGTTCGATGATGCACTATAGAGGAACCGGGGGTACCCCCGGTTCTCATTTCATTCGCAACCTCCGCAAGGATTCTCGCTATCCCAGCTTTTCCGCCAACGCCGCAGGAGTGTACGGTTTGATCAACACATCGCGCACTCCAAGATGCAACAAGTCCATCATCTGCTCGACGCGCAAGCTGGAAGCCACCACCAGCGTTTTCGCCGCAACTCCTGCTTTGGCAATCTGCTGCAACGCCGCTCCACTATCCGCCGCAACCAACACATTATCCACAATGATCCCATCGTATTCAGGATCGCCTAAAGGCATCCAATCGGGCCCGGCATCTGTGATGCGAGTGATGGTGTTCTGCGCCTCGATCAACGTCTGCTCGACAAAGCGGCTCCACACATCGTCATCATCGACGAGAAGAAACCGCTTACCTGATGGCAGCTTGGCCACGCCGTTCGCCGCGCTACCGCTGTATGCAGGCACGTACAATTCGAAGACCATACCCCCTTCTGAACGCTTGCGCGCCACCACCTTGCCATCGATCTGCTTGAGGATTTGCAGGCAAGCCGGCAGCCCCAATCCGGCATGTTTCGCCCCTTTGGTGGTATAGAAAGAGACCCATATCTTATCCAAATTAGCCTCGACTACACCGGGGCCATTGTCAGCGATGCGCGTCACCACATAGCATAAACCTTTCGGAGTTTTTGCACCTTTCTCTTCGACCAGGTCGATCTCCACATCGATACGTGGCGCATCCAGGTCTTCCGTGGCCTCCAGTGCGTTTTGCAACACGTAGCGGAACGCACGGCTCAACTGCGTGGTGTCGGCGATGCCCAGAGGCAGATCAGGCGCGACAGTGAAATGGATCACCTCTGGCGCAATCCCCACCGTCTGCACTGTGTCCTTCACCACATCCTCGATCATCGCAGGTGCTGGCTTGTATTCACGGGCTGGCCCGATGAGGTGCTCCTGCACCTGTGCGATCAACCGCGCGCTGGCTTCGATCAGCGTTAAATCCTCATGCATCGACTCGACGATCTCAGCGTCCAGCCCTGACAAACGCATCAAATCCTCGCGCAGTCGCTGTACACTCACCGCGATTGGCAGCGCTTTGTTGCCAATCCAATGGATAGCCTCGGCCGTCGCCGTCGCCACAGCCTCGAAGGTCTTGGTGCGCACCAACTCCGCATGCGCTTCCTCCAATTCGCGCAGCAGGTGTGCGTTGTGTAGCGCCACCGCCAGTTGATCCGCCATCGCCTGCAACGAACTGATGTCCTCCTCACTGAAGGCTGCCTCCTGCTCGCTCTGCACCGTCACCGCACCAATGACATGCGCTTGTTCGCCCATTCCCACCACCAATGGAAGCGCCATCTCGGAACGCGTCATTGGCAAATGTGGATTCTTGAAAAAAACCGCTTCTTCTCCCACATCCAGTGCAATGCGTGCCTGGCGCTCAGCGATCGCGGCCCCGATCATCGATTGTCCACCGATCCGCAGCTTGTGCCCCTCGGCTACCATCGCCGTGCCAGCTTCGCCCCGTCCAGCGCGCAAGACAGCCCAGGCCCGCATCTCGTCGAGGAGAAAAACACCCGCATAGTAGAAACCGTAAGCGTCGCAGATAATATCCACCATCTTATGCAGCAGCTCATCCAAATCTAGAATAGATGTAACGCCCTTGCCTACATCCGCCGCCGCCATCAGCAGCCGCGCGCGTCGCGCCG
Source organism: Anaerolineae bacterium (assembly GCA_016934645.1). The sequence goes on from JAFGSL010000601.1 coordinate 8,281, forward strand.
CCTGCTCCAACAGTTGTGCATTTTCCGAATACAACCGTGCATTTTGAATCGCCACCGCCAACTGGTCGGCCATGGCTTGCAGTGCCATGATATCGTCTTCGGAGAATGCGGCTTCTTCCACGCTCTGCACAGTTAGTGCGCCAATGACGCACGCTTGCGCGCCCACGCCAATAGCTAACGGCAGCGCCATTTCGGAGCGCGTCAACGGCAGATAGCGGTTCTTGAAGTGCACCGGCTCATCGCCTACGTCCAGCGCAATCAACGCCTTGTTGCGTCCGGTTGCCGCGCCGATCATCGACTGCCCGCCCACCCGCAACTTGTGCGCTTCGGCTACCATCGCTGCGCCAGCCTCGCCGCGTCCGGCGTGCAAGACAGCCCATTCCCCGGTCTCATCGAGCAAGAAAACGCCGACATAATAAAAGTCAAAGGCTTCACAGATAATATCAACAGTCCGGTGCAATAACGCATCCGGATCAAGAATCGACGTAATACTGCGACTGACAAGCGCCCCAGCATTTAACAGAGCCGCACGGCGTTCGGTTAACTCTGATTTATCCATAATTTACTCCTTCACACAAGATGGGGAAAAGGTCAATCCTTTATGATGCGCTCAACCAACGCAATCAGATCCGCTTCGCGGCCCTTGACGAAATAAGCACGCGCGCCGCGCCGCACGGCATCTTTGGCTCGTTCGACCTCGTCGAAGGCCGTCAGCACGATCACCGGGAAACCGGGCTGCACTTCCAGGAGCCTACTCAACAACTGCAAACCCGCGGTGGGGTCTTCATACCCCGCAAAGTTTGGCATGTTCAGGTCCAAAACAGCGATATCGAAAGGGGCATCACTCTCCATCGTCTCCTTGAACAACGCCAGCCCCGCCGTCACATCACCAACAGCCTCCACATCGAAGCCGGCGCGTAACAGTGTCTTCTCAATACTCCGTAACACGAGCTTTTCGTCATCGACGAGTAAGACCTTGATTTCTTCCTTCATAACATTTTTCCTTTCACCAATATGCGCAAGAATGGCTGAACAGGTTAGCTAAGCCTTCATCACCGGCAGATACACGCTGAACGTCGTTCCCTCACCCACCACGCTCTCGACGGTGATTTTTCCCCCCAACTGATTAATAATTTTAACACACGCGGACAGTCCCAACCCCGTGCCACCTCGGTCCCCCTTGGTCGTGTAGAATGTGACCCAAATTTTGTCGATGATCTCTGGCGGAATCCCACTCCCGTTGTCCGTCACATCTGTGACCACAAAGCCCGGATCATCCGCCGAGCGCACCCAAATAAAGAGTTTCTTGTTTTCCACCTGGTACATCGCTTCCATCGCGTTTTTGATCAGGTTGATGAAAACATGCGCCAACTGTTCGGGGTCGGCCAGGATGGGCAACACATCCTCCACAAGGAGGAAACGCACAACCGCCTTGGGAATCGCCATCGAGCGCACCGTCTCCCGCAACAGATCGGGAAGGCGTACCATCTCCAGGTGTTTCTGCCGTGCCGGCCCGATCAAATCCTCTTTGATGTTCAAAATCGCACGCGCGCTCTTCTCGACAATATCCAGGTCCTCAAAAACGGAATCCAGGTTCAACATGCGCTGCAACCGCCAGAGAGGCTGATGTGCCAATTCTTCGCGCAGTTCCGCCAGGTCCAAACCAGTGTCCTGATCGGTGAGCGATGCTTCGGTCGCAAGGATCGTCTGGGCGAATTTGTGTTCTCGCAGCTCCGGCGGGGCTTCTTCTACTAACGCGCGCGCCATCAGCAGATATTTCACCAGGTCTTCGCGCACCCGGGCAACGCTGCCTGGAATCGGCGCGGCCTTGTTCCCCACCCAGTGGATAGCCTCGCCCGTCGCCGTGGCAATGGCCTCGAATGTCTTGGTGCGCACCAGTTCGGCGTGGGTTGCCTCCAGATCCTTGAGCAAACGTGCGTTGTGGATGGCGATGGCCAACTGATCAGCCATAGTTTGCAGCGTCGTCATATCTTCGCTGGTGAAGGCCGCTTCTTCCTTGCTCTGCACCGTCACCGCGCCGATGATGCGCGCTTGTACGCCCGTTCCCACGATCAAAGGCAAGGCCATCTCCGAAAGCGTCAGCGGCAGGTGTGGATTTTTGAAGTGCAAGGGCTCCTCAGTCACATCCTGCGCGAATAGTGCCCGGCGCTCGGCAATCGCCATCCCTACCATTGACTGGCCGCCGACCTTGAGCTTGTATCCCTTAGCAGCCATCTCTGCCCCGGCCTCCCCGCGCCCGGCCCGCAGCACAGCCCAATCGCCGGTAGCGTCAACCAGGAAGATGCCGGCATAGTAGAAGCCATAAGCGTCGCAAAGGATGTTGACGGTCTCCTTGAGCAACGCATCGGCATCGAGAATAGATGTGACACTGCGCCCAACCTGCGCCGTCGCTTCTAGTAACCGCGCACGACGCTGCGTTTCCAGCAACAACTGATCGCGCTCTTCGTTCAGCTCCGCGTTGCTTTTCAGCGCACGCGTCAACTCGCGGACCTTCTCTTCCATACGCGCCACCAACGTCTGTTGGTAAGCATCGCGGAAGCTATCATCTTCCAACATCTCGCGGCGTCCACCCAGGAAATGCGCGATTTGCTCCTCGAAGGTATCCGCATTGATGGGTTTGGCGATGTAACCGTCGCAGCCGGAAGCCAGCGCATGCTCACGCACATGCTCGG
>JAFGSL010000602.1 GCA_016934645.1 Anaerolineae bacterium
CGCGCTGCCGTAGTTGCCGTACAGGTGCGCGTACTTCTTCAGGCCGGGATAGCCGTGGGCGGGCAGCATCTCGCCGTGGGTGTAGATCGTGATGCCTTTGCCCTCGGTCTGTTGCAGCAGCATCTCCAGGTCGGGTAGATCATGGCCAGAGATGAGGATCGCCGGGCCTTTGCGGACGCTGGTCGGCACGGCGGTGGGCACGGGATGTCCGAAGTGCTCGACGTGGCCGTTGTCGAGGAGTTCCATACAGCGCAGGTTGACCTCGCCGGTCTTCAGTGTGAGGGCGATGAGGTCGTTGGCGGTCAATGTGTTGTCGCGGATGGCGTTCAGCCCCTCGCTGAAGAAGTGGGTGACGACGGCATCTTCCTTACCCATAATCCGGGCGTGATCCGTGTAGGCTGCCATACCCTTCAGCCCGAAGAGGACGAGCGAGCGCAGGCTGGTGACATCATCGTTGCGTTGTTCGAGCCTGAGCACGAATTTCCCGGCTTGCTTCAGCATCCCGTTGACCGTGTCCGCCGGGACAAGCGCCGCGCCGGCGGGTAGGGAATCTGCATCTGCGCCAGTAGCGGCGACGTAGACCGCGCGAGCCTGTTCTTTGACCGCTTGCGACTCTAGGATAATCTCACGCATCCGCTCTGCGTCGAAGTTGACATTGGTGATGGTATGGAATAATTGGCGATTACGGCGTGTAGACCTCCCACACGCTGCCCATCGGATCGAGTTCGTAGATGGTCTGGTTGATGTCCTTGACCCAGATCGTGACATTGTGCATCCCAAAGCCCTGGTAGCTCTGTCGCCAGGTTTGGAACCCGCTTTCGGGGGCGGTGGCCCAACCCAGGTTATCGCGCACTTCGGCATTGGTGCGCCAGACAAGGCCGAAACCTCGAATCGGTTGGAGCAGGCCAACGGGCGGGACCAGACTGGGATCGCTTTCCGGATCACCTTCTTGGAAGGTGTCAATGTAACTCCGGTAGGAATGCCCGCCGTAATTGTCGAAGAAGACGTAAATCGTCTGGCTGGGTTCCAGCCACAGCATAAAGCCGTGCTCGAAGGGTTGCTGCGCGGCCCAGCCGATTTCCGCCGGATTCGGGCATTTCCCTGTTTCGGCGACCAACTCGGGAACCCAGTCTTGGGCACACATGATCGTGATCATAAGCGTTGCTTCAGCAGTGCCTAGTCTATTGCTCACTCTCAGGGTGACCGGTGCGCCTTTAGGGTTAATGGAGAGCGTGCCCCCGTCGGGATCGAGGTCGCCGATGCCGTCCATCGTTCCGGCGTCTCCCATCCACATCAAACTGGCCTCCGTTCCCCCTGTGGCTTGCCAGGTCACGTTGACGGTTTCACCTTGGACGATGGTTGTGGGATTCGCGGTGAAGGACTGGATCACCGGCGCGCCGGCGACGGGTATCGGCGTGGGTGTGGCGCAGATTATGCCGCAGTTGTTTGGACATTCGCTGGAGCAGTAATAGACCTCGTCGGGCGCGCACGCGGGCGGTGTACACATTGGATAGGGGGTAAAGGTCGGGTTCGTTGAGGGTTCGGAGGTGAAGGTCGCTTCAGGCGTGAACGTTGGGGTGGGCGGAGGCGCTGTTGGGGTGACACAGGTGGTACCACAGCCGCCGGGACATTCATCTTCGCAGTAATAGACCTCGTCGCTGGCGCACGCGGGCGGCGTACACATCACGTAGGGGGTGGCGGTGGGGTCGGTTGAGGTGCTGGGCGTCGCACGTGGCAGATTACAAGCCAGCAGCGCGAACATCATCAAAACTATTCCCAAAAGCCGCATTCTGCGCATCGTTTTCTCCTCTGAAAATAACCACGGAATACACGGACACTGATTAGATTTTCATTATCGGAGCTGTACCTAGGTTCGGTTACACGCCTTCGAAAATGCCGTGTGTAGCGCGGGCGTCTCGCCCGGGTAACATTTTCACCCACTCGCATGTGTGTCCGCTATTGAGCCGTTGTGTTGATTTAGGCAAGTCCCTTTTCAAGTACGGCGCTGACTTCTTCAAAGTCGGCTGCGTCCAGATGCCAACCGGCAGCCTGTGCATTTTGCTTGACGTGTGTGACCTTGGTTGCTCCCGAAATAACGGAACTGACCTGGGGGTGAGCGAGCAGCCAGGCGTGCGCTAGCTCGTTCAGCGTGTGATCGCGGTTTCTAGCCCACGCGACCAGGTATTCGATTGTGCTGAAGTTTTCTTCGGTCATATATCCCTGGACGTATGTGCTTGTTTCACCGCGTGATCCGGCGGGTGCGGGTTGGTTGCGTTGGTATTTCCCTGTGAGGAAGCCGCCGGCCAGCGGGAAGTAGGGGAGAACGCCGATGTTGTGCGTCGTGCAGTAGGGCAACACTTCCGCTTCGATCTCGCGTTCTAGCATATGAAAGTGGTTTTGAATGGTGATAAAGCGCGCCCAGCCCTTGAGTTCCGCAAAGACATTGGCCTGCTCGAGTTGTGCCGCCGAAAAGTTCGATGCGCCGATGTAGCGCACCTTGCCG
>JAFGSL010000603.1 GCA_016934645.1 Anaerolineae bacterium
AGTCTTGTGGTGTATAGCCGAATATATCAAAAGCCATACGGTTGGCATAAGTGAGATTACCATTGGTGTCGGTTTCGCTGACCACCTGGGGAAACAGGTCGGCCAGTTCGTGGAAGCGTTCCTCACTCTCACGCAGGGCTTGTTCCATACGCTTGCGCTCGCTGATGTCGCGCAGGATACCCTGGGTGGCGAATCCATCGCGGTAAGCAATATGCGAGACGGAGACCTCGACCTCAATTTCTTGTCCGGCACGGGTGAGGGCGGTGAATTCGTAGCGTAGAGGTATTGCTTCTCCGGACTTCAATTTTCTCTGTCGCTCGGTAACCACTGGACGGCTTTGGGGTGCAACCAGGGTCGTAAAATCAAAGTCCGGGGCGCGAACTTCTTCCGCTGTGACCCCAAACAGTGCTTCGAAGCGAGGGTTGATCATTTCAAATTGGTTGCCGTAGAGTACGTAAATGGCGTCGTTGGAGTTCTCTATGAGGGATCGATATTTTTCTTCGCTGGCGCGCAGTGCCTCCTCGGCCTGCTTGCGCTCGGTAATGTCTACATACGCGCCAATTAGTCCGGCGATTTGACCGGTTTCATCGTAGAAGGCGCCTTTGGCAAAGATCACGCTGTGGTCTACACTGTTTTTGTCGCGTATAACATACTCGTAGACCTGACGTTCGGGGCATTGCAGGATTTCGCTGTCTTTTTGGTGGTAGAACTCGGCGTGTTCATTGGACCATAGGTCATAAGCGGTTTTGCCTTTTATCTCCGTTGCACTCACGCCCGTTTGTTCTGTAAAGGCGTCGTTGCAACCTAGGTAATGTCCCTCTACATCTTTGAAAAAGACTGGTGTTGGTATGGCGGCGAGTAGTCCTTCAGTGAAGCGAAGTTGTCGTCCCAGGTCGGCGTGCGCATCGGTGAGTTGTGCTTCCAGCTCAGTTATACGTTGCTGTAGCGCTTCGCGTTCCACCAACCACTGCGCTCTTGCGACAGCTTCTGTTGTCTCTGTGTTCATGTTCGACTCCCTCCCTCGGGTAGATCGGGTCGTAACCATAGTGTGAAAGTGCTTCCTTGTCCTATTGTACTTTCGACGGTGATATGCCCGCCGTGCGCCTCAGCAATTTTTTGCGCGATACTTAAGCCCAACCCGGTGCCGGCAGTGTGGCCTGATTCGGCCAGGCTTCCTCGGAAGAAACGCTCAAACACCCGCGGAAGTTCTTCTGCCGCAATGCCGGGGCCAGTGTCCTGTACTGCAACAGTGATCCAATCGTCTCCGTCGGCTACAGAGGTCTGGGTCGTGATCATGACGTGCCCGCCGGCGGGCGTAAACGCAACCGCGTTCTCTACCACTTCACTGAGTGCCTGAGCCAGCCGCGACGCGTCACCTTTGATAGATGGCAGGTTAGGAGAAGTAGACGTAATTTCCAACGTCAAACCCGCATCAGAGGCGCGATCCTGGTAGTGCTGGATTACATCTTCAATGACCCCTGGAATAGAAACCGATTCCCAGGTGGTGATTCCTTTGCCGCTATCCAAGGCCGAAATCTCTAATGTATCTTCGATCAACTGGATGAGCCAGTTTATACGCGTTTCCATCATCTGTAACTGCTGCTTTTGCTCCTCTGATTGGGCCGCGCGCTGCATCAGATAAACGCCAAGCTTGAGCGTTGTAACCGGTGTGCGGAATTGATGGGAGACGTTGGTGATAAACTGATTGCGCGCGCGTTCCAGATCTTTGGCCTGGCTGATATCCCGGTGAGTGAAAACATAACCGGTGATTAGCTCGGCCTCGTCATGAACTGGCGTGATGGTCAAGGCGGTGTCGTACAACCGACCATCTTTCCGTCGACCGAGCAATTCTCCTTGCCAGAACTTCCCCTGCGTCAGGGTTGGCATAATGGAGGGTAAGAGTGTTTCAAAATTTCCTAAGATACCCAATGAACACACGGTCTTCCCCAGTATATCCATTGAAGCATACCCGGTCTGCTCTGTGAAAGCCGGGTTGACGTACAGAATGCGCCGGTCAGGATCGGTCATAAAAATCGCATCATCGACACTGCGCAAGATGGCATCCAATTGTGCGTAGTGCGCTTGCAGTTCGGCGGTGCGCGCGCGTACCCGCTCTTCCAACTGTCCGGCATATGCTTGCAAGTCTTGATACAAACGTGACTTGGCGACCGCCAGGGCGATCTGGCGGGCAACCTGTTCGCCGCGCGCGATTTCCAACGGTGTAAAGACATGCGTATCGTTGTAGGCGATCAAGGCTGCGCCCAGCTTCCGTTCGGCGGCAATCAGCGGCAACCCGAGCAATGAACGGTCGGGGAACAATTCGGCAATGCGTGAGCTGAGGTAGGGTGTATCGTACACGTCTTCAATGGCCAGTGTATGGCCGGCGCGCAATACGGAGGCCGTCACCGTTGGTTCATCGGGGTCAAGTTGTACTGCCCGATAGCGATCCCGCCACGCGCCATACGCTGCCCCGACGACAGTTTGCTGGCGCGCTTCGTCCCACAACGTTAGATAGCAGCCGTCGGCATGGAACAACTCTCCCATCCGGTCGGCCAGGATTTGCAGCATAGCCGTCAGGTCAGACGTTTCCAGCGCGGCCTGGGTGATATCATTGAGTGCCGCCAGGAAGTGTTCGCGATCCTCAAGCGTGTGGACGATACGTCGTTGTTCGGTGACATCCCGCTGGACGCCAAAATGTCCGGTGATGCGCCCTTGCGAGTCATAGAGACAGACGTAATCCCCTTCGATCCACATCGGCGTCCCATCAAGTTTGCGTTCGTCAGTGTCGACATGGAGATGCCCGGCGTCGAAAAGGCTGCGCCATATCGCTCTTCCGTGAACAGGATCATGGGCAAAGAAATTATGCGGTGTCAGCCCCAGGAATTGTTCACGGGTTGCGCCATACTGGGCAAGCATCGCGTCGTTGACACGTGTGATGCGCTGGTGGGTGAAGACGTAGTCCAGCACTTGCGCTTTGTCTACTGTCTCGTCCCAATGCAGTGGTTCGTCAAGCATCATAAAGAAGAAACCATCTAGGGATTGGGTGAAGAACAAGTCCAGATGTCGCTCGCGCTCGCGTACTTGTGCATAAAGACGTGCCCGCTCAATCGCGATGTTGATGTGTTCGCTGAGGGCAACCAGTAGCTCCAAATCCGCTTCAGTGAGCGCCGTCGGATCGTTGCTTTCGACGTTGAGTATGCCCACAGTCTGACCTTGGTCGATGAGCGGCACACACACTTCGGCGGTGATGTTCGGCACGGCTTCGAGAAATGCGGGATCCGTGTGCACATCCTGGAGCAAAATCGGTTCACCTGTGCGCGCCACCCGGCCACTTACCCCCTTCGTGACTGGAATCCGCTCAAACACTTGCGTATACCCGACCTGGTGTTGCAGCACCAGCTCATCATCCTCGCGCAAATAAAGGCTGACCAGGGTGTAACCAAAGGTTTCAGCAATGGCCTCGACGACATCGTGGAAGATAGTTGGCAGGTTCAACTCTCGGGCCAGGGTTGTGCGTACCTGGTTCAGCAAGGACAGTTCGTGCATTTGCCTTTGTGCTGTGGTGTAGAGTTCACGGTACTGCCGTTCGCTTTCTCGTAAAGCCTTCTCCGCCCGGTTGCGCTCGGTCACGTCAATCATCACCGTCAAAAAGTAATCGTACCCCTGGCTGCTGATGATCTCGCCCCAGAACAGCCCATCCCGGATCGTGCCATCCTTGCAGCGGATCTGCGTTTCGACATTGGCGATGTGCCTTTGCATTAGTAGTTGTCGGGCTACCTTCCGTTGCTCCTCTGGGTGGACGAAAAGGCCCAATTCGGCGGCGGTCTGGCCGATGACTTCCTCGCGCGTA
>JAFGSL010000604.1 GCA_016934645.1 Anaerolineae bacterium
CCAGGCTTGAAAGGCCTGTGTCCTAGACCAGACTAGACGATGGGGGCACACGCGATGGATTGTAGCATAAAGGATGAAGCTGTCAAGCTTTCATCGAAAGCCTTTCATTCGTCATTTGGCCTGGATATGGTAAAATAGGCCTGTGACCGAGGAACATAAAACCCAAGAAGAACCGCGCCAACCGATGGGCGTCCTGGGCTGTCTCGCGGCTGGCTTTGAGATCGTTGCGCGTCGCCCCGCCTTAATCATAATACCATTGCTGCTTGATCTTTTCCTATGGTTAGGGCCGCGTCTTTCGTTGGCGCCTATCTTTACAGCGCTGGACCAGTTCTACAAAACGTTGCCCGCGACAGAGGGAACGCTGACCGAACTGAACGAACAGACGATGCTGATGTTGCCGCAGATATTCGATATTGCGGCCACGCGCTATAATCTCTTTGCAGCCTTGTCGCCTGCGCCCCTGTTTGGTGCACCCACGGTGATGTCGACGCAGTTGACCTTGGAACGTCCAATGGGCATTCGCCCGGAGATCGTGGTCGCTTCGCCGTTCGCTGTAATGGGTTGGGTTGTGCTGCTGATTCTTGTCGGGCTGGGCATTGGCGTATTGTATCTGCGCACTGTTGGGCGACAGGTCATTGCTGAGACAGACATGGAACTTCCCGGCCCGCAGTCCTTTCTGAAGTTGTGGGGTTACTTCATCATTTTGGCATTGATCCTGCTCATCATCTTGGGAACTCTGGCGTTTGCCGGGTCCATTTTTACTTTTTTGATTGGTTTGATCAGCTCCGGGTTGTTCTACTTGGCGACAACCTTGCTGTTTGCGTTGCTGATGTTCGTGGTGTTCCATCTGATCTTTGCTATTCCGGGGATGGTGCAATTGCGTCGCTCTCCCCTGTACGCGATTCGGGAAAGCATCTTGCTCACGCGTGTGGATTTCATGAGCATCTCTTTTTTGATATTGTTGATTCTGGTCATTTCCAGGGGCTTCAACGTCGTGTGGACCTTGCCCGATCCGGCGACATGGGCCAATCTGATTGGTATCGCCGGGCATGCCTTTGTCAGCACAGCGCTGACGGCAACGTTGTTTGTCTATTATCAGGAGCGTTTGGGTTTTCTGCCGAAGGTGCAAAAAGCGCTTGCGCCCCAGGAAGTGCCCGCGCATTCATTGATGAGTGATTAGTTCAGAACCTATCCGAAAATTCGTCGTTGACGCACCAAAAACGCTCGCAAGCACGATTTTCGGATAGAGTCTTACTGTATTCGGTCTACCGTCTACTTTAATACAGAAAGGAAACGCACTTATGGTTCCTAAAACAAAAAACGACACGGTGAAGTATGATGCCTCCACGATCCAGGTCTTGGAAGGATTGGAGGCCGTGCGCCGCCGCCCCGGTATGTATGTCGGTGGGACGGATGTACGCGCGTTGCATCACCTCGTCTACGAAGTTGTGGACAACTCGATTGACGAGGCGCTTATGGGCGTGTGTGATCACATCCGCGTCATCATCGATGCTGACTCCAGTGTGTCGGTGATTGATAACGGTCGCGGCATCCCGGTTGGCATTCATCCGGAGAAGGGGATTTCGGCCTTGCAATTGGTGCTGACGACCTTGCACGCCGGTGGCAAGTTTGGCCAGGGTGGCTATAAGGTCTCTGGTGGCTTGCATGGTGTGGGGGCATCGGCAGTTAACGCGCTTTCTGAGTGGATGGTGGCCACCGTTAGATCCGATGACGGCAAAGTCTACCGCCAGCGTTACGAGCGCGGTATTCCCGTCACCGAAGTGGAAGTGATTGGCAAGTGCAACCCTAAAGAAACTGGCACGACGATCTCGTTCCGTTTCGACACGACCATCTTCAAGGATCAAGAGGTGACGTATCACTTCGAGACGCTTGCACAGCGTTTCCGTGAGATGGCATTTGTTACGCGAGGGGTCAACATCGACCTGATCGACAAGCGCGAAACGCCTCTTCCGCACCAGATGACCTTCTATTTCGAAGGGGGCATCCTTTCGTTTGTCAAACACATCAACCGCAACCGCAAGTCCCTGCACGATCCCATCTACGTGGAAAAGGAAGTCGAAGGGATCACGGTGGAAGTTGCGTTGCAATACGCCGACAGCTTCAACGAGACGGTACTGGCTTTCGCCAACACCATCAACACCATCGACGGTGGCTCACACCTGACGGGTTTCCGCTCGGCGCTCACCCGTACGATCAACGACGTGGGGCGTAAATTGTCGGTGCTCAAAGACAGCGATCCCAACCTTACCGGCGACGATGTCCGCGAGGGGCTCACCGCCGTCATCAGTGTTAAAGTGCCTGACCCGCAGTTCGAGAGCCAGACGAAGGTCAAGCTGATGAATCCTGAGGTGCGCTTCGCCGTTGAAGCCGCGACCGCCGAGGCCGTGGCTGAATTCTTCGAGACCAACCCCCGTGCTGCGCGCCGCATCGTCGACAAGGGGCTCACCGCCTCCAAGGCGCGGGACGCCGCTCGCAAGGCACGCGACCTGGTGATCCGCAAGAGTGCGCTGGAGAGCCTTACCCTGCCCGGCAAGCTGGCCGACTGTTCCAGCCGCGACCCCTCGAACAGTGAATTGTTCATCGTCGAGGGTGACTCGGCTGGTGGTTCGGCCAAACAGGGCCGTGACCGCCACTTCCAGGCTATCCTGCCGCTACGTGGGAAAATCCTCAACACCGAGCGCGCCGGGCTGAACAAGATTCTAGCGAACAAAGAGATTCAAGCCATGATCTCGGCGCTGGGATGCGGAGTCAGTGATCAGTTTGATATCAGCAACCTGCGTTATAACCGTGTCATCCTGATGAACGACGCCGATGTCGATGGCGCGCATATCACAACGCTGGCGCTGACGTTCTTCTTCCGCTATATGCAGCCGCTCATCGACGAGGGTCACCTCTACATCGCGCAGCCGCCGCTCTATCTGGTTAAGGCGGGCAAGGATGCGCAATACGCTTACAGTGACAGTGAACTTGAAACGGTGATGAAAGCCTTCGGCGGGCGCAAAGTGACATTGCAGCGGTACAAGGGGCTGGGCGAGATGAACCCGCAGCAGTTGTGGGACACCACTATGGATCCCGCGCAGCGCACTTTGGTGCAAGTGACGATCGAGGATGCTGCCGAAGCCGACCAGGTCTTCTCTATGCTCATGGGCAGCGAAGTTCCGCCGCGCCGCCGCTTCATCCAATCCCACGCGCGCGAAGTGCAGAATCTGGACGTGTAAAGGGTATGCCCACAGGAGAAGAACGCGAGGTCGCTCTATCGAGAGGCGCGTCGATTGACGGCGCGCCCATTGCCTACATCGTGACGTTGGCGGCGGTCGTCGCCGTGCTGACGCTGGTGCCGATCCCGATCTCCTTCGTCATCGGGACAGGCAAAAACTTTCCGATGAGCCAAGGCGTCTACCCTCTGATGGGCTGGTTGCTCGGGCCGCTCGCCGGAGCGCTCGCCGACGGCATCGGTGCGCTGGTCGGCTTGATGATCAACCCGCAAAACACCAGTTCGCTGCTCGCGTCGCTCCTCGGCGCGGCGATGGGTGGACTGGCGGCCGGATCGATGCGGGTCGAAGGTCCGCGCCGCCGCTGGTGGCTCCCGTTGATCGCTGTATTCCTCGTTTTCTACGGCCTGTACGCCGGTCGTGCGGTGTTTGTCAACCGGGCCGTGTGGTGGCATGTCCTGCTGGGATCGTTTATCGATTGGTCTGCTCTGCTCCTCTTCGTGCTGCCCACCCGTACCTTCTTTGCGCGTGCCCTGGCGGACGCCAACCTGCGGCGCGTCGCCGTAGGTTTGTTCGGCGGCACGTGGATGATCGCCGGACTGGTTCACCTGAGCACCGGCTGGCTCGTCTACTGGCAGATCAACTGGCCCAACACCCTGTGGTTGATCTTCGCTGGGCCTTCCCCCTTCGAGCACATCGCGCGCTGCATCATCGGAACCGTGATCGGTGTGGGCGTCATCTCCGGGTTGCGGGCGATTGGGTTGGTCAAGCCGGTCGAGGCGGCTTATTAGGTGTTACGTGAATAAGAGTCAGAAGCATTCAACATCAAACGATCTTTCACGCATTTATCCAATCCGTCGAAACGGCGATGAGCCTCTCCATTTGAATGGTTGTTCACTCAAAGTTGGACGCAGCGTAGTTTTTCATCTATTATTTTCCGCGTCCCCAAAACAAGGGCGTGGACTGCGGACACAAATGTTCAGGAGGAGGAATCTCGACGACAGGCGCAAGTATACGTCTTTGCTCTCCTCGCTCACAAAAATAAGTCATCTGTTGATCCGCTAAATGTTAATCAGTGGGATTTCTATGTTCTGCCCACCTCAGTTCTTGATGCTCGTACTCGTAGTCAACATTCAATAACTCTTCGTAGTCTTGAAGCGCTTGCGGGCGGAGCGATTTCTTATGGTGAATTGCGAGATGCTATACAGCAGGCAGCAAAAAACAGTAGCCGAAGCCTAATCCAAAAGAGGTCTTGAATGACAACTCTCACAACGCGTTTATATTCTGGCACCACAGACCTGCAATCCATGCTTGATCTGTTGGTCGCCGTCAGGCCTGCTGAGCGCGTCGCGGGTTATCCCAGCGCGGTTGATTTGCACGAGTTGCTTGCCCTACCCGCTGTGCAGGACAACACCCGCTTGTGGTTCGACGCCGGTGACCGGCTGGTCGGATTTGCACTCGTGGATCATTACAACAACCTGTGTTTTGAATACGAAGATCCCGGCATCGAGGCGGAGGTCATTGACTGGGGTATGCAGTGCATCTGCCGCGCTATGCAAGCGACGGGCGAAGAGTTGACACTGGATGCCAGTTGCAGCACGGACAACACCGAACGCCTCGCATTGCTGGAACGGCACGGCTTTATCCGGGAAGCGCAGTACTCGGTGCACATGGCGCGCTCGCTCCACGAGCCAATTCCCACGCCGCAGCTACCGGCAGGTTTCAGCATCCGTCACGTGATGGGGGAGCACGAGGTTGAAGCGCTGGTCGCGCTCCACCGCGCGGCGTTCGGCACCGAAACGATGACCGTCGAAGAGCGCCTGGCGATGATGCACACGCCGGATTATGACGCGGAGTTAGATTTGGTCGCCGTCGCGCCCGATGGTCAACTGGCTGCATATTGTATGTGCTTGATCAGCCAGGAGGAAAACACGCAAACCGGACGCAATGAAGGGTACACCGATCCGGTGGCGACACATCCCGACTTCCAGCGGCGTGGGCTGGCGAAGGCGCTTCTGCTTACGGGATTGCACACGTTGAAGCAGCGAGGCATGGATACCGCCCTGCTCGGCACGAGCAGTAAAAATGTGGCGATGCAGCGCACGGCGCAGTCGGTTGGCTTCCGCGTGCAGTCCACCACGCTGTGGTTCTCCAAGCCGGTATCGCTTTGAAGGATGCCGGACGCTGATTTTCGCTGATTCACGCAGATTTTGTCGCTTTGTTGATTTTATCTGCGAAAATCGGCGTGAATCTGCGTTCAATCTGATGAAATGGTGTAAATTCCAGTACTATGAGTGAAAGTACGATTGTTGATACCTTTCCCGCCTTTTTAGCCTTCTGGGAAAAGGCGCAACATCTACCCATGGATGCTCAAATCGAGGGATGGGCGTCCGATTATATGGCGCAGTGGCCCGAACTGCTGGAAAAGCAAATCAACTCCTACGCCGAAGACGGCGACGATTGGCGCGACGTCGCCAGGGAGCACGTAGTCCCTTTCTGGGCGGAACGCTTGCCGTCTATGCAGCGTGCGCATGAGAATCTGCTGCGGGTTTGCGTGCCAGTTTACCAACGCGCACGGGCAGCTTTAGGGTTTGAACAGGCGCTCTCTTTTGTGATCTACGTCGGCGTTGGCTGTGGCGCCGGATGGGCGACGACGTATCAGGACGGCTCCGCAATTCTCTTCGGACTGGAGAACATCGCCGAAGAAGGATGGGATGACGTCGCCGCGTTAAGCGGCATGATCGCGCACGAGATAGGCCATCTCTGGCATTTTGAGCAGCGTGCGCAGGCGGGCCTTGCCCCGGGCAAAGGCCCGTGGTGGGATTTGTACACGGAAGGCGTGGCCCAACGATGCGAACACGTCGTCGCCGGTCAGGAGAGCTGGCACATGACGGCAAAGGTTGCCGATTGGGTGCAGTGGTGCGAGCAAGAGAAATCCTGGCTGGCCCGTGAATTTCTGCGTGTGGTCGGGGCTGGGGATGACATTCGCCCCTTTTTCGGTTCCTGGTTTTCGATCCGTGGGTATAAGCAAACGGGTTACTTTCTCGGCTGTGACGTCATCCGGCGGTTGGAAGCGCAGAAGACATTACAGGAGATCGCGCTGCTGGAGGACATAGAAGCCGTGTTTTCTGGTATACTAATGCGATTCATGCTTGCAAGGATCAGCAAAATCTAATATCATGAAAGTACCAAATGCAAACCGCGCGGTCGTAGATATTCGCAAATTGCGCGACTATGGTCTTAACCTGCTGCATAGAACAGGTAAACACAAAGCACGGGTGTTCCTGTCTGCTTTGGGTATGACTGCGGATGATGCTGAAAGTCTGCGTCGTATTCTGTTGGAAGCTGTGCGAGAGTACGATGCTGAATTGGGCTTGGAAGATGATTATGGGCAGCGCTACCAGGTTGATTTCCCACTGGAATGGAAAGGCAGGCGAGCGGTCATTCGTAGCGCCTGGATTATCGAGTTTGGCAGGCCATATCCCAGGCTGACCAGTTGTTACGTGTTGGAAAAATAGCGAGGTGTTGTGATGAAAAACATCAAATTATTGGATGTCGTCGCCTTGACCGTAGACTTGCCTGAGCATAACTTGTGGCAGGGGCAGGTAGGTACGGTAGTAGAAATTCTGGCGCATGGCAATGCCTTTGAAGTAGAATTTAGCGACAGCAATGGGCACACGTATAATTCATTGGGATTGCGACCTGACCAAATCATGATATTGCACTACGAGCCGATCTACGGGATAGCGTCGGCGTAGATAAAAGGGGACGGCAAGTTTAGAGAACTCCCTGAACTGCTGGTACGTCCCGGCCTTCTATTCAAATGTGCGTTGATATCACTGTTCCCCTTGTCACCCTCGACAACGTCTCCTACATCTATCCTCATACGGAAAAACCGGCGCTGCACGACGTCACGCTCGACATCGGCAAGGGCGAGTTTTTGGGACTGATCGGCCCCACCGGTGCGGGGAAGACGACGCTTTGTCTGAGCCTCAGTGGGATCGTGCCGCAGTTTTATGGCGGGTGTTTTTTCGGCCACATCACCGTCGCCGGGATGGATACGCTGGGACATCCGGTCAGCCACCTGGCGCGGCACGTGGGCTCGGTCTTCGAGGACCCAGAGACGCAGCTCACGGCGACATCCGTCGAAAACGAGATCGCCTTTGCGTTGGAGAACCTCAGCGTTCCCCGCGAGGAGATTCTGGCCCGTATCCCCCGCGCGTTGGAAGCCGCCCGCCTCGAAGGGATCGCCAAAAAACATCCCCGCGAACTCTCCGGAGGGCAGAAGCAGCGCCTGGCGATTGCCGCCGCGCTGGCCGTGCAGCCCGACATCCTCGTGCTCGATGAACCGACTTCGCAGCTCGACCCGATGGGCGCGCAGGAGGTCTTCGCTACGGTTCGTGAGCTGAATAAAACGTTGGGCATCACTGTGGTGATGGCGGGGCACGCCGCCGAGGAGCTTGCCGAGTACGCTGATCGTCTGGCGTTATTGGTGGATGGTAAGCTCGTCGCCGTGGGACCGCCCGATGACCTTTACGCGCAGGTCGATCGCCTGGAAGGCTATCACGTCCGCCCACCGCAGGTCGCACAAACCTTCGCGCACATACGGCAGGTCGGCGTCACCGTCCCTGCGATTCCGGTCCATTTGACGGAAGGAATCGCAGCACTGAAGGCGGCGGCGCAATCCTATCCGATACAAGCACCCCCCATTTCCCCTACGAAGACGGCGAAACAGGGCACACCTTTGCTTTCGGCTCGTAATCTCACCTATGTCTACGGCGACGGTACAGTGGCACTGCGCGATGTATCGTTCGATGTGCATACGGGCGAATATCTGCTCATCGTCGGGCAGAACGGCGCGGGCAAGAGTACGCTGGCGAAGCATTTTCTGTGTTTGTTGCTTCCTACGTCCGGCGCGGTCCTCGTGGACGGCACCGACACCCGCGACTTGACGACGAGTGCGCTGGCGCGGCGCATCGGCTACGTGGCGCAGAATCCTGACAACCAGATTTTTAACACCACGGTCGAGGCCGAGGTCGCCTTCGCGCTGAAGAATCTCGCGTATCCAGCGGAAGAGGTCAAGGTGCGCACCGAGGAGAGTCTGGCGGCGATGGGGTTGTTGGAGCACCGATCTGCGCATCCACTGGTGCTGCCCAAGGGCGATCGCGCGCGCGTGGTCATCGCTGCAATCCTGGCGATGCGACCTGACATCGTCATCTTCGACGAGCCGACGACGGGACAGGATTATCGAGGCGCGCGCGCGATTCTCGACATCAGCAAGCAGTTGCACGCGGCGGGCAAAACCGTGATCGTCATCACGCATCACCTCTACCTGATGCCGGAATACGCCGAGCGTGTGGTCGTGATGGGCAAGGGCACGCTGCTGCTGAATGCGCCCATCCGTGAGGTCTACCACGCGGTCGATGTGCTGGCATCGACCTACATCATCCCGCCACAGGTCGTCCTGCTCGCCCGCGCCCTGGCGGAGGAACAACAGGTTGACTTCCCCCTACTTACCCCCGAAGAAGTCGCTGCCTGTTTTGCGAAAGATGTTTACCCCAGAGGCACAGAGTTCACAGAGATTTTTTAGTGTTTTTCTCCGTGCTCTCCAAGTCTCTGTGGTCATTTTCTGCGGAGCGATATGAGTGCGCTGACGTTACAAACGGTTGAACGTGATTCGTTTTTCACGCGGTTGGACTTTCGTTCCAAGCTGGTGCTGATGGCTGCCATCACGCTGGCCGCTTTTGTGTGGGAAAGTCCGGTGCTGGGCGGGCTGCTGGCGCTGGCCGTGGCGATGGCGTGCCTGGTGGTGGGTGTCAAGTTTGGCTACCTTCGCATGGTGTTCACGCTGCTGCTGCCCTTCGCGTTGTTCATGATTGTGATGCAGGGCTTTTTGGGAGCAGATTTGGTCCGTTCACGGTTGCACCGCGAGACACTGACGCCCATATTCACGTTCCCCGCATCGTGGGTGCTTATCGGCGGGGGGATGATGACGTGGGAGGGCGTGCTGTACGCGCTCAACGTCGTCTTCAAAACGCTGACGATGATCCTGGTGCTGCCTCTGGGCATCTTTACCACCGACGTCAACGCGATGGTGATCGGCATGGTCAAAGCGCGCGTTCCATATAAAATAGCCTTTATCTTCTCTTCGACGCTGCGCTTTTTCCCGTTGCTGTTCGAGGAGATCCAAACGATCATTGAGGCGCAGCGGTTGAGAGGATTGGCGTTCGAGACGATGGGAACACTCAAGCGCCTGCGCGTCTACGCCAAAATCGCCGTCCCGCTCATTTTGGGCGCACTCGTCAAATCGCAGATGCTCGACATCGTTTTGCAGTCCAGGGCGTTCACCGGTAGCTCCCAACGCACGTACCTGCACGAGACGCGATTGCGCGCAGCGGATTACGCTGTTATTGCCGGCTCCGTCCTGTTTGTTGTCGTTGCTGCCGTCGCCTACTTCGGCTGGGGCATCGGAAAATTTGGAGATTTGTTGATTGGAAATTGAAAATTGAAGAACCGAGTATGGATGGGGTGTGCCACTCGCCATTTTCAATTTACCATTTGCCATTTTCAATGTTTGAAGGAGACCTATGAACCTCGAATTCACGCTCAATGGTGTAAGCGTTTCTTTGCCGGATATTCCTGAGGATATGCTCCTGGTGGATCTGCTGCGCTCAGTGCTCGGGCTGACCGGGACGAAGCGCGGGTGCGAGACAGGCACGTGCGGCGCGTGCTCGGTGCTGGTGGATGATAAACTGGCGAAGTCGTGCCGCACGCCGGTGTCGAAGATTGTTGGACGCGCCGTCACCACCATCGAAGGCATCCACGCCCCTGATGGTGGCCTCAGCGACTTGCAACAGGCGTTCCTGGAATGTGGCGCGGTACAGTGCGGCTACTGTACGCCGGGGATGGTCATCGCTGCCGAGGCACTGCTGCGCGCCAACCCCAATCCAACCCGCGACGAAATCCGCCGCGCTATTTCACCAAACCTCTGCCGGTGTACCGGTTACCAGCAGATTGTGGATGCGGTCGAACTGGCGGCGAAGCGAAGAATGAGCGAATCAGCAAATCAGCGTATCAGTGAATCAGCGAATGAGCGAATCGGCGAATCCCAAAATCCAAAATCCAAAATCCAAAATCTAAAATACGTCGGCAACCTAAAGATTCAGAACGTGGATGGCCCCGACAAGGTCTCTGGGCGGGCGAAGTACGTGGGGGATATGCGCGTAGCAGGGATGCTCTATGCGAAGGTACTGCGTAGCCCTTTGCCGCACGCGCGCATCGTCAAACTGGATACCGGCCCGGCGCTGGCCGTTCCTGGTGTCAAGGCCGTCATCACCCACGCGGATTTTGTGGATCACGGCAACTTCGGCTGGCCGGTGAAGGATGCATACGTATTGGCTTACGAGAAAGTGCGCTTTGTCGGCGAAGCTATCGCGGCGGTGGCAGCTGAGACCGAGGCGGCGGCGCAGGCGGGGATTGATGCCATTGTGCTCGAACTCGAGGCTTTGCCGGTAGTCAGTGATATGACCCGCGCGCTGGATGCCGGCGCACCTATCATCCCCGACAAGCCTACAACACTGACGGCAGGTGGTCTGGGCGAAGGCAATCTGTGCGACCGGCATATCCTGCGTAACGGCGATCCTGCCCCGATTCTGGCCGAATGCCCCGTCATCCTGGACGAAGTCTACACCTTTCCTCACCAGGAGCATGCCTACATCGAGACCGAAGGCGTGCTGGCGATCCCCGAACCCGACGGCGGGGTGACGCTCTACGCCAACAACCAAAGCCCCTTCATTAACCGTGATATCGCGGCGGCGGTGCTCGGATTGCCCGAAAACCTTGTCCGCGTGATCCAGCCGCCGACCGGCGGCGCGTTCGGCGGCAAGGACGATACGCTCTACCAGACCACGGCGCAGGCAGCCAAGCTGGCGTTGGTTGCCGGAAGTCCCGTCCGGTTGGTCTTCTCCCGTGCCGAGTCGATGGCCGCGTCGTACAAACGCCAGGCGTCGCAGATTCGCCTCGTCGTCGGTGCGGAGGCTGACGGCACATTGCAAGCGGCGAACGTCGAGATGCTGATGGATAGCGGTGCGTATGCATCGATGACGCCGTTGGCTTCGTGGCGCGCGACGATGCACGCTGCGGGCGCGTATCGCTACCGTGCTGTTCATGTGAACACGACCGCCGTCTACACGAACAACGGCTTCTCCGGCGCGTTCCGGGGCTTCGGCAACGTACAGGCCGGTGCCGCTGTTGAAATGGCCATCGACGAGTTGGCGCACCGCCTGCGACGCGATCCGCTGGATTTTCGCCTGCAAAACTGTCTACGCGAGGGCGACCGCACGATGACGGGCGATCCCATCGAACACGTAGTGGGACTGTCGGCTTGCCTGGAACGGGTGCGCGAAGCGTCGGACTGGGAACGGAAGCGCGCGGCTTACGCGCAGCAGCCCGCGGACGCCGTCCGTCGCAAGGGGCTTGGCGTGGCCTGCTATTTCCACGGCAGTGGCTTGGGCGGCGAGGGCCACGATTTCGCCGTTTCCACGCTCGCCATCGACCCAGACGACGGCATCACGCTCACTTCTGGTCTCACCGATTACGGGCAAGGTAGCCGCACCGTCTACAGCCTGCTGGCAGCGGAAATTCTGGGCGTGGAGATGCGCAGGGTTCGCGTGTTGCGCCCCGATACACACACTGCCATCGACTCCGGGCCGACCGTGGCCTCGCGCGCATCCATTGTGGGGGGCAATGCGGTGCGCGTGGCGGCGGAGAAGCTGCTGCAACAACTCACCTTCGCGGCGGTGGATGCGCTACATTGCACGCCGGAGCAGCTCGTGCGTGACGGCGAACGCTTTGTCGGCCCCGACGAGGAGCCGCTGACCTTCGAGGCGGTGACGGCGCACGCCCGCGCGATGGGCCTGCCGCTTTCGGTCGAGGGCAAATGGGAAATCCGGCCCATCCACTGGGATTTTGAGAAGGGCACTGGCGAACCGTACTTTTGTTACGTCTTCGGTGCGCTCGTCGCCGAGGTGGAGGTCAACATGCGGACGGGGAAAACCACCATTTCGAGACTGTGGGCAGCGCATGACGCGGGAAGGATTCTCTATCCCGCCGGGGCGCTCGGTCAATTCTATGGTGGGGTCGTGCAGGGACTCGGCTACGCGCTTACGGAGCACTTCCGCTACGAAAACGCCATCCCCCAAACGCTGGAACTGAACTCATACCGCATCCCGCGCGCGATTGATGTGCCAGACATCGACGCAGTGTACATCCAGACCACCCTGCGCGAAGGGCCGTTCGGCGCGAAGAACCTCGCGGAGCCGGTGATGGTCGGTGCGGCCCCGGCGATTGCCAACGCCGTCTTCCAGGCAACAGGGCAGCGGGTGAGGTCGTTACCGGTGGAAGTGTAGTCGGGAAAATACTCATACGCATCTGTAGTCAGCAAGACTGCGTATTTCTCCGGGATTTAACAATTGTTGTGATCATGTCCACCTTTTTGATCGCAAAAACTTCTCGAAATGGCGCCGTGAAGTTCATGGATTTAATTACTGGTCGTATCCGCAGTCTCCGCATCCATCGCCACTTCAGGAATCGTGACGATCATTAGCAAAGAAATCACCATTGCGATTGCACTCACGCGAGACAGTCGCCCAATGCCCCAGGCTCATAAACGTGCGGGCGGCAATGGCAAAAGCCATTGTGGTGCTCAGTGGCACAAGGCACAACCCGATTAGGAAAAGCGCCATCGACGTGAGCAAGATCGCGCGCCGCCCATACATATCCGAGAGCTTGCCGAACAGCAACATTCCCACCGAGCCGCTGAGGGCGGGCAGCGCGATTAACCAGGAGAACAACGCCATTCCATTGAATTCGGCAATCATGACCGGCTGGGCGATGTTTCGGGCGTTGATGAAGAGAAAGCTGACAAACTGCGTGATGAAGACCGCCCACAACCCGATGGCAGCCTTTCGTTGGGCTAGCTTGTCTCGGTGTGTGGGAATAGCTTTTGCTTGCACCATGATTCAATGCTCCATAGGATGTTATTTCGTCAAAAAGGACTGTGGGTACTATTGGCCCTTCACATATTTATTGTAGAACGCCACGGTACGCTCAGAGCCGCGAGGAGATGGAAGTTTTGTTTACCTTTCTGGTCGAAAGGTATGAACGGCGCAGTGTCGTTATCACCTCGAATCTCGTCTTTTCCGAGTGGGATCAGATCTTCAAGAATCCCCTCACCACCGCGGCAGCGATCGACCGGGTGGTGCATCACAGCCTGATTATAGAGTTTGGCAAAGACGTGAAAAGCGTGCGGGCCGAAGAAGTCGCCCGGCGCAATGGCATTGTCCTGGCTGCGGAACCCGTGGCCCAGGTCGCCGAGGCCTAGCCCTACGGCATGGGTATTTCTAATTGTCGCTTGATAATGGACGCTTGGGGTTAGCGCTCCGGAGCATCCAACGCATCAAACAGCGGATTTGAGCCATCACGCGACGCAACCGCGGGGTGTCGTTTGCGCAAATCATTGGGGAACTGAACAGTTTCCAGACGGGGTGGGTAACGTATTTCCGTTATGCGGCGTGCCGCACGTGGCTACAACACCTCGATGAATGGCTACGCCAAAAATTGCGCTGTTACCGGCTCAAACAATGCAAACGTCGAAAAGCCATCTTCGATTTCCTGCATCGCTTGGGGGTTCCCCAGTGGCGGGCGCGGAAGTTGGCCGGTGCGGGGTGCGGTTGGTGGCGAATGGCTAGTGCTTCGCAAGCCCACGAAGCAATGAACAACGCCTGGTTCGTTGCTCTTGGTCTCGTTAGTCTTTTTCAGAGGTATGTGCGGTTACAACCGTAGAAGAAACCACCAGGTACGGACCCGTATGTTTGGTAGTGTGGGAGGACGGGGGCCGTGAGGCCCCCTCCTACCCGATTATTTTGATGGGATAAACTGATCTCAGTTCGGGCCGGGCAACACCGACAAGGCCGCCGTAGCTCCCAGAACTAGCACTCCCAGCACCACGTTCAAAATCAGCAGTGCCATCTGACGCTTGGGTGTGATATGCAGAGCTTTGAGGCGGATGCCAAAGCTACGCAGCAAGCTCACGGCGACCATCAGTAGCACCAGGATATGTTTGATCATCAACGCAATGCCGTAGGGTGTACTCGCCTGAAAAAGAGCGCTCCCTGCACGACGTGTTATCAGCAGGCCCGTGAGCCACAAACCCACGATGCTGATGTAAACGGCCGTACTCAATCGCTTCTGGATAGCCGACATTAGCGCTTTAGTCTCCGTTTTGGCACCGAGTGTTCGGCGCACAGCAGGCAGCACGGCCCAGGCCAAGGCAGCCAACCCGCCGAGCCACACAGCGGTAAAGAGATTATGCAACCATGTAATCACGATAGGAATAACAGGGTTTTGGGGCATACATATCCTCCAAAATACAACTTGACACTTCACAACAAGCGTGATTTGTCTTTTTGCCGCGGCGTTTTGACCACTAAAAAGCGGAAAGTCGCGTTACTTTCGTTCCTCAAGCGATGAGGAATTTTTGCTGGGCTGGGGATAAGTTGATCCTTATGAACCGTTTTCTGCTGACCGCCGATCTCGACCACGCCCTCGCCTTCCAGCACGTAGAAGAATGCATCAACCGGTGTGAGATGTAATTTGAGCGCCTCCCCGGGTGACAGCGTGATCATCACAACCTGCACGTGTTCGGTGCTGTGCAACGCGCGCACATTGACGTTATGTGCGTTATCCATTTCCTGGGCTTCTAAAGCATTGATTATGTCCATATTTCTCCTAATCAATATAAGTGCGACGCACTCAGAAAATGATGCGTCGCACCTGACTCGCTGCAACTACGCCCCAGCGACGATAGCCGCGACGTCCTCTTCGACCGATGCAATCGGCTTGATGTCGAAGTGCTCGACCAGCACCTCAGTCACGCCCGGGGAGAGGAACGCGGGCAGCGTGGGGCCTAAGCGGATGTGTTTGACGCCCAGGGAGAGCAGCGCCAGCAGCACGAGGACGGCTTTCTGCTCGTACCAGGCGATGTCGTAGGCGATGGGCAGGCCATTGATATCGTCGAGACCCAGCGCATCTTTGAGTTGCAGCGCGATGTAGGCCAGCGAGTAGGAATCGTTGCATTGCCCCGCATCCAGGATGCGCGGGATGCCGTCGATGGCGCCCAAATCCAGCTTGTTGTAGCGATACTTGGCACAACCGGCGGTCAGGATGACGTGATCATTGGGCAGCGCCTGGGCGACTTCGGTGTAATAGTTACGATCCTTGAAGCGTCCGTCACAGCCAGCCATCACCACGAAGCGTTTGATAGCGCCCGCCTGCACTGCCGCGATGACCTTGTCAGCAACGCTCATCACCGTGTTACGCGCAAATCCGATAGGGATGGTACCCTCTTCCAGTGCCTGTGGTTCGCCACTCTCTTTTGCTTTGACGATCACAGCACTGAAGTCCTTCTGCTGGCCCGGCTCCCGATCGGGAATGTGGGTCACGTCAGGCCAGCCGACCAGACCTGTTGTGAAGAGCCGGTGCTTGTAGCTTTCTTTCGGCGGGACGAGGCAATTGGTTGTCAGCAGAATCGCGCCGCCGAACGACGCAAACTCCTCTTGCTGGTGCCACCACGAGCCTCCGTAGTTACCCACGAAGTGGCCGTATTTCTTGAAAGCAGGATAGGCGTTGGCGGGTAGCATCTCACCGTGGGTGTAGACGTTGATGCCCGTGCCTTCAGTCTGCTGAAGCAACTCGTCCAGATCGCGCAGGTCGTGGCCACTGATCAGGATCGCGGGGCCAGGACGCACGCCGATGTTGGCCTGCGTGGGTTCGGGATGGCCGTAGGTGCTGGTGTTGGCTTCATCGAGCAAGCGCATCCCCTCCACCCCCATCTCGCCACAGCGGAGCACCCACCCGACCATGTCCTGAACGCTGAGCGTATCATCTGTGGTCGCCACCAAAGCCTCCTCGATGAAGGCCAGCAAGTCATCGTTAGTGTGTTCGAGTACGTAGGCGTGATCGGTGTAGGCGGCCAGGCCCTTCAGCCCGTAGATCAACAGTTCCCGCAGTGAGCGGATGTCCGGATCAAGGTCAGTATCGGCCATCACGCCCACCGTCTGCCCCTTCAGATCGAGCGCTGCCACCGTGTAGAGCTGCGGCGTCCACGTCGCCATCTCCGGCAGATCGGCAGGGGCTGCGCCCTGTGCTTCTACTGCCGCGCGGAGCGCGTCGCGTTGCGTCACAGCTTTGCGGATCCATTGAGCGTAGCTTTCTGGATCAAAATTGACGTTGGTGATCGTGAGGAACAGCCCCTCGGCTACAAAAAGACCCGCTGATGGATTGCCGTCGCCCAATTCGCGCGTTTTGAGGTCCCAGTACGAGACCCCCTTCAGAAACCAGATAAGCAGGTCTTGCAGATGTGAAACCTCCGGCGTCTTGCCGCACACACCGCGCACGGTGCATCCTTCATTGCGTGCAGTTTCCTGACATTGATAACAAAACATTGACATCACAGCCTCCCTTACTTTTGATTTACCTCTAATGTGCGGACGGTACAATCTCGTAGACCAGTGTGATCGCCCCTTCTGGGCAGAAATCCTCACAGGTGGCACAATAGACACAGTCTTGTGGGTGCACAATGCGCGGATACCCTTCGACCATCGTCACGGCATGGGTGGGGCAGCGCTGCTCGCACAAGCCACAACCTGTGCAGTGATTTAAATCGATGGTGGGAAGCATCCACTCGTCCATCCGTTGTACTCTCCGTTTTTGAGCTTTGTTCATAGGATAACAGAATATGAGCAAGATGTCTGTAACTTAGGTAACATAAGGTGGGAAAAACGCCTATGTGTTGGCTTCGCGCAACAGCGCGTCACGGTTCGCCACGCTGATGCGCTGTCTCTGGACATCAAGGATACCTTCGGCAGCGAAGGCACGCAGTGTGCGGCTGATGACGACGCGCACGGTGCCGATGCGGGCAGCAATTTCCGCGTGAGTCCAACGCACCGGGGCTTCGGCATTGGATTGCTCCAGAAGAAAGCGGGCCAAGCGTGCGCGCACTGTCCGCAGTGAGAGATCGTCGACCAATTCCGTAAGATGCACCAAGCGTGCGGCGATGTCACGCAGCACGGCGGTCGCCAGCTCCGGACAGTGCTCCAGCAGGGACAGGAAATCCTCACGGGGGATGGCGTAGAGCGTCACATCGGTGAATGCCTCGGCGTTGGAAAGGTTGCGCGCGGCTTTGGTTTCGAGGAGCCCGGGCACCACGTTGAGGGCCTGGCCCGGTTCCAGGTGGATCAACACCTGCTCGCGCCCTTCGAGGGAGAGACGGTAGACGCGTACAGTCCCTGTCACAACGAAGTAGACCATCGTACAGGGGGCACCAGCCAGCAAAATCTGCGTACCGGCGGCGAACTCGCGCCGGCTCGCGACTTCCGCAATGCGGTCCAGCGTCCGTACGGAGAGGCCGGCAAAGAGCGCAATCTTTTTTAGTTGAGCATAGGGTTGAGGGATCATACATCCTTAAACTCGGTACCTGGAAACACCCAGATGAGCAGATCGTTCACGAAATGAAACTCAGCTATCTATTTGGTCTTACCTACTGTATTGTAAATTGAAACAAGAAATAATCAAAAATCAAGAAATGATGTATTGGTCAGGATGATATTAAACACAAAAGCAGTAGATTTTTACCGCCGAGTGCGCAGAGTAACGCTGAGATTTTATACTATATCTCTGCGTCCTCAGCGTGCTCAGCGGTGAAAACCGATTCAACTGAGTGTACAATATCTTGTTGACCAGTACAAAAATCAAGAAATGACCACGATTTTGCACATGCCCAGAAACTGACCGGCCGCCGCAACCGCGGCGGCCGATAGTTCCTCAGTGGGACATAGCCGCGATGATTTCAGCGAACTTGCTCATAATATCGGGAATGTCAATGCCTTGCGGGCAGACCTGTTTGCACTCTCCGCAAGCCAGACAGGCGGAAGGCAGTTCCTCCTCCGTCATCGCGTCCAGCGTGAAGTGAAGGATGAAGGCATTGCCAAAGCTCGCTTCGTTGTACATGGAAATCAGCGTGGGAATATCCAGGCCCTGCGGACAGACATCGCAGCAGTAACGGCAGGCCGTGCAGGGCACGAGGTCCACCATCGTGTCTACCACCTGCCAAAGCAGTTCTTTCTCTTCTTCCGTCGTCGGATCAGGCTCGGAAAAGAGCTTGACGTTCTCCACGACCTGCTCCATCGTCGTCATGCCGCTGAGGACGACCTGCACGTTGGGCAGGGATTGCAGGAAGCGGAACGCCCACGAGACGATGGAGTCGTCGGGCCGCGCCTTTTTGAGTAGAGCTTCGGCCTTTTCGTTGAGGGAGGCGAGACGTCCGCCACGGCAGGACTCCATCGTGATCACCGGAATGCCGTGGCTTGTGATGACTTCATACTTCCGCTTGGCGTCCTGCAAGGTCCAGTCCAGGTAATTGAGCTGAATCTGGACGAACTCGAAGCAGTCCCGCCAGTTCAGGAACTTGTCAATGGTCTCGGCGCGCGCGTGGGCGGAGAAGCCCAAGTGCCGGATATGACCGGCTTCCTTCTGCGCCAGCAGATACTCCACCACACCTAAATCCTCATCGGTGTAGAAGTCGTAAGCGGTCTCACAGAAGTTGTGCAGCAGATAGAAGTCAAAGTAGTCCACGCCGCATTTCTCCAATTGCTCTTCAAAGATGTCGGCAGGCGAGGTCGGTGTCATATCAGACAAGTATCCCACAAATGTCAGCTTCCCATTGTTGTAGCGCATCATGTGGCCCGGCATTTTGGAGGCCAGGTGCCAGCTCTCACGGGGATATTGGTTGAGCACTTTGCCCACGAATTTTTCCGATTCGCCGCCGTGGTACATATAGGCGGTATCGAAATAGTTGACGCCATGCTCGTAGGCGTATTCGATAATCGCCCTGGCCTTGGCTTCGTCAATCGGGGCGCTGCGTTCTCCTCCGACGGTAGGCAGGCGCATGTTGCCCATCCCCAAAGTTGAAATGTTCAGTTCGTGAAATGGTTTGTAAATCATAAAACACTATCCTTTCTATATTGTGATGAATTGTTCGGAACTAACTCTGACTTTGAAAATGGAAAATCATACGTTGACAAAATTTTCGTCACGCAACTTTCACAGACCGTGCTCTTCGCTCTCTAAACAGAATATACATCCCACTGGACAATGTCAAAAACGCACCAGCCCACGTCGTCCAGGCCGGGATCTCGTGCCATAAAACGAGGCCCCACATGACGCTAATGGGCAGCGACAGATATTCAAACGGCGCGACGACGGAAGCCAGCGCCAGGCTGTAAGCACGCGCCATACAGTACATCCCCCCAGCCCACACCAACCCTAGGCCCAACATAATGCTCCCATCCAATAAAGTCGGCATGCTCCAGGAGCGAAAAAGAAACGCGAGGCTTGGATGAACGCCAGACATCTCGCCCACAACAAGAGACAATGGCACAAAAACTAAAGCGGCAACAAGATAAACCAAAGAACTGAAGTAAGCCATCGTCGCGCTGCTGTCAGTGCTTTGCAGCTTGCGCGTGAGTATCACATTGAGCGCGTAGAACAGCACCGAGATCAAAATGAAGATGGAGCCTAGATTGAACGTCGCCGCACCGGGTTGGACGACAAAGAGCACGCCCATAAACCCGACGACCAGTGCCAGCCAGCGATGCGGCCCAACTTTTTCGCCCAGCATCACCACCGATAACACCGTGATCATCAGCGGGGCCGAAAAGCGCAGCGCTTCGACATCGGCCAGCGGCAGCGCAGCCAGTCCCATCATGTGGGCGGTATAGGAGAGAAACAAAAAGACGCCGCGTACATATTCGAGTGTGCGCCGCTGCGTGGTAGGCAGTCCCCGCTCGCCTTCATAATAGCGATAGAGAAGCAACGTACAGGGCAAGGCCGTCAAGCTACGAAGCGTAACGATTTCCAACACAGAATAATCGCCGCCAATCCATTTGACGGCGATATTCTGGAGGGAGAAGATCAGCATCGCCAGCACGAGAAAGCCGATGCCCTGAATGTTGGAACTGATTTTGTGCTTATGTTTGGTCATCCGTTATTGTTATTTCCGGGCACTCAATAGCTGCCCGCCATACGGAATGAGTCCAACGACCGGATGGGGTACATATGGCTCTTCCAGATACGCCACATCTTCCGGCGTTAACCGGATGGATAAGGATTCAACCGCACTTTCAAGATGCGCTATCTTGGTTGCGCCGATGACCGGGGCGACGACCGG
>JAFGSL010000605.1 GCA_016934645.1 Anaerolineae bacterium
AATCCACCGCGCGCGGGGATGATCTTCTGTTCATACCCCTGGATGTAGGCCAACAGGCGATGCTTCAAACCTAACCACAGTTCAGAGGCCAGAAAGTCCTCGACGGTCTGTATGTTCTCGCTCACGAAACCCATGCTGATCTGCGGCCATACCCCGTAGATTGTGTACCAGGCGTCGCTCAATTGCAGCCCCGCATCCTGCAAGATAGTCGGGAACTCCTGCGAGATAAACGTGAAGTACTTTTTCTCGTGTCCGGGCCTGATGTCCCAGGTCATCATCAACTTAACCGGCGCGTTCATAGTAGACTTACCTCGTCCAGGGACAACCATTTGAATCTTCCTGGGCCTGCAATCTGCACGGCCCAGGAAGATAAAGACCTGTGCTATTAATTGTTTCTAAGCACCAAAGGCAGAAAAATGAAGTGATCTTCTTCAGCCACTTGGATCGTAAAGGTGACGCGAATCAAAACCACAGACTCATCGGCATCATTACTTTCGATGCGCAACCATGCCGTATAAACGTCTGGCGTGAGACCGGTTGGATCCAGATAGAGGGTCACTGGCGTGCTCGCGCCGGGCGCAGTGCCGAGACCGGGCAAGATAACCGTCGAGGGTGGACCGCTGACCGCGATCTTGAGCCACGTCGCCTCCGTCGGCGTCATTACCTCGATGCTCCATAGCAACGTGTCGGTTCCCAGGTTGGTCACCGTCAACGTGTTCTCAAGCACCGTCTCCGAACCTTCTACGGCGGACAGGTTGAAGCTTGCAGGCGTCCATGCGATTTCCGGAGCGCCGGGCACAAAGACGTTCTTGGAAATGGTCACCGGGACGACACAACTGTTATTGACGGTCAAATCGACTTTGTAAGTGCCGCTGACAGCATACGTATGCTGAACAACCTGCCCATTGCCGGTTTGCGTATCGCCGAACGCCCAGGCAAACGTCATCGGCGTGCTCCCCGCCGCCGAAGCCGTAAACGTCACCGGCTGACCGGCCTGCGGATTGGCAGAGACCGTGAAGTCGACATTGTGCGGCGGGATACAGCCGGTCGTTATCCATACCGTGGTAGCATTGGTAGGTTCAGAGGCCGTTTCATCGCTGTAACGATAGGCTGTATTGGTGACAAAGTCTCCCGGAACCGGCGCTCCTGCGAGGTACACTTTGAATTCCACTACCTTGATCGCACCTTGCGCCATCGTGCCAATGTTGCATGTAACTACCTCGTCTACCGCCGCCTCACCACTTACAACGCACTCTGGCGGCAAAGTCGGCGTATCTACGATTGTACGTGCGGCAATGGCATCAGTGATCACCACATTGTGCAGAATACCTCCACCATCATTGGTCAGCTCGATCGTGTAAGTGATGCGATCTGCAGCCTGCGTCACAGAGGGTGGATCTGCCAATTTCTCAGCCGCCAGGTTCGGATCCCGGATCTCCGAAGACACCGAAAGACCTGTGATCGTATCGGCCACCGACAAAAGATCCGACTGGATCGTATAGTCCGCATTCACCGCGGTCTGCCCGGCAGTAGCGGCCTTGACCTCCGCGACGACCTTTACGCTGCCCACCGTACTGACCGGCACTTGAGCCAGATTCCATGTGACCAGCCCGCCCGAGTGGTTACAACTGCTCCCGCCTGAGCAACTCACGAAAGCAACCTGCGCGGGCAATTGGTCTTTGATGATCACATTGTAGGCCGGATCGGTGCCGTAGTTTTCATAGGTGAGGGTATAGGTCAGCAAGTCTCCTGGTGCAACCGGGTGTGTGGGTACAACCGTTTTATCCACGCGCAACCACGGACGCGCGACGCGCGTGACGAGAGGTCTTTCGATAGGTCGAATGGGGACATCCAAGGCCGAAGTCGTTGTCCAGTTTTCCAGATTCGTACCTTCAGCCCCCGCTTTGACCTCTCCCCAGATGATGAAGCGCCCACTGGCGTTGGCCAACAGGGTCGCGCAGGACCACACCGCGTTGCCGCCTCCACCGCCGCCAGGAGCAGTGAATGTCCATGATGGTGACTGACAGCCACTGGCCTGTGCCGTCGATTGTCCCAAATAGACAAAGTCATTCGGCAGTGTATCCGTCACAAGCGCATTCACCATTGGGAAGTTGGCAGTGCTCGTATAATACACCGTGTAGGTCAAAACCCGACCAGGGAACGCCGGCACCGGCGTCACCGATTTGGTGGTGGCGATGCTGGCTTGCCAGGTCTGTTCAATTTCAGACTGCCGCGTTGTCTGTTGTGTTGTCAGATCAATCTGATTCGTATACGAAATGGCCAACCCAACGATATCCACCTGGAAAAACTTCGTGACAGTCTCACCAACGCCCAGCGTTCCTAGGGACTGAGTAGCGTAGGTTCCATCACCGGAGAGCACCCAACCAAAGTCACCATTGATGGCACGATATCCTAGATTTGTTCCCCACGTATCGGTAATCACTGCACCGGTAGCCGAATACGTGCCCCGGTTCTGCACCCGAATCACATATTCTGCAATCTGACCCACCGGTGGCGCAACTAGTGGGCCGGTCTTTTCCAATACCAACAACGGACGATCCAGAGTCATCGAGATGCCGGCCTGTTTTGACTCCGCGCCGGAGCTTACCAACAACACGGAGGCCGTCAACGGTCCGGCGAGATCATAGGGTAGCGGGGCTTTTACCTGCAGGGTGATCGTCAGTGTGCGACTCTCACCCGATCCTACCGCATCATCGAAAACGTTATCTGTGCCAGAACGCGGCGTCAACGGTGATGAAGATAAGAATTCCACGTGGGGACCATAGTCCAGAGTCAACACCACAGGCGCAGCAGCCGTACCGGTGTTGCTATACATCACCGTGTAGGTGATCTCCTGGCCGGCATGGGTAGCCTGAGGGCCATCCATACGCAAGTGCAACGCAGGCACAGCGATAGCGGTTGTTTCTGCAATGGTGAAAGGCAAACTCTGCGCGCTGTCCCACGTCATTGTATTGGTCAGGACGTATCGCTCTGCGACAATCTCAGCAACGCGCATCGTCAAGACAATCTGCCTCGAGCCGCCAGTGGACAGCGTCCCCACATCCCAGATAAGCTGCCGCGCCCCGGTGTGATGCGCTGTAACAGGCGGATCGGCGCTCACAAAAGAGAGCAAGGTATCATACGTGTCCGTGACAACCACACCGGAATATGGCGTTGTATTCCGCGTATCCGTCAACCACAAAGTATAGGTCAACAAAGCGCCAGGCGAGACTTCATCCACCCAGGCTTGTTTATCCGCAGCCAGCCCCAACACCGTAATGCAAGCAGCGCCACAGTTGTCCGAGGTAAGCGCCTGCGGGAAATCGCTATACTCACGCTCGCCCTCCACGATACCGCGCTTGCTGCTGTAGTCCTCCACACTTGCTGCATTGCTATACACCCCCGGCACAGCCGTTGGCAATACCTGCGCCTGGTAATTCAGCTCATAGTATTGCGAGGTAGTATTCGTGCGTGGCAAACCGTCAAACGTCCAACAGACCTTGCCCGTGCTGCCTGGCGTAGGTGTCGTAAACGCCGGGCAAGCCGGTGTGCCGCTGCCCACAGGAGCACAACTGAAGGTCGTAACATACGCAAACCCTTCAGGCAGGGTGTCACACACCTGCAATTCGTATGCCGGCACATAGCCGCTGTTGCGCATCCGAATGAGCAACACCACAGGGTCGCCAATATTGACAGGCGCTGTGCCATTGCGCAGCGCGTCAAATTGCGCATTTGCCAGGAACGGCTGGATGACATAGACCGCCGTCGAATCGGCCTTTGTTGTCAGGTTAGTGTAACTGCTGCCCAAGTTACCGTAGCTGAACCCTTGCGGCGGCGTCCAATAAAGCATAGCGCCAGTCGTACTTTCGACAGTATTAATGTTGGCTGCTTGCATATTCGCAGGGCTTTCCCAAACCGGTAAACCTCGATAATCCAAACCGGTGTTCAAAGCTGCATAGCTAAGGGTGATCTGCCGCACCGTCGAAATAACAGGGGGCGTATCCATGTTCACACGAAGATTCTCGAAGTAGCGCGTCGCAGCGCCGGTCCCTACTGACGGGCCTTCCAGAACCTCATAACCGAGCAACGTCGCGCCCTGTTGCGTCAACGTGCCCGATACATAATGGAAGCCGCGCGGCAATGTATCCACATAATAGGGGAATTGCATCTCCGTATTGGCTGCCTGCCGGAAGGTCAAGGTATACGTGATGCGGTCGCCCATCGTTACCGAGCCGGTGGAAGGCACAGAGGTCTTTGTGGTAATCGAGACGCCAGGGCGCAATGGATACTGAGGCGACGTGGATGTAGCATACTTCCCTTCATAGGGGACGTCACCGGCGAAGGTTTCATATGCAGCCGTCCCTAGATAGGTGAATTCTCGCCCAACCGTGAACGTGTTAGGCAGTGTTGCCGTAACCACAGCCTGCCAGGTTTGCGGCGCAACCATACTCCCCGGAACAGTCCATGTGACATAAGTCGTCTCACCCACCACAGTCACATTCCCTGCACCAACCCCAGCGCCGTTAGAAGCGGCGTGAGTTAAACCCGAACCCAATGTTGCCGTGTAGACAATGTCGTAAGCTGTCGGGGAATTTGCAGCAGCGATTGCTGTAAACGTCAGCCGCACTTGTCCACCGCCCGCACCCAACTGCGCCGCATCGAGATATGCGGACTCATAGCTTGTGTCGATCGAAGGCTGAATCGCAGCCACTTGTCCCGCAGCAGCATTAGCCGGCGTATTGACAACCAGCGTTGGCAAGCAACCGGGATCACCGGTACAGTATCGCAATATCCCTTGCACTCTTAGATCGGTAGGAGTAATATCAGCAGGTGTGCCTACATAGTTCTTTTGCCTGCGTACAGCATAGACCGTCATCGTCAGTGCATCGGTGCCTGTAATTGTGCCCTGGTTATGAAAGACAATCAATGCACCGGTATATGCCACGATGTTACCAGAACCTTCAATTACTCTTAACTCATTCCTGGTACCAGTATACAACGTATAAGGATGGGTTGCGCCAACAGGATAAAGCCCATCCTGTAACACCACGCGGGGCGAAGCATTGTAAATGACCTCTCCCTCTTGTGGCACATTGAATATCGCCGTGACAGTGACAAGCTCACCTGCAACGGCTTGTCCCACGGTGTTATTCGTAGCCACAATTGAAGTTTCACTACTCATCACAGGAATTGCGGGCGCCAACGGCGCAGCCAATCCCTGCGCTGCCCCTCCGCGGAAGGACAGCAAGAACAACAGCGCGGCTAACCCGATACAGACCGCGCCCAATCCATACCGCAGACGCTCGCGGCGTGAAGCCAAGACCATGTGAATTCCCTTAATCATCGTAACCTCCTCGTAGACTAAAACTTAGAAAAGCGAAAACGAACAAAAAAAAACCACAGCGGATATCTGATCCATCCAACCATAATTATACCATAAACATACCGTTGAGCACAATCAACGACTGAATACCAATGCTTCGCTTTACCAACGGTTCCGGTCCCGAAGACCACGCATCCACATCACCTGATCCCAGGCAGCGTCCTAAACCGTCTACGGGCCTAATTGGTTCATAATCTCGCGCGCTTCGTTGGCCCACTGCTCCGGCGGCTGCGTATCCAGGAATTGCTGAAGGGTCGCCTTCGCCGAAGCAACATCGCCGCTGGCAAAGTAAGCCATCCCCAGAGCAAACAACGCCTCACGCATCTGCGGGTTGCCCTGCACGGCTTGCTCTAACAGCGCAATGGCCTCGGCGATTCTGTTTTGGTTCAAGTACAGCGTCCCCAATCCCACGAGGGCTTCGGGTTTTCCCGGCGCTAAGGCCAACACTTGCTCAAACTCAGTTTCGGCTTGCTGCAAATACGTCAGATCGGAAGTCGAAACGGCAATCTGCAAATACGTTGCGCCAAGTTGATAATGGCTGTCGGGATCGTTGGGATCGGCCGCCAGCGCGGCCTTGAATTCCGCGACGGCTGTTTCCATCTCACCGGTCTGGTACGCCAGCACGCCCAGGTTGTGATGCACCGCCGCTGCGCGCTGCGGCTCCAATGCCATCGCCTGCTTGAAAGAGGCCTGCGCTTTGGCGTATTCACCCAGGTTGAAATAGGTCAAGCCGAGCATGAAATGCGCCTCAGCGTTTCCCGGTTCGGCCGCGACAAGTTTTTCCAAAGCGTCACGCGCCGCGGTATACTGTCCGGCATCCATCTGCGCCTGCGCTTCCGTCACACTGACCGTCACCGGCTGCGACTTGGACGAAGCCTGTATCACGAGATACAGCCCCACGCCGACCAACACCACAATCACACCTACGATCAATAATCGCCCTGGTTTTTGCATACGTCTCCCTCCTTAAAGTAAAAATCGTAAAACGGTGAAATATCTACACGTTCCACCGTTGGAACGGCCTTACCCTTGCTGTGGTTCCAAGAGCACCACGTAGGTCTCTTCAGCGCCGCTGCTGCCCGAAAGCATTTTCAGACTGGGCTGCGGATCGCCCCACGTGACGCCCATCTCCTTCAAGAAACGGTTGACAGGGTTCCGCGACAGTTTTAAGCCAGGCGTCTTGTAATTCATCGGCACCACAATATCCGGCTCGACCATGCTGACGATTTCAGAGGCCATAGCGGGAACCAGACCACCGGGAAGGCCCACCGGAATGAGCAGGACATTGACCGATCCCATCGCTTCCACCTGCGCCTGCGTGGGTGTGTGGCCCAGCTCACCCAAATGACATACCACCACGCCGTTGACGTTCACCGAAAACACGATGTCTTGCCCCGCTTCCGCTCCCCGTTTGCGGTCACGGAAGGTCGCTACACCGGTGATGAATAAACCGCCGATCTCGTACTCGCCCGGCCCCGCCAGCGTACGCGAGATGCCGCGCAATCCTTTCCAGCGGGCCTGTTGTGGATCATCGAACGGTGCGCTCGAAGTGACAATCTCAGCGCGACTACGGGGTAACACCAAACCAGTTTCCTCTTCGTTGAACGGGTCCATCACGACCGCCGGGTACCCGCGCTCGACGATGCGGAAACACCCCAAACCATACCATGTCAATTCCATATCCGTTACTCCTCTGAGAGAATAGTATCGTAGTCCTCAGTCCTGTAGTCT